>NZ_JBEKVH010000096.1:0-15492 GCF_049514155.1 Roseiarcus sp. | reverse complement strand
GCGACTTGTACGAAGACATGAACGCGTGAGGCGCCGAGAAAGACGTGGATGGCCGGGACAATCCCCGGATCAAGTCCGGGGACGGCCATGACGGGTTGGGAGGTGGCGGGGCGCGGCGCCCTCAGCTCGCCGCCCGTCGCAGCCACGGTCTTGTCCCCGTCGGCGCTTCGCGCTGCCCCGGCGCGGGCTGGTAGAACAGCGCGCCTTTCGGTAGTCGCCCCTCTTTCAGCGCGCGCAGCGTGTTGGCGTCGGTCACCTCGAACGACGTGAACCCGCAGCGCTGCATCAGCGGCATTTCGTCGAGCAGCACGTCGCCGGTGGCGCGCAATTCGCCCTTGAAGCCGTGGCGCTCGCGCAAGAGCTCGGCGTAGGAGAAGGCGCGGCCGTCGGCGAACTTGTCGAATTTCAGCGCCACCAGCGGCCGATGCGCCGCCTCGGCGAGGCGATCGACCGCGTCTTTATCGGCGGCGATCGCCACGCCGACCGGATCGGCGCGCGTCGCGAGCGCCGCCTTCTCCGCGCGCCAGCGCGCGAACGAGACGACGATCGCGCCGCGCTCCGGAATCGGCGCGGAATCGTCGAGCGTCGTCCAGATGTCGTCGGCGAAGCCGCCGTCGCGCCACAGAGCCATCAGATATCCTGACCCACGTTCAGCGGTTCGGTGTGGATGCCGCATTCGGACTTGGTTCGGCCGCGCCAGCGGCCGGCGCGCGGGTCCTCGCCGGGCGCGACGCGGCTGGTGCAGGGCAGGCAGCCGATCGACGGGAAGCCCTTGGCGACCAGCGGATGGGGCGGCAGGCCGGCGGCGCGGATGTAGTCGATGAGATCGGTCGCGCTCCAGCCGACCAGCGGATTGACCTTGACCCGATCGCCCTCGGCCTCGAACAGCGGCACGCGCGACCGGGTCGCGGTCTGAAAGCTTTTGCGGCCGGTGATCCAGGCGTCGTAGCCGCCAAGCGCGCGCGCCAGCGGCTGCACCTTGCGGATGTCGCAGCAGCGGTCAGGGTCGCTGGCGAACAGGAACTTCTCCGGGTCCTCCTCCGCGACGGTCTCGCGGTCCGGCTCGGCCATCACGAGGTTGGTCAGCCCGAGGCGGGCTACGAGCTCGTCGCGGTAGCGCAGCGTCTCGTCGAAATGCTGGCCGGTGTCGACGAACACGACCGGCGTCGTCGGGTCGACCTGCGCGACCATGTGCAGCAGCACGACCGAATCGGCGCCGAAGCTCGACACCAGCGCGATGCGTCCGGGATACAGGTCCTCGATCGCCAGCCGCAGCAACGAACTCGCCTTGACCTTGGCGAAGCGGTCTTCGAGGCGGCTGGCGGCGATCGCGTCGCCGAACAGCCTGACGTCATGGGCGCTCATCAGATGTCGGCTCCCGCGTTGCGGCTGTAGAGCGCTTCCTTGAACGGCGCCGGGCCGAGGCGGCGATAGGCGTCGAGGAACGTCTCTTCTGGCCCGCTGCGGCGCGCCATATAGGTGTCGACGATCGTCTCGACCGCGCCGACCACGGTCTCCGAGCTGAAGCCGGGGCCGATGATCTGGCCGATCGACGCCGTCTCGTCGCCCGAGCCGCCGAGCGTGATCTGGTAGGTTTCCTCGCCGTTGCGCTCGAGGCCGAGAATGCCGATGTGGCCGACGTGATGATGGCCGCAGGCGTTGATGCATCCGGAAATCTTGATCTTCAGCGGCCCGATCGCGCGCGCGCGCGCGCCGTCGCCGAAGCGCTCGGAAAGACGCTGGGCGACGGGAATCGAGCGCGCGGTGGCGAGCGCGCAATAGTCGAGGCCGGGGCAGGCGATGATGTCGCTGATCAGTCCGGCGTTGGGCGTCGCCAGGCCGACGGAAGCGAGCCGGTCGTAGACGGCGGTCAGGTCGTCGAGCGCGACGTAGGGGAGGATGAGGTTCTGCTCGTGCGAGACGCGCAGCTCGTCGTGCGAATAGTCCTCGGCGAGGTCGGCGACCGCGTCCATCTGGTCGGCGCTCGCGTCGCCCGGCACGCCGCCGATCGGTTTCAGCGATACGGTGACGATGGCGTAGCCGGGGACCTTGTGCGCGACGACGTTGGACTCGAAGAACTTGGCGAACTGGGCGTCCTTGCCGCGCCGGCGTTCGACCCGCTCGTTCGTGACGGAACGCGGCGCGAGCGGCGGCGGGGCGAAATAGGCGGCGATGCGCTCGACCTCTTCGGCCGGCAATTCGAGCGAGGCGCCGCCGCGCGCGGAAAACTCCGCTTCGACCGCGTCGCGCAACGCTTCGAGGCCCTTCTCGTGCAGCAGGATCTTGATGCGCGCCTTGTACTTGTTGTCGCGCCGGCCCTCGAGGTTGTAGACGCGCAGGATCGCCTCGGCATAGGCGAGCAGATCGCGCTGCGGCAGGAAATCGCGCACCTTGCGGCCAATGAACGGCGTGCGGCCGAGCCCGCCGCCGACATAGACGGCGAATCCGAGTTCGCCCTGATCGTCGCGCACGATCTGCAGGCCGATGTCATGCGCCTGGATGACGGCGCGATCGTGCGGCGCCCCGTTGACGGCGATCTTGAACTTGCGCGGCAGGAACGAGAACTCGGGGTGCAGCGACGACCATTGCCGCAGGATTTCGGCGAAGGGGCGCGGATCGGCGAGCTCGTCGGCGGCGACGCCGGCGTAATGGTCGGCGGTGACGTTGCGGATGCAGTTGCCCGAGGTCTGGATCGCATGCATCTCGACGCTGGCGAGCTCGGCGAGGATGTCGGGCACGTCCTTCAGCGCCGGCCAGTTGAACTGCAGGTTCTGCCGCGTGGTGAAATGGCCGTAGCCGCGGTCGTACTTGCGCGCGATCTCGGCGAGCTTGCGCATCTGCCGCACGTTCAGCGTGCCATAGGGCACGGCGATGCGCAGCATGTAGGAATGCAGTTGCAGATAGAGGCCGTTCATCAGCCGGTGCGGCCGGAACTGCTCCTCGGTCAGCTCGCCGGCGAGGCGCCGGCCGACCTGGTCGCGAAACTGGCCGACGCGCGCGGCGACGAAGGCCGCGTCGAATTCGTCATAGCGATACATGCGACTTCTCCGTCGGCGCGTGCGCGGCGGCGATCGGCGCCAAGCCTTCGGCCTGCTTGCCGAGATCGCGGCGCACCGTCGGTCCCGTCGCGCGGATCGCCTCGCGCAAAGCTTTCGGCGCGTAATGGCCGTTGCGCAGCTCGACCTCGATCGCATAAGGGTCGACGATCAGGCTCGCGGCGACGTCCTCACCCGCGCGCGCAAGCGCGGCGGCGGCATCCTCGTGAGCCGCGGCGCGCGCGAAATCTTCGCTCCAGCCGCCGGAAGCGTCCTGGAACACGACGATTCCGTCGATGAGCCGGTTGGCGGTGACAATCTGAGTCAAACGAAAGTCCCTTTCGCCGGACGAGGCCTCTGCCGAAGTCTGCCGGCGCTATCGCAGCGCGCCGCAATTCACGTCGCGCCGCTGACGAATTTATCTGCGATCAGAGCTTGCTAGCATATTATACGGAACAAATCTAGGCGATCGCATTTCATACGTTATGAAACAGTTAATAGATGCGCCGGCGCTCGCTTATTTCGCCGGGTCGAAGGCGGCGAGGAAGATGCCGAGCGCGCTGACGCCCGTCGTCAGATCGACAAAGCCGGCGAGAACCGCCAGCACGCCGAAGAAAGGATGGGCGCCCAGCCGCCGCGACAGGATCGGCCGCCGGCCGGCCGGCGTCGAATATCCGGCGCGATCGGCGCGCCGGACCCGCGCGGCGGCGCGACGCACGGCGAAGAATGGCCACAGGGTCATCGCGGCGAGACGCGCGACGACGAGGATCGCCAGCGCCGCGGCGATCTCGAACCGCCCGATCCCGTCGGCGCCGGCCTCGGAAACGCGCGCGCCAGCGGCGACGACGAAGACGAAGGCGCCCGCTTCGAGGCCGAGCGCGGCGAGCGCGAGCAGCGGCGCGTCGCGCGCGGCGCTGATCACGCCGGGAAACAGCGCCGCCGTCCACGCGCCGCGCCAGGCGCGGAGAAGGTCGAGCTTTTCCCCGCGCGCTTGCGCCTCGTAGATCGCGATCAGGTCGGCGCGCGCCAGCGCCGGCTGACGATCCTCGGGCGGGATCAGCGGCAGACCGTCAGCTAAGCGATAGGCGGCGCGACCGCCGGCGCGCCGCTTCGCCATCGCGCGTTCGGCTGCGCAGGCGGCGATCCAGTCGGCGAGCCGGGCGCGGCGCGGTCCCTCCGGCAGCCGCTTGGCGTCATTGGCGACGCGGGCGAGATCGAAGTCCTGATCGAGCCGGTCGACGAGCGCGAGCAGGTCGGCGTCGAGCCGCGGCGCGTCGCGCCCCGGTTCCGGCAGGCGCTCGGCGAGCAGCGCCGCGAGTTCGCCGCGCGCCGCCTCGCGCTCGGCCAGCGAGAGCGCATCGGCGAGATCGAGCGCCGCACGCCAGGCGGCGAGGTCGCGAAACGTCGCGTCGGGGGCGGCGGCGAGATCTCTAAGTCGGGCGCGCAAAGCAGCGAGCGCGCCGCCGTCGTCGGTCGTCGCGCCGCGCGCTGCGTCGGGCGGCGGCGCTTCGGCCCGCTCCGGACCGACCGGCGTCGCGACCGGCGCCCGCCAACGCGGCGGCGCCCTGTCGCGCCGGTCGGGCGGGCTCGGCGCCGGCGCCGGGGCGCGCCAGCGCGGCGGCGGGCGCGCGCCCGAGTCGAGCGGCGCTCGATGCGCCGTCGCGTCGCGCTCCGCCTCGGGCGGCGGGTCGGGGTCGAGCGCGGCGGTCTCGTCGTCATCGTCGGGGGGCGACGGCGGCCGCCAGGCGAGCGCCCGCTCGCGCGCTTCGACCAGGCTTTGGAAGCCGACAGGATCGTCCTCCGGGCGCGTGACCCGCAGCTTCTCGGCGTAAGCGCGCAGGATCGCGCGCGCGTCGGTCGTCGGCGCGATGCCGAGCGCGTCCCACGGGCTCATGGCCGTTCGGCCGCTCGCGCCGCGCGCGTCATAACGTCGGCCAGTTGCGCTCGAAACCGTCGAGCGCTTCGCCGAAGCGGTCGCGCAAAGTCGCGGCGTCGCGCAATTGCTGGTCGGCGAGCGCGATCTCGAACTCGGACAGCAGGCGCTTGATGTGCTCGCGTTGCGCGCCCAGGCTCTCGGCGTAGAGGCGCTCGGCGCGGGCGATCAGCGCGCGGTTCTCCGCCTGATCGCGCGGCGGCGCCTTGATTTCGGCGAGCGCGAGGAAGCGCTTGTCGAGCTCCTCGGCGCTGAGGTTGGCCTCGTTGCGGAACACCCGCCGTTCGCGCTGGCCGGTCGTCTCGGCGGCGACCTCGACTTCGAGCGCGCCATTGACGTCGTAGGTGAAGCGCACCTCGACGCCCTCGCGCCCCGCCGGCGCCAGCGGCACCGGCATGCGCAGTTCGCCGATCTTGATGTTCTGCGCCGGCCGCAGATTCTCGCCCTGGAAGACCTCGATCACGATCGCCGCCTGGTTGTCGGCTACGGTGTAGTAGCGGCCCGAGCGGCTGATCGGCACGACGGCGTTGCGTTCGATCAGCGGCGACATCGTCCGCTGGTCGGGCGCGGTCGGGTCGCGCACCGAGATGCCGAGGGTGAACGGGCAGACGTCGGTCATCACCACGTCGGCGAGCGCGGCATGGCGCGCCTTCAAGCCGGTCTGAACGGCCGCGCCGAGCGCGATGACATGGTCGGGCCGCGGGTGGGCGAGCGGGAAGCGGCCGAACAGCCGCGCCGTGAGCGCGCGCACCATCGGCATGCGCGTCGCGCCGCCGACCAGCACGATCTGGTCGATCGCGTGCGGATCGACGCGCGCGTCGGCGACGGCGCGCTCGATCGGCGCGCGCAGTCGGCGCAACAGCGGTTGAGCCGCATCTTCGAATTCCGCGCGGGCCACCTCGCCACGGCGCACCTCGTCGCCGAGCTCGATTTCGTAAGCCGCCCGGTCTTGCGCGGTCAGCGCGTGCTTGATCCGCTCCGCCTCGCGCATCAGCCGGGCGAGGTCGGTTCGCGCCAGCTTGTCGGGATCGACGCCGTGACGCCGCGCGATCAGCGCCACCAGAGCGTCGCGGAAGTCGTCGCCGCCGAGATGCGAATCGCCGGCGGAAGCGCGCACCTCCATGACGCCCTCGAATTTGTGCAGCAGCGACACGTCGAAGGTGCCGCCGCCGAGATCGAGGATCAGGAACCGCCCTTCCTCGAGCGTGTCGAGCCCGTGGGCGAGCGCGGCCGCGGTCGGCTCGTTGATCAAGCGCTCGACGGCGATTCCGGCGAGCCGCGCCGCATCGAGCGTCGCTTTGCGCTGCGGGTCGCTGAAATAGGCGGGCACCGAGATCACCGCCTCGGCGATCGCGCCGCCGACCTGCGCCTCGGCGTCCTCCTTCAACGCGCGCAACACCAGCGCCGACAATTCCTCGGCGCGGTAGAACCGGCCGGCGAGCCGCGCGCCGGCCGGCGAGCCCATCCAGCGCTTGAACGAGGCGACCGAGCGGTCGGGATGGGTGACGAGGCGATCGGCCGCCGCGCGGCCGACTAGAACGGCGCCATCCTCGGCGATGCTGACCGCCGAGGGCGTCAGCGTGTCGCCGAGCGCGTTGGGAATGAGCTCCGGCCCCGAGTCGGTCCACAGCGCGATCAGCGAGTTCGTCGTTCCGAGGTCGATGCCCGCGATCGCCATGCCGCTCCGTCCCGTCGCCCGCGCCGCGGACGGAGTTTTCCGCGACCCGCGGCGGCTTGTCTACATGAAGCTCTGCGGGTCGACGTCGACCGCGATGCGGACGCCGCCGCGCGGCGGCGGAGCGGCGGCGATGAGCGCGCGCAAAAAGCCCTGCAGGTCCGCGGCGCGCGGCGCCTTGACGGCGAGACGGAAGCGATGGCGGCCGCGCAAAACCGCAATCGGCGCCTCGGCGGGGCCGAGCAGAATGATCTCGTCGCCCTGCGGCGCGCCGCCGAGCGGCGCCACCCGCCAGCCCTTGCCAGGCGCGAGCTTGTGGCCGGCGCGAGCGAGCGCGCGCGCGTGCGCTTCCGCGCCGCCGCGGTCCTCGCCGGAAACGACGATCGCCGCCAGCCGGCCGAACGGCGGCAGGGCGCCGCGCCGGCGTTGCTCGGCCTCCTCGGCGTAGAAGCGCTCGACGTCGCCGGCGATCAGCGCGGCGATCACCGGATGCTCCGGCTGCCAGGTCTGCAGCAGCGCGCGGCCCGGCCGTTCGCCGCGGCCGGCGCGTCCCGTCGCTTGGCGCAGCAGCTGGAAGGTGCGTTCGGCGGCGCGTGGATCGCCGTTCGACAGGCCGACGTCGGCGTCGACGATCCCGACCAGCGTCAGCAGCGGAAAATTGTGGCCCTTGGCGACGAGCTGGGTGCCGATGACGATGTCGTATTCGCCGCGCGCCGCCGCGTCGAGTTGCGCGCGCAGCCGCTCGATCCCGCCGGGAAAGTCGGACGACAGCACCAGCGTGCGCGCGTCGGGAAACAGCGCTGCGACCTCTTCGGCGAGGCGCTCGACGCCGGGGCCGCAGGCGGCGAGCGTGTCGGCCTCGAGACATTGCGGGCAGATTTCCGGCCGCGGCTCGCTGTGGCCGCAATGGTGGCAGATGAGCGCCTTGCGGAAACGGTGCTCGACCAGCCAGGCGGAGCAGTTCGGGCACTGGAAGCGATAGCCGCAGGCGCGGCACAGCGTCAGCGGCGCGTAGCCGCGGCGGTTGAGGAACAACAGCGATTGCTCGCCGGCGGAAAGGCCCGCTGCGATCGCTTCGACCAGCCGCGACGCCAACCAGCGGCCGCGCGGCGGGCCTTCGCGGCGCAGGTCGATCGCGGCAAGGTCGGGCATCGGCCGCTCGCCGAAGCGCGCCGGGAGCTTCAGCCAGTCGTAGCGGCCGCGCTCGGCGTTGACGCGCGTCTCCAGCGACGGCGTCGCTGAGGCCAGAACCACCGGCGCGTTCTCCAGCTTTCCGCGCACCACCGCCATGTCGCGGGCGTGGTAGACGACGCCTTCCTCCTGCTTGTAGGCGCCCTCGTGCTCTTCGTCGACGACGATCAGGCCGAGATCGGCGAAGGGCAGGAACAGCGCCGACCGCGCGCCGACGACGACCCGCGCTTCGCCGTTCGCCGCTGCGCCCCACAGGCGCTCGCGCTGGCGGGGCGTGATCGCCGAGTGCCACTCCGCCGGTCGCGCGCCGAAGCGGGCGGCGAAGCGGTCGAGGAACTGCGACGTCAGCGCGATTTCCGGCAACAGCACCAGCGCCTGCCGACCGGCGCGCAAGGTCGCGGCGATCGCTTCGAAATAGACTTCGGTCTTGCCCGAGCCGGTGACGCCCTCGAGCAAGATCGTGCGCGCCGTGCGCGATCGAACGGCATGCTCCAGCGCCGCCGCTGCGGCGCGCTGGTCGGGCGAAAGCGGCAGGGCGGCGCGATCAGGGTCGAGCGGCGGCGCGGCGGGATCGGGGTCGAGCGCGACGAGTTCGAGCGCGCCGTCGTCGATGAGGCCGTCGACGACGCCGACGCCGCATTGCGCCGCCGCGGCGAGCGCGGCGCGGGTCTGCGGCGATTGCGCCGCCAACGCCGCCAGCACCCGCTCGCGCGCCGGCGTCGCGCGCGAAGGCGGCTTGGCGGTCGCTTGAACCGCGAATTTCACCGCCGGCGCCGCGGCGGCTTCGGGGCCGCGCGTCGCCATGCGCAGCGCCATCCCGCGCGGCGCGAGCGTCCAGCGCGCGACCCAGTCGATGAAGTCGCGCATCGCGGCCTTGAGCGGCGGCCAGTCGCGCTTGGCGGTGATCGATTTGAGATTGCCGCCGTCGCCTTCGCGGACCGTCCAGACGACGCCGGTCGACATGCGCGTCCCCAGCGGCGCCAAGACGAAATCGCCCGGCGCGAGCGTGAGGTCGCTAGGAACGCGATAGGAATAGAGCGTGTCGACCGCGACCGGAAACAGCGCGTCGACGACGACGCCTGGCGTCGCCCGCTTGCCGTCGTCGCTGTCCGCCGCGCTCATCGCGCCCCGCGATAACACGCGGGGCGAGGGCAGGGAAACTGCGGCCGCGGCTTGAAGGTCGGCGCGCGCGAAGCGGGCGCGACGGTCAGCTGGCGGGCTTGTCGGCTTCGACGGTCTTGGGCGAGTTGTCGGTGCGCTCGGCGATGCGCGCCGACTTGCCGCGCCGGTCGCGCAGATAATAGAGCTTGGCGCGGCGCACCTTGCCGCGGCGCACGACCTTGATCGAATCGATCACCGGCGAATGGATGGGGAATACGCGCTCGACCCCTTCGCCGTAAGAAATCTTGCGGACGGTGAAGCTTTCCTGCAGGCCGCCGCCGCTGCGGGCGATGCAGACGCCCTCGTAGGCCTGGACGCGGCTGCGCTCGCCCTCGGTGACCTTGACGTTGACGATGACCGTGTCGCCGGGGGCGAAATCGGGGATTTCGCGGATGGCGCTGAGCTTGGCGGCCTGTTCGGCCTCCAGCGTCTGGATGATATTCATTTCCGTCTCCATGCCGTGACGCCGGTCCGCAGTTAACGGCTCGACGAGCGCTTCGGCGCGCTGTTTTCAGTTGAGGCCGGCCTCATACAGCAAAGCCGACCTCGAGTCGAGCGGCGGCGCCAGGGTGGGTTGCCGCGGGGCGGGTCGGCGGCTATTTTCCCGCCGCGCTGCGCGCCCCTTGTCGGGCGGCGGGGCGCGATCCGAGGGAAATGGCGATGACATGGCTTCGATGGGCCGCGGCGCGCTTCGCGCCGGCCGGTCTCCTGGCGCTGGTTGCGGCGGCCGCGCCGGCCGCCGCCTCCGACGCGACGGTCGCCGCCGCGCTGATGCAGCCGGGGCCGCTGCCCGACATCGTCGAAGGCGCGGCGAGCGCCCCGGCGACGATCGTCGAATACGCCTCGATGACTTGCAGCCATTGCGCCGCCTTCCACGACCAGGTGTGGCCGGCGCTGAAGGCCAAATACGTCGACACCGGCAGGGCCAAGTTCATCCTGCGCGAGTTTCCGCTCGACCCGCTCGCCATCGCCGCGTTCATGGCGGCGCGCTGCGCCGGGCCCGACAAGCGCGACGCGTTGGTCGACCGCCTGTTCGCGCGCCAGGAGGAATGGGCGTTCAGCGACGAGCCGTTGGAACGCCTGCGTCGCGAGACGGGCCTGTCGCCGACCGATTTCCTCGCCTGCGTGAAGGACAAGGCGCTGTTCGACGGGATCGCCGCAACGCGCGACTCCGCCGCCGAGCGCTTCGGCCTCGATTCGACGCCGACGTTCTTCGTCAACGGCCACAAGCTCGACGGCGAACCGGCGCTGCCGGCCTTCGACGCGGCGCTGGCGGCGCCAGCGAAATAGCCCGGTTTCGCACAGATTTCTCCGCTGCGGGGCTTGATCGCCGCGGCGCTTTATGGCGGCTTGCCGCAGAAATTCGCGTCGGCTAAGCCGACTCATGCCGGGCGCGCCCGGCGACGCGCGAACGACGACCAGAGGGCGAGGCCCATGAAATTCGAGCGGCTGCGCATGGCCGGCTTCAAGAGCTTCTGCGACCCGACCGAGTTCAAGATCGAGCCCGGGCTGACCGGAATCGTCGGCCCCAACGGCTGCGGCAAATCCAATCTCGTCGAGGCCCTGCGCTGGGTGATGGGCGAAAGCTCGTACAAGAACATGCGCGCTGCGGGGATGGACGAGGTGATCTTCTCCGGCGCCGGCGCGCGGCCGTCGCGCAATCTCGCCGAGGTCGGCCTGACGCTCGACAATTCCGATCGCCGCGCGCCCGCCGCCTTCAACGATTCGGAGACGATCGAAGTCACGCGCCGCATCGAGCGCGAATCGGGCTCGACCTATCGCGTCAACGGCCGCGAGGTGCGCGCGCGCGACGTGCAATTGCTGTTCGCCGACGCCTCCACCGGCGCGCGCTCGCCGGCGTTGGTGCGCCAGGGCCAGATCGGCGAGATCATCGCCGCCAAGCCGCAGGCGCGGCGGCTGATCCTCGAAGAGGCGGCCGGCGTCTCCGGCCTGCATTCGCGCCGTCACGAGGCCGAGCTGCGGCTGAAGGGGGCCGAGGACAATCTCGTTCGGGTCGACGACGTCCTCAAGCAGATCGACGCGCAGATCGACAGTCTCAAGCGCCAGGCGCGTCAGGCCCATCGTTATCGCAATTTGGCGCAGGACATCCGTCGCCACGAGGCGCTGGCGCGGCTGATCGCCTGGCGCGAGCGCGAGGCGCAATGCGTCGAGGCCGAGCGCCGCCTCGAAGCCGACCTGCGCGAAGTCGCCGAACGCACGCGCGCCCAGGCCGAAGCGGCGCGGTTGCAGGCGATCGCCGCCGCCGACCTGCCGCCGCTGCGCGACGAAGAAGCGCGCGTCGGCGCGGCGCTGCACCGGCTGACGCTGGCGCGCGACGCGCTCGCCCAGGAAGAAAATCGCGCCAAGGCGCGCGTCGCCGAGCTCGAGCGCCACGTCGCCGAATGGGCGCAGGACCTGCAGCGCGAAGAGGCGCTGATCGCCGACGCGGCCGAGGTGGCGGCGCGGCTGGCGGCCGAGGACGAATCGCTCGTCGCCGAGACCGCGCGGTCCGAAGAGGCCAAGCGCGGGGCCGAACAGCGACGCACGCGGCTCGAAGAGCGGCTCGCCGCCGCCGAGGCGGCGCTCGCCGAAGCGCAGGCGGCGGCTTCCGATCACAACGCCCGCCGCAACGCGCTCGCCGCCGGCCTCGCCGAAGAAACGCGCCGGCACGCGCGGTTCGAGAGCGAATGCGCGACGATCGCGCGCGAGCGCGCGCAATTGCAGGCCGCCGCCGACGAGGAAGCCGCCCTCAGCGCCGAATCCGCGGCGGCCGAAACGCTCGCCCAGGCGCTCGCCGACGCGGAAGCGCGCGCGCTCGCCGCCGAAACGGCGCATGCCGAAGCGCGCGAAGCGGAAGCGCAGTCGCGTGGCCCGCTCGCCGACGCCGAACGCGCCGCCCAGCGCATCGACGCGGAAGTCAGCGCGCTGACCAAACTGATCAGCGCGACGCCGAGCGGCAAGTGGCGGCCGGCGATCGACGCGGTCGACGTCGCGCGCGGCTACGAGGCGGCGCTCGGCGCCGCGCTCGGCGACGACCTGCAGGCCTCGGTCGATTCCGCCGCGCCGGCGCATTGGTCGCTCAGCGAAGGCGAGGGCGATCCCGATCTGCCGGCCGGCGTCGAGCCGCTCGCCAGGCGCGTCGAAGCGCCGCCGGCGCTGCGGCGGCGGCTGGCGCAGATCGGCGTCGTGGCGCGCGCCGACGGCGCGCGTCTGGCGGGGGAGCTGAAAGCCGGGCAGCGGCTGGTGTCGCTCGAAGGCGACCTGTGGCGCTGGGACGGTTTCGTTTCCACCGCCGAGGCGACGACGCCGGCGGCGCAGCGGCTGATCGAGAAGAACCGGCTCGGCGATCTGTCGCGCGAGGCGGAGGCCGCGCGCCAGGCCGCGGCGCTGGCGCGCGCCGAGGCGGCCAAGGCCCATGCCGGCTTGAGCGAAGCGGCCGCCGCCGACGGCGTTGCGCGCCAAAGCGCGCGCGCGGCGCGGGCCGCCCTCGACTCGGCGCGCGACACGCTCGCCGCCGCCGAGCGTCGGCGCGCCCAGACGCTGTCGCGCCTGTCGGCGCTCGACGAAGCGCTGGCGCGCGCCGAGGCGCAGCGGCGCGAAGCGGCCGAACGCAAGACCGAGCGCGAAGCCGCGCTCGCCGATCTCGCGCCGAGCGACGAACTGGCGCTGGCGCTCGAGCGCGCGCGCACGCTCGCCGCGCAGGAGCGGGCGGAATTCGCCGAAGCGAAAGCGGCGGCGCAGAACCTCGCCCGCGAGGCGGAAGCGCGCGAAGCGCGGCGGGGCGCGATCGCCGAGGAGCGGCGTTCGTGGGCCGAGCGTCGCGCCAAGGCGGACGCGCATATCGCCGACATCGGCGAGCGGCGCGCGGCCGCCGAAGCGGAGCTGGCGACGCTCGCCGCGGCGCCGGCCGTGTTCCTGCAACAGCGCCTAAGATTGATGAGCGAGCTCGGCGCGGCGGAGACGGCGCGCAAAGGCGCCGCCGACGCGCGCGCCGCCGCCGAGACGACGCTCGCCGAAGCCGACCGCGCCGCGCGCGCCGCCCTCGAAGCGATGGGCGGGGCGCGCGAGGCGCGCGCCGCCTCCGAGCAGCGGCTGGAGGGCGCGCGCCAGGCGCGCGACGAGCTGGTCAAGACGATCGAGAGCGAGCTCAACGTCGCGCCGAGCGAACTGCCGGCGCTCGCCGGCCTCGCCGCCGGCGCGCCGGCGCCCGAGGCGGAGGGCGTCGAGCGCAAGCTCGAGAGTCTCAAGCAGGAGCGCGAGCGGCTCGGCGCAGTCAATCTGCGCGCCGACGAGGAGCTTGCCGAGGTGACGGCGAGCCGCGACCGGCTGGTCGCGGAGCGCGACGATCTCACCGAAGCGATCAAGCGGCTGCGACAGGCGATCCACAATCTCAACCAGGAAGGGCGCGAACGGCTGCTCGGCGCGTTCGTGGTCGTCAACAAGCATTTCGGCGAGCTGTTCGCGGCCCTGTTCGAGGGCGGCACGGCCGAGCTGCAGCTGATCGAATCCGACGATCCGCTCGAGGCCGGGCTCGAACTCGTCGTGCGTCCGCCGGGCAAGAAGCCGCAAACGCTGACCCTGCTCTCCGGCGGCGAGCAGGCGCTGGCGGCGATGGCGCTGATCTTCGCCGTGTTCCTCACCAACCCGTCGCCGATCTGCGTGCTCGACGAGGTCGACGCGCCGCTCGACGATTTCAATGTCGAGCGCTTCTGCGACCTGCTCGACGAAATGAGCCGCCGCTCCGACACCCGCTTCGTCACCATCACCCACAATCCGATCACCATGGCGCGCATGGACCGGCTGTTCGGCGTCACCATGGCCGAGCGCGGCGTCAGCCAGATCGTCTCGGTCGACCTCGCCGAAGCCGAGCAGTTCCTCGAGGCGAGCTGAGGCGCGCCGCCAGAGCGAATTGCCGCGAGTCGGAGTCCTACGCGGCGTTATGGCCGGGCTTGACCCGGCCATTCAAGCGCCGCTGCGTCGTCATCGATATGCGGCACGCTCGCGCCTCGGCCTGGATGGCCGGGTCAAGCCCGGCCATGACGCCGTGAGGGCGAACTCAAACGCCAAACTTAGCGCCGATGGGGTCAAGCCCGGCCATGACAACGCTTGAGCTTGAAATCGGAACCGGCTCTCCGCCCCGTCAAGTTTCTCGTCAAGCGGCGCGCCAAGTTTCGTCAAGTTTTGTCAAGCGACGTCAAGCCCGGCGCTTGACGGCGCGCCAGGTTCATCAACGAAATCAATGCTATCCGTCGCGTCAAGGGCGGCCTCGCCGTCGCCAGGACGGGCTCGCCCGTCGGCGTCGACGAGACCCGACCGCCGCGCCGCGATCATGCGCTCGGCCATCGCATTGATCTTGGCGAGCAACCGTTCGCGCCCGCCCGCGTCCGCGCGCGCCGCGGCGCCTTCGACGGCGCTGTAGCGGTCGAGCCGGTCGAGCACCCTGAGCAGCCGGTCGATCGCGCCGAGGTCCCCCTCGGCGACGGCGCCCGCGGCGAGGCGCAGCGCCGGCTCGAGCCGGGCGATCTGCACCCGCGCATGGTCGAGCTTCGTCCCGCTTCCCTCCTCCTCGAGCGCCTTGGCGACGATCTGGCGCACCCGCTCGCGCGACAGCCCTTCCGCGCGCCCGATCGCCGCATAGGAAAGACCCGCCTGCAGGGAAGCGAGAATGCGCAAGCGGCGCAGATCGCGCGCGGCGGCGCGGGAGGGCGCGGGGGCAGGCAGGGACGCGGACATGGGCGCGGGTTCCTGAATCGGACAAAGAGAGACTAGCACAAATTCCGATTATCAGAAAGAAAATGACGCATCCTCGCCTGTCCGGCGGGGGCGCTCGTCGTCCTGTCTGGGCTGGGCCGCTGACGGCGCCGCCGCGCTGACCGGCTAGGGGCGGGCGGGAACGCAAGTCTTTGTCGGGATTCCAGAACTTCTCATCGAAGACATCGCAACACGCGCAGCTAGACTGAGCAGAAAATCTTTACAGTTTACCTGTCTATGTGCTAAGCAAGCCGGCATGGACGATGCGCCGGACAATCATCTCGCCTCGGTCTTGGCGCAGGACCTCCGCGCTTGCCTGGGCAAACTGAAGCGCCGATTGCGCGAGCAGGCGCATAGCGGCGACCTGACGCCGTCTCAGACATCCGTATTGCTGCGCCTCGAAAAGGACGGGCCGGCGACGGCGTCGCAGCTTGCCCGCGCCGAGGCGATGCGGCCGCAGTCGATGGCGTCGGTCGTCGCCGCGCTCGAGGCTTTGAACCTTGTCAGCGGCGCGCCGCATCCGACCGACGGGCGGCAGACCCTGCTGTCGCTGACGGATTCGTGCCGCCAACGGCTCCGGGAGGGTCGCGCGGCGCGACAGGATTGGCTGACCCGCATCATCCAGACCCGGCTTTCCCGGCAGGAACAAGCCGAACTCGCGACGTCTGTCGCATTGCTCAAGCGGCTCATCGACGACTGAGCGCGTTTCGGCGGCGTCCACCCGGCCGCCCGTCGTCAAATTCAAG
>NZ_JBEKVH010000095.1:0-15593 GCF_049514155.1 Roseiarcus sp. | reverse complement strand
ACGGGTCGCGACGAATTCGACCTTGACCCCCAGCGCCGCGCCGAGCGCCTGCGCCGCGTCGATGTCGAGGCCGGAATAGGCGCCGTCGGCGCCGCGGACGGCGAACGGCGGATAGTCGCCCGTTGCGCCGACGCGCAGGACGCCGCGCGCGAGAATGTCGTCGAGCCGCGTCTGCGCCGACGCCGGCGCGGCGAGCGCGAGCAGTCCGGCCAAGAGCAGGACGAGCGGCGCGGCAGAGCGGAGACGGTGCAGCATCCGCGAACAGTGGCGCGAGGGCAAAGCCGGCGCAAGGGACCTGTCTGCTCAGGCGGTGTCGCGCGACGCCTTGACGAAGTCGACGAACGCCCGCAGCGGCGCGGGCACGAGGCGGCGGCCGGGATAGTAGAGGAATGGCCCCGAAAAACGCAGCCACCAGTCTTCGAGGATCGGCTCAAGCGCGCCGCTGTCGAGATGCGGGCGCAGCCAGTCTTCGAAATGATGGGTGATTCCGACGCCGGCGATCGCCGCGTCGACCAGCAGGTCGGATCCGCCGCCGAGCCGCACCAGCAGCGGTCCCGACGGGTCGACGCGCACGATCTCGCCGTCGCGCTCGAACTCCCACGCCGGCGGCGCCCGGTCGGCGAAGCGGCCGCGCAGGCAAGCGTGGGCGAGCAGTTCGCGCGGGTGCGCGGGCCGGCCGCGGCGATCGAGATAGGCGGGCGCGGCGGCGGCGGCGAAGCGCTGGATGCGCGGCCCAATCGGCACCGCGACCATGTCCTGCTCCAGCCGCTCGTCGTAACGGATGCCGGCGTCGCAGCCGGCCGCCAGCACGTCGACGAAACTGTCGTCGGCGATCACCTCCAGCGTAATGTCGGGATAGGCGGCGAGGAACCGCGGAACGATGCGCGGCAGCGTCAGCCGCGACGCGCTGACGGGGACGTTGAGCCGCAGGGTTCCAGCGGGCCGGTCGGCCAGCGCCGTCACACCGTCAAGCGCCGCCTCGACTTCGGTCAATGCCGAGCCGAGCCGAGCGAGCAGACGCACGCCGGCCTCGGTGGGCGCAACGCTGCGCGTCGTCCGGTTGAGCAGGCGGACGCCGAGATCGGCCTCCAGCCGCCGCACCGCTTCGCTCAAGCTCGAGGCGCTGGCGCCGCTCGCGCGCGCGCTCTCGCGGAAGCCCTTGGCGCGCGCCACCGCGACGAAGGCGTTCAAATCGCCGAGATCGACCTTCATTGTTCTATTTTCCGCACAACCTGTCTAGATTGTGCCAGATTGTCGCGCGAGCGGGCAATCCCTACCTTAGCGCCTTCGGCAAAGGAGACGGATCATGTCCAGCATTGACAAGGCCGGCGCGTTCAAGCTCGGCGACCGCACGGTCAAGCGGCTCGGCTACGGCGCCATGCAGCTCGCCGGACCCGGCGTGTTCGGCCCGCCGAAGGATCGCGGCGTCGCTGTCGCCGTGCTGCGCGAGGCGGTCGCGCAGGGCGTCAACCACATCGACACCAGCGACTTCTACGGCCCGCACGTCACCAACCAGATCATCCGCGAGGCGTTGCATCCCTATCCCGACAACCTCGTCATCGTCACCAAGATCGGCGCCCGCCGCGGCGCGGACGCATCATGGCTCCCTGCGTTCTCGCGCGAGGAGCTGACGCAGGCGGTGCACGACAACTTGCGCAACCTGGGCCTCGATGCGCTCGAGGTCGTCAACTTTCGCGCGTTCGGCGTTCACGGGCCGGTCGAGGGATCGATCGAGGCGCCGCTCGCCGTGCTCGCCGAGCTTCAGCGCCAGGGTCTGGTGCGCCACGTCGGCTTGAGCAACGTCACGCGGGCCCAGATCGCCGAGGGACGCAAGATTTGCGACATCGTCTGCGTGCAGAACCTCTACAACGTCGCGCATCGGGCCGACGACGCGCTGATCGACGAACTCGCGCGCGACCGAATCGCCTACGCGCCGTTTTTCCCGCTCGGCGGGTTTACGCCGCTGCAGTCTTCGGTCCTGTCCGACGTCGCGCAGCGTCTCGGCGCGACGCAGATGCTGGTTGCGCTCGCATGGCTGCTCGCTCGCGCGCCGAACATCCTGCTGATCCCCGGCACTTCGTCGCTCGCCCACCTGCGCGAGAACCTCGCCGCGGTCGATCTCGCGCTGCCCGACGAGGCCCGCGCGGCGCTCGACGAAGTCGCGCGCGCCGCCGCCGCCTGACGGCGTCTTCTCTCCCGGATGGTCCGACGCGAGACGGGCTTCCTCTCGGACTCCCAACGCGGGAGAGGCGTTGGGGTTGAAGGGACGCGCAATCAGCGCCGCGTCCGTTGGGCGCGGCCGGGCGCCTCAGTCGTTCTTCGCGCCTTCAAAGATCCAGGTGCGAATGAGGTCCCGATCGCAAATCGACAATTCCTTCTTGCCATGCGGCATCCGGATGTCCTCGGAGACGCGCCAATCGAGCAACCGCATCAGGCTGCTCGAATCCGCGTCGCCGGGAATGATCATCGCACCGAACTTCGTGCCCCTCATCACCGTCTCGTAGGAAGTCACCTCGAATCCGCTCTTTTCGAATCCTTCGCCGCCGGGCAGGTGGCAGGCGGAGCATTTGAATTTGAGCAGCGGCAGCACGTCCTCAGAGAAGCTGACGTGCGGCTTCGTAGGCTGCGCAGCGCAGGCCTCGCCGGGCAGAAGGTTCATCGCCGGGCCGACGAAGAGCATCGTCGTCAGCGCTGTCGCCGCGCCCATCGCCACAGTGTATCGAGACGTCATGCGAGCCTCCCTCAGACCCGTCGTTCGCCGTACGCGCGGCGCTCGAGGCGCGAAGTCCGCGCCGGTCGACCATGTGGAAAGGCTATGCGCAATTGCAAGGCGCGACCCTGCGTCTCTGAGTCGCGACCGATTCGACGCGGAGAAGCGGAATGAACGGCAAAATGACGCCAAACGGATTGAAAGGTCCGCTGCGCGCGGCGCCTTGCCGCGCCTCCGTCCGTCCTATCTTTCGGTCAATTTGAGTTCGATGCGGCGGTTGTGGGCGAGCGCTTCGTCGTCCGTGCCGGGATCGATCGGCTGGAATTCGCCGAAGCCGGCCGCCGCGAGGCGCGTCGGCTCGATGCCTTTGGAGATGAGGTATTGCACGACGGCGATCGCGCGCGCCGCCGACAACTCCCAATTCGACTTGAACGGCCCGCCGCTGATCGCCTTGGAATCGGTGTGGCCGTCGACGCGCAGAATCCAGGGAATGTCGGGCGGAATCTCGCGCTCGAGGTCGAGCACCGCCGCGGCGAGCGAGTCGAGCGACTGCTTGCCGGCGGGGCTGATGTCGGCCTTGGCCGATTCGAACAGCACCGAGGATTCGAACACGAAGCGGTCGCCGACGACGCGAATGTCGGGACGGGCGCCGAGAATCTGGCGCAAGCGGCCGAAGAAGTCGGAGCGGTAGCGCGCGAGCTCCTGCACCTTCTGCGCCAGCGCGACGTTGAGCCGCTGGCCGAGATCGGCGATCTTGGCCTGCGCTTCGCGGCCGGAAGATTCGGAAGCTTCAAGCGCCTCCTGGATCGCCGCGAGCTGCTTGCGCAAGGCGGAGATCTGCTGGTTGAGGATGTCGACCTGGGCGAGCGCCTTGGCCGAGATCTGGCGCTGGTCGTCGAGCGCGTTCGCCGCCGCAGTCGCCCTGTCCTTCTCCGCTTCCGCGCCCGCGCCACCCTCGGCGGCGGCGTCGAGCAGATGCTGGCTCTCGGACTGCGAGGCTTCGAGCGTCGCGGTCAGCGAGGCGATCTTGGTCTGGTCCTCGCTCTTCTGCGACCGCTCGAGCGCCAGCAGGCTGGTCAACTCCTCGATCTGCTGGTTGAGTTTGGCGAGCGCGGTGTCCTTGCCGGTCACCTCGCGCGATAGGAAGAACTGCGCCAGCATGAACACCGACAACAGGAAGATGATGACCAGCAGCATCGTCGACAGCGCGTCGACGAAGCCCGGCCAGTAGTTCACGCTCTCGAATCGGCGCCGGTGCGACAACGCCATGGCTTGACTCCGTGCGACGAAGGATCAGCGCGTCTCGCGCTCGCTCGTCAGGCGCCGCAGCAGCTTGCGGATATCGTCCTGCAGAGTCGTCTGGGCGTTGACCCAATCGCGGATCTGCTGCTGCTCGGTGCGCATGTGGCTCACCAGCGACTGAATGCCTTCGGCGAGGCTCGCCATCGCCGCCGCGCTGCGGCGCTGGTCGTACACTTCGCCCGCCGCCTTTTCGTGAAGCGCGGTCGCCGGCGGCGGATTCATTTCGACATGGGCGGCGAGGAAGTCCTCGAGTTCGGTGTAGAACCGGTTCTGCGCCTGCCCCGCCTGAAGGTCGAGAAAGCCGAGGATCAGCGAGCCGGCGAGGCCGAACAGCGACGACGTGAACGAAATGCTCATGCCCGCGATCGGGGCCGACAGGCCGCTCTTCAAGTCGTCGAACATGGTCGTGGTGTCGGCGCCGGTCTTCATCGAATCGATCACGCCGCTGATCGAATGAACGGTCTCGAGCAGGCCCCAGAAGGTGCCGAGCAGGCCGAGGAAGACCAGCAGACCGACGAGATAGCGGTTGAGCTCGCGACCCTCGTCGAGCCTGGCGCCGATCGAATCGAGGATCGCGCGCGAGGTGGCGGTCGACAGGCCCCGCTCTCCCGCTCCGGCGTTGATCAGCGTCGCCATCGGCCCGAGCAGTCGCGGCTCGACGATTCGCGCGCCGGCGACCGGTTGGACAAGCGAATTGACCCAGCGGATTTCACGGAACAGCCGGAACACCTGGCGAAAGGCGAACAGCGAGCCGATCGTCAGCACGCCGATGATCAGTCCGTTCAGCCCCGGATTGGCCGAAAACGCGAGCAGAATCTGCTTGTAGAGGATGAGGGCGACGAACCCGACCAGGATCAGGAAGGCCGCCATGCCGACCAAGAAGATGCGCGGCGAGGTCAGGAGGCGATGATCCGATGCTTGCGCCATATGGGAACCGGTTAAGCGGGCTGAACGTGTCGAGGCATCCTAGCAGAAATGAGGCCGGCGACGCCAAGGGCGCCGCCACGGCGACGTTTCGACCTTGCCCCGCGCCCGCGAAAGCCGCCTCGCCGAGGGCGCGGTCGCCACGACTCCGAAAGTCGAGCGGCGGCGGCCGCAGCGCCCGCGCGTCGGCGTCAGGCGACCTTCTGCTTCGGCTTGAGCCAGCCGCGGTTGACCAGCACTTCGGCGATCTGGACCGCATTCAGCGCCGCGCCCTTGCGCAGATTGTCGGAGACGCACCACAGCGCGAGGCCGTTCTCGACCGTCGGGTCCTCGCGGATGCGCGAGATGTAGGTCGCGTCCTCGCCCGCCGCCTCGTGCGGCGTGATGTAGCCGCCGGGCTCGCGGCGGTCGATCACCAGGCAGCCGGGCGCGGCGGCGAGGATGTTGCGCGCTTCGTCGGCGGTGATCGGCTTCTCGAACTCGATGTTGACCGACTCCGAATGGCTGATGAACACCGGCACGCGCACGCAGGTCGCGGTCAGCTTGATCTTGGGATCGAGGATCTTCTTGGTCTCGGCCACCATCTTCCACTCTTCCTTGGTCGAGCCGTCTTCCATGAAGACGTCGATTTGCGGAATGAGGTTGAAGGCGATCCGCTTCGGGAACTTCTTCGCCTCGACCGGATCGGTGGTGAATACCGCGCGCGTCTGCGTGAACAGCTCGTCCATCGCCGCCTTGCCCGCGCCGGAGACCGACTGATAGGTCGAGACCACCACCCGCTTGATGCGCGCCTTGTCGTGCAGCGGCTTCAGCGCGACGACAAGCTGCGCGGTCGAGCAATTGGGATTGGCGATGATGTTCTTCTTGCCGTAGCCGCGCGCGGCGTCGGCGTTGACCTCCGGCACCACCAGCGGCACATCGGGGTCCATGCGCCAGGTCGAGGAATTGTCGATGACGACGCAGCCCTGAGCGCCGATCTTCGGCGACCATTCCTTCGACACCGCGCCGCCCGCCGACATCAGGCAGATGTCGGTCGTCGAGAAGTCGTAGTTCTCGAGCGCCTTGCACTTGAGAACGCGATCGCCGAACGAGACCTCCTTGCCGATCGAGCGGGAGGACGCCAGCGCGACGACTTCAGAGACGGGGAAACGGCGCTCGGCGAGAATGCTGAGCATCTCGCGCCCGACGTTGCCGGTGGCGCCCGCCACCGCGACCTTGAACCCTTGCATGAGAAACGATCCTTTCGCTCGCGGCTCCCCCCAATTTCCGCCCCTCGCGGGCGGGCTCCTCGACGCCCCGCCGGGGGAGGAGCCGGAGCGGAAGGCGCAGTTAACCCTTCACGCCGCCTGTCGTGGCGGCATGCGATTTGCTCGTCGTTTTCATTGCACGAAGCGGCATCGCAAGGGTCCGAGCTGCGGCGCCGAGGCGCCGGGACGACAGGTGGAAAACACGGCGCGGCGGCGAAGTCAATGCGGCCGATCATGCCCGCCCGCACCCGAACCTCCAGGTCCGCTCAGACAGGTCAGGCTCGCTCCAGTCTGGAAAACCATCAATGAAGCTCCCAAGGGCCAAATGGGGCCGGTAAGGAGTCGGGGATGGTCAGAGGCGTTTCGGCGGCGGCGCGCGTGCGCGCCCGGGAGCAAGACTCGGATGCGGGGCTTCACGCTTGGCTTGAAACCGATCCCCACCGCCGCGACTCGCTCGCCTTCGTCCCCTATGCGGCCGGCGGCGACCCCAGCCTGCCGCCCGTCGTTTCGCGCCTCGACGCCGCCGAGATCGGCGCGAGGATCGCCTCCTGGCGCGCCGCCAGCGCGCCGCTCGACGCGCTGTTCTTGCAAGGAATCCCGCCCGCCGCCGCGCTGCGCCGGTTCGGCCTGACCCATTGGTCGATGAACAACGTGCGCGCGGCCAGCGCCATTCTCGCCGTCGCGGCGGCGCTGGCGCCCAACGACGCCGCGCTGTGGCTCGACCTCGGCTCGACGCTTCACGCGAGCGGCGAGACCGCCGAGGCGCGTCCTGTGTTCGAACGCGCGCTGGCGCTCGATTCGGGGCTCGCCCGCGCTTGGCTCGGGCTGGCGCTGGTCGCCAACGCGCTCTCCGACCCCGAGACCGCCGAACGGGCTTTCGCGGCTGCGCTCAAGCGCGACCCACAGCTCTCCGAGGCCGCGTTCGGCCTCGGCCTGCTGTGCTTCGAGCAGCGGCGTTACGCCGAGGCGGTTACGCACTGGCGCCGTGCGATCGCCGCCGGCGGCCTGCACGCGCTCGTCCACGCCGGGCTCGGCCAGGCGCTGTTCTTCACCGGCGACTTTTCCGGCGCCGCGCGCGAAATGGCGACCCAGATCGCCGGCGGCGTCGGCGTCGACCAGAAGCTGACGCGTCGCTACGCCCTGGCGCGCTTCCTCGAGGCTGCGATCGTCGCCGACGACGTCGCCGCATTTTCCGCCTATCGCGAGGCGGCGAAGGCCGACGCGGAAGACGAGGCGACGGTCGCGCGGACCGCCTTTTCGTTGCTCAGCGCTTATGGCCATCGCGACGCGGCGATCCGCCTCGGCCGCGCGCGGTTGCCGCACTCGGATGACGATCCGATCCAACGCTATCTGTTCGACGCGGTGGTCGGCGAGAAGCTCGACCGCGCGCCGCGCGATTATCTCATCGCCTATTTCGACCGTTTCGCCGACACGTTCGACAAGCAACTCGTCGAGGTGCTCGGCTACGACGTTCCTGAGAAACTCGCGCGACTCGTCGCCGCGCGCCGGAGCGAGCTGCCGCGCGCCGTCGACCTCGGCTGCGGCACCGGGCTCGCCGCCAGGCATCTGCGACTCGGACGATCGCGGCTCGTCGGCGTCGACCTGTCGCCGCGCATGCTCGCCAAGGCGGCGAAGCGGCGCGCCTACGATGAACTCGTCGAAGCCGACATGATCGCCTTCCTCGAACAGACCGGCGAAAACTTCGATCTCGTCTTCGCCGCCGACGTGCTGATCTATCTCGGCGCCCTGGACGCCTTTCTCGCCGCCGCCGCGCGCGTCATGCCGCCTGGCGCGCTGCTCGCCTTCAACGTCGAGACGATCGACGCGGCGCCTTACGCGTTGCTTCCCTCCGGCCGCTTCGCTCACGAGCTGTCGGCGCTGCGCGACGCGGCGGCGGCGTGGTTCGCGCCGTCCGCCGAACAGGCGACGGTGTTGCGCTCGGAGGCCTCCACGCCGGTCGAGGGCGCCTTGATTCTGCTCGAACGGCGCGCCGCCTGACGCGGACAGTTCCGGCTCAGCGGCGCGCGCCGCGCTCCGCCCACCGCGGCCGCGTCAGCGCCATCATCGTCAAATCGCGCCGCACGCCGTCGGCGCCGAGATAAGCTTCGCGCAGTACGCCGTCGCGGGTGAATCCGAGCTTCTCGTAAACGCGCTGGGCCCGCGCGTTATGGGAAAAGCAGTCGAGCCAGAATCGATGTGCGCCGGCGCGGTTGAAAGCCCAGTCGATCACTTGTTCGAGAAAGGCGCCGCCGACGCCCTGGTCGGGACGCGCGACGGCGACGCGCTTGAGATAGCGATTGCCGTGCGGATCGTTGAGATCGCGCAGGATGGCGAAGGCGACCACTGCGCCGTCCGCCTCGCCGACCAGATAGGCGGCATTGGCGTCGGCCATCATCGCGCGGTGCTCTGCGGCGCTCGAACGCCCGACCCAGCGCTCGAACCCCGACGTCCGTTCGATCGCCATGACGGCGTCGAGATCGTCGACGGAAGCGGCCCGCAGCATCAGATTGGCTCCCATGGTGCGAAAATCGCTCGCGTTTTTTCCCGAGAAAACGCCATTGCGCGCGGCGGCGCGATTGTCTATACCCCGCCTACTCGCGGTCGTTAGGCCTTTTGCGAGACCTGATGGAGTTGGGCGGCTAGCTCAGCGGTAGAGCACCTCGGTGACATCGAGGGGGCCACAGGTTCAATCCCTGTGCCGCCCACCATCTCCATCGCCGACCGCCGAGCGGACCTCTTCTCCTCCCTGCCCTTCGCGCAGCCGCGACGCCGCATAGGCGAGGAAGACGCCGACCAGCGCCGCCGCCATGCCGAACCAGGTCAGCGCATAGGAAAGATGGTTGTTGGGAAAGGCGAGGATCGTCTCGCCGCCTTCCGGCAGCGCCGCCGGATCGGCGCCGGCGTCGGCGTCAATGAAGAACGGCGCGGTCCGGGTCAGTCCCTCGGCGTGCGCGATGGCCCCGACATCGCGGGTGAACCACTGGCCCGAGGCCGGATCGTCGGACGGCGTGAACGCGTTGCGCGTCTCGCTGGCGCGCATGAGGCCGACGACCGTCGTCTCGTCGCCGCCGAGTCCCTCGCCCGCCGCGGCCTTTCGCGCCTCCGGCACGAAGCCGCGATCGATCAGCACGGTCGCGCCGTCGGCGAGCTCGAGCGGCGTCATCACCAGATAGCCGGGCCCGCCGTATCGCCCGCGGGGCTCCGAGAGGGCGCGAAACACCAGAACTTGGCGGCCTCCGTCGAAGACTCCCGAGAGCCGCACGCGCTTGTATTCGTAATCAACCGGATCGAGCCGCGGCCATTCGGATTCGGACGGCGCGTCGACCGGCGCGGCGTGCGCGCGCGTTTCGACCGCGGCGATCAGCGTCTCTTTCCAGGCGAGGCGGCGCAACTGCCAGTCGCCGAGGCCGATGAGCAGCGCGACGCCGACGACCGTCGCGAAGGCCGGCGCAATCAAAGCGCGAGCGCGTTCGTTCACAGCCCGTCCAGTCGCCCCTGCTGGGCCCGATTGACGTATTGCGCAGCGATCAGGAACCCCTTGAACGGCCGCAACAGGCCGACGCAAACGACGAGCGCGAGTGGCGCGAAGATGATCGGATAGATCCACAGTGGCGGCTCGAACGCCGTCTCGACTGCGAGCGCCGCGCCGAGGACCAGGAACCCGCCGACCAGCGACACGAACACCGCGGGGCCGTCGCCGGCGTCGGCGAAACTCAGATCGAGGTCGCAGGCGCCGCACTTGGGCGCCACGGTGAGGAAACCCGAGAACAGCCGCCCCCGGCCACAGCGCGGGCAGCGCCCGCGCAAGCCGGTGATGAACGGCGAGAGCGACGCGCCGCCGCCCGGTTCACTGGCCATGGCGCGCCGGCGCTTCGCGCAGGCGGCGGCGAATGATCACCCCGCCGCTCCCTCGATCGTCGCGCCCCACGAACCCCAGACGTAGATGCAGCAGAACAGGAACAGCCAGACCACGTCGACGAAATGCCAGTACCAAGCGGCGAACTCGAAGCCGAGATGCTGCTCCGGCTTGAACTGGCCGGCGTGGGCGCGCGCCAGGCACACGATCAGGAAGATCGTGCCAATGATCACGTGCGCGCCGTGGAAACCGGTGGCCATAAAGAAGGTCGCGCCGTAGATCGAGTTCTTGAAGGCGAACGGCGCGTGCGCGTACTCCCAGGCCTGCACGCAAGTGAAGCAAATGCCGAGCAGGACGGTCAGCGTCAAACCCGCTTGCAGCCCCTGGCGGTCGTCGTGCAGCAGCGCGTGGTGGGCCCAGGTGACGGTCGCGCCCGAGGTCAGCAGGATCAGCGTGTTCAGCAGCGGCAGGTTGAGCGGGTCGAGAACCTCGATGCCCTTGGGCGGCCATACGCCGCCGGTGAAGGCCACGCGGCCGTATTGGATGGCCTCGTTGGTGAACAGCGAAGCGTCGAAGAACGCCCAGAACCAGGCGACGAAGAACATCACCTCGGAGGCGATGAACAGGATCATGCCGTAACGCAGGCCGATCTGCACTACCCGCGTATGGTCGCCGGTCTCCGCTTCGTGGACGACGTCGAACCACCACGACGCCATGACGTAGAGCAGGCCGGCGACGCCGACGCCGAGCAGCGGCAGGCCGAAGCGACCCAGCGCCATCTCGCTGGCGTGCATCGACAGGATCAGGCCGACCGCGGTGAGGAAGGCGAAGGAGGCGCCGACCAACGGCCACGGGCTCGGATTGACCAAGTGGTAGTCGTGATGCGGCTTGGCGTGCGCGTCGGCCATTCTCTTCCCCTGCTCCTTCCGACCGGCGTCGCCGCCGCCGGGCTCGATCCAACCGGGCGCCTAAGGGCGCATGTTCCTCACAACCGCGGCGCCGCGCCGCCCGCCTGCGGCGCCAGGGCCACCGGCTTGGCGGCGTCGTTCGCGGCGAACAACGTATAGGACAAAGTGATCGCCGCAACGTCGTCCATCGTGTGATCCTGCTCGAGGCGCGGATCGAGAAAGAAGACGACCGGCAACTCGGCGGTCTCGTTGGGGCCGAGGCGCTGCTGCGAAAAGCAGAAGCACGACACCTTGTCGAACCACGCGCCGGAGGCCTCCGGCGTCACGTTGAAAACCGCGACCGCGGCGGTTTCACGCGTGCTGCGATTGTGGACGCGAAAATAGACCGTCGCGGTGGCGCCGGTGCGCAACGCGACCCTCGGCGTCTCCGGCTCGAAGGTCCACTCGAGTCCCGGCGCAACATTGGCGTCGAAGCTGACGCTGAGCGTGCGGGCGCCGCGCGCCGCCGGCGCGACGCGCGCGACCTGGGTCGTACCGCCGTAGCCGGTCGCCTTGCAGAAGGCGGCGTAGAGCGGGACGGCGGCGTAGGCGGCGCCGACCATCGCCACCGCTGTCGCCGCGAGCGTCATCGCGACGCGCCGATTGCTGCGCGCGGCGTCGGGCTTCGGGTTCTGCGGGACGACGGTCATGGCGGCGGTGACAGCGAATACGCGCCCATCTTGACGATGGCGATGGCGTAGAACAGCGCGGCGAGAAAGGCGACGCACAGACCGACGGCCAGATTGCGCAGGCGCAGGTTGCGCGAAGCGGCGGCGGGCGGCGAGGATTCGATCGGCGCATGCATGGCCATGCCTTCACTAGATCCCATCAGCGATCGCCGCCAGGCCGCGCTCGGCGATCAGCAGCGCGACCAGCGTGAACAGATAGACGATCGAGAAGCCGAACATCTGCATCGCCGCCCGGTTGGCGGCGGCGCCCTCGCGGATGCGATAGACCCGCAGCGCCATGATCACCATGCCGACGCCGGCGACCGCCGCAGCGACCGCGTAGAGCGGGCCGCCGAGCCCGGTCAGCCAGGGGGTCAGGCCGAGCGGCGCCAGAACGAGCGAATAGACGAGGATCTCGGTGCGGGTGCGCGCCGCGCCCTTGACGTTGGGCAGCATCGGCACGCCGGCGCGCGCGTAGTCGCCGCTCTTCACCAGCGCCAACGCCCAGAAATGCGGCGGCGTCCAGACGAAGATCACCGCGAACAGCGACAGGATGTCGAACCCGACGCCGCCGCTCGCCGCCGCGTAGCCGACGACCGGCGGCAGCGCGCCGGCGGCGCCGCCGATGACGATGTTGAGCGGGGTCAGCCGCTTCAACCACATCGTGTAGATCACGACATAGAAGAAGATGGTGAAGGCGAGCAGCCCGGCGGCGAGAAAATTGGTCGTGACCGCAAGCGTCAGAACCGCGAGCAACGCCAGCGTCAGGCCGAAGGCGCGCGCTTCGCCCGGCTCGATCCGGCCGTCCGGAACCGGGCGCAGCCGGGTACGCGCCATCAGCGCGTCGATGTCGGCGTCCCACCACATATTGAGCGCCCCGGCCGCGCCGGCGCCCACCGCGATCGCCAGCAACGCGGCGAAGCCGACCACCGGATGAACCGGCGTCGGCGCGCACAGCACGCCGGCGAGCGCGGTCCACATCACCAGAGACATCACGCGCGGCTTGAGCAGCGCGAAATAGTCGCCGGGCGACGCGTCGCCGATGATCGACGGCGACGCGAAAGAAGCGCCGTTTTGGGTCGTCACGCTCATGGCAGCCCCGTCACGATCCGCATCCGCCCCGCATCAGTGCTCGTAGCCGACGATGCGCGGCAGCGTCTCGTACTGATGGAAAGGCGGCGGCGACGGCAGGGTCCACTCGAGCGTGTCAGCGCCCACGCCCCACGGATTTGCGCCCGCGACACGCTTGCGCGCGAAGGCTTCGTAGACCGTGTAGAGAAACACCGCCGTCGCGACGCCGGCGATATAGGCGCCGATCGACGAGACGAAGTTCCACTGCCAGTACGCGTCGGGATAGTCGATGTAGCGTCGCGGCATGCCCGCCAAGCCGAGGAAGTGCTGGGGAAAGAAGGTCACGTTAATGCCGATGAACAGCAGCCAGAAATGCAGCTTGGCCAACCGCTCGTCGTACATGTAGCCGGTCATCTTGGGGAACCAGTAGTAGAACCCCGCGAAGATCGAGAACACGGCGCCGAGCGACATCGTGTAGTGGAAGTGGGCGACGACGTAATAGGTTTCGTGCAGGGCGCGATCGACGCCCGCGTTGGCGAGCACCACGCCGGTGACGCCGCCAACGGTGAATACGAAGATGAAGCCGATCGCCCACAGCATCGGCGCGCGAAGCGAAATCGAACCGCCCCACATCGTCGCGATCCAGGAGAAGATCTTCACGCCGGTCGGCACCGCGATCACCATCGTCGCAAAGACGAAATAGCGCTGGGTGTTGAGCGACAGGCCAACGGTGAACATGTGGTGCGCCCACACCACGAAGCCGACCGCGCCGATCGCCACCATCGCGTAGACCATGCCGAGGTAGCCGAACACCGGCTTCTTCGAGAAGGTCGAGACGATCTGGCTGACGATGCCGAAGCCCGGCAGGATGAGGATGTAGACCTCGGGATGGCCGAAGAACCAGAACAGGTGCTGGAACAGAATCGGGTCGCCGCCGCCGGCCGGATCGAAGAAGGTGGTGCCGAAGTTGCGGTCGGTGAGCAGCATGGTCAACGCGCCCGCGAGCACCGGCAGCGCCAGAACCAGCAGGAACGCCGTCACCAGCACCGACCAGGCGAACAGCGGCATGCGATGCATCGTCATGCCGGGTGCGCGCATGTTGAAGATGGTGGTGATGAAATTGATCGCGCCGAGGATCGACGAAGCGCCGGCGATGTGCAGCGACAGGATGACGAAATCCATCGCCGGCCCCGGCGTGCCGGTCTTCGAGGAGAACGGCGGATAGAGCACCCAGCCGCCGCCGAAGCCGTGCATGCCCGGCGAACCTTCGACGAACATCGACAGGATCAGCAGCAGGAACGACGCCGGCAGCAGCCAGAACGAAATGTTGTTCATGCGCGGGAAGGCCATGTCCGGCGCGCCGATCATCAGCGGCACGAACCAATTGCCGAAGCCGCCGATCAGCGCCGGCATCACCATGAAGAAGATCATGATGACGCCGTGCGCGGTGATGAACACGTTGTACATGTTCTTGGCGGCGTCGATCGATCCGTCACCAGCGAGAATCGCCGAAATCGTCGGGAACACGCCGATGCCGGGGTTCATCAGCTCCATGCGGATCATCGCCGACAACGAATAGCCGATCAGTCCCGCCACAACCGCGAAGATCAGATAGAGCGTGCCGATGTCCTTGTGGTTGGTCGAGAACAGGTAGCGCCGCCAACCGGTCGGATGGTCGTGGTCGTGGTCCTGGGCGTGATGCGCAACGTCAGTCGCCATGAAGTGTTTCCCTCGAGAAATGTCGGTCGTCTCGGGCGTCTGGATCTCGTCAGCCGGCCCGTTTATTGGCGCGTCGCCTCGACGGCGGAGGCCGCGACGCGGATCGCGTTCGGCGCGGCGGCGAACTTCTTCTTGGCGTCGGCGAGCCAGGCGTCGTACTTTTCCTGGCTGACGACCCGGAAGGCGATCGGCATGAAGGCGTGATCCTTGCCGCAGATCTTGGAGCACTGCCCGTAGTAGACGCCTTCGCGATCGGCCTTGAACCAAGTCTCGTTGAGTCGGCCCGGCACCGCGTCGACGCGGACGCCGAACGACTGCACGACGAACGAGTGAATGACGTCGGTGGCGGTGATCTGCAGCCGCACCACCTTGTTGATCGGCACCACGGCTTCGTTGTCGACCGCCAGTAGTCGGATGTCGCCGCTTTCCGGCTTCAGGTCGCCCTGATCCTTCATGAACGAATCAAAGGAGAAGTCGCCCTCGTCCTTGGGATAGGCGTAGTTCCAGTGCCATTGCGACGCCGTCACCTTCACCGTCACTTCGGGCGGCGGCAGCGTCAGCTGCATCGTCAGCAGCCGAAACGACGGCACGGCGATGAACAGCAGGACGATAACCGGCAGGATCGTCCAGGCGACCTCGAGCACGGCGTTATGGGTGGTGCGCGACGGCGTCGGATTGGCGGATTCGCGGAAGCGCCAGACGACATAGATGAGCAGCGCCAGCACGAACAGCGAGATGACGACCGTCACCGGCACGAGAATGTCGTTGTGAAACCATTGCAGGTAGCGGGCGAGGTCGGTGACCGGCGGCTGGAACCCGATCTGGCCCGGCGCGGCGTAACCATAGGTCTCCTCGCCCCACGCGGTCGCGGCGGACAGCGCGCTCGCCGCGGCGCTCGCCGCCCCAATCGCGATCCGATGCCGTGCGAACCGTCCGCCATGCCTCATGTCTTGCCCCGTTCCCCTTCCTTGGCGGCGCTGCCGGCAGCGCCGCGAATTCCCCGTGGCGCATCGCTCGGAATGCGACGATGCGCCGCGCTCATGCGGCATCATACCGCATTCTTGCGGATTGCAAATCACAAAGACGGACCGCGCAGCGCCATGAACCGCCCTCTGCCGCGGCCGCGTCGCGCGCCTTGACAGGACTGCG
>NZ_JBEKVH010000094.1:0-15598 GCF_049514155.1 Roseiarcus sp. | reverse complement strand
CGTGCGACCCGCCGTCGTGCAGAACGGGCGACCGTTCGTCTATCTCGCCCTCTCGGGCGGCGGCGGCGGCGGCGCCTTCGGCGCCGGCGTTCTCAACGGCTGGAGCGCCGCCGGAACGCGGCTAGAATTCACCATCGTCTCGGGCGTGTCGACCGGAGCGCTGATCGCTCCTTTCGCTTTTCTCGGACCCGACTACGACGACAGGCTCAGGCAAATCTACACCAATGGCGAGGCGCAGCGTCTGATTGGCCAGCCCAATCCTCTGGGAGCGTTGCTTGGTTCCGGGGTGCTCGGTCCCGAGCGCCTGCGCCGGCTGGTCGGCCGCTATCTCGACGACGATCTCATCAGAGCGATCGCGCGCGAAGATCAAAAGGGGCGGCGCCTGCTGGTCGTCACCACCAATCTCGACGCACAGCGCGCCGTCGTCTGGGACATGGGCGCCATCGCCACAAGCGGCGATCCGAAAGCCTTCGAACTGTTCCGCGACGTTCTCGCCGCCTCGGCCAGCGTTCCCGTGGTGTTCGCGCCGCAACTGATCAAGGTCGAAGCGGATGGCAAGGTCTTCCAGGAGATGCACGCCGACGGCACGCTGAGCGCGCCCGTCTATACGTTGCCGCAGGCGGTGCTGTTCGGCGGAAAGCCGATCCGGCGCGCCGCGCGTCCGGCCCTCTACGTCATCGTCAACGCCCGCATCGATCCGGGCTTCGCGGTTGTGCCGGACCAAACCGAGGCGATCGCGGCGCAGTCCTTCTCCACTCTGAATCGGGTCGGCACGAAGGCGGTCCTCGCCGAGACCTACGACGCCGCCACCCGCGAGGGCTTGAGCTTTCACTTGAGCTATATCGACCGAGATCACCCCGACAGCGGCGGCACCGGCTTCGAGACCGACGCGATGCGCCAGCTTTACGACTACGGTTACGAAAAGGCTCGCTCGGGCGCGCTCTGGGTGACCGATCTATCGCAGATCGAGGCGGCCAAGGACGCCGGCAAGGCGGCTGCGGCGCCGATCATTCGCTGACGGCGCGCGGCGGTTGGACCCCATCCGTCGCGCTCAGAGCTTGACGAGCGACATTTCGATTGTCACGCGCCGTCTGGCGATCAGCAATGCACCCGCAGGCGCCGCGCGAATTCAGATTGGATCACGTCCATGCCAATTCCAGCCGCCGACGATAAGGTCTCGACCGACGGTGGGGGCGCCGACGCGCGCGTCGCCTCGCCGATAGGCCTGACGAGCGACGAAGCGCGTCGCCGCCTCGAGCATTTCGGCCCGAACGCCATGCCGGACACCAGCGCGCATCCCTTGCGCATGGCGTTCGAAAAGTTTTGGACTCCCGTTCCTTGGATGCTCGAAGCGGCAATCGTGCTCGAGCTGTCGCTCGGCAAAGCCGTCGAAGCTTCGGTCATCGCGCTTCTTCTCGTTTTCAACGCCGCGCTGGGATATTTTCAGGAAAGTCACGCGCAGGCGACTCTCACCGCGCTGAAGTCGCGGCTGGCGATGACCGCGTCGGTCCGCCGCGACGGAGCATGGACGAACGCGCCCGCCGCCGAATTGGCGCCGGGCGACGTGGTGAAGTTGTCGCTCGGCGGCGTGGTTCCAGCGGACGCGCGCATCGCGGGCGGAGAGATCCTGCTCGATCAATCCATGCTGACGGGCGAGTCCGTTCCCACAGAGGCCGGCGCGGGCGCCCAAGCTTACGCGGGGGCGCTGGTGCGGCGCGGCGAGGCGGTGGCCGAAGTCACGGCGACCGGCGCGCGCACCAAATTCGGGAAGACCGCCGAGCTCGTCCTTTCCGCTCACGTCGTCAGCTCGCAGCAGAAGGCGGTGATGCACGTCGTCGGCAATCTGGCCGCGTTCAATGGCGTCTTCATCGTCGGGCTCACGGCCTACGCCGCTTTTCTCAAAATGCCGCTCGCCGAAATTGTGCCCCTCATTCTCACGGCGGTCCTGGCCTCGATACCGGTTGCGCTGCCGGCGACCTTCACCCTTGCGGCGGCGCTCGGCGCGCGCAATCTCGCCAAGCTCGGCGTCCTTCCGACGCGGCTCTCCGCGGTGGATGAAGCGGCGTCGATGGATGTCTTGTGCGCAGACAAGACCGGCACCCTGACGCAGAACGCTCTGAGCGTGGCTGAGGTCCGCCCGATGCCCGCCTTCGACGAAGCGCATGTCCTGGCGTTGGCGGCGTTGGCCAGTTCGGAGGGCGGCCAGGATCCAGTCGACGAGGCCATCCGGTCGGCCGCAAAGGGAAAGGACGCAGCCGATACGCCAAAGCTGACCGCCTTCACGCCCTTCGACCCCGCGACCAAAATGTCCGAAGCGACCGCCCTGGATTCGGGCGGGGCGACGCAACGCGTGGCGAAGGGCGCCTATGCCGTCGTGACCGCGCTGGCGGAGACTTCGCCGACCGCGGAAGCGAGCGCCGCGGAGCTCGAAGGGCGGGGCTTTCGCGTGCTGGCGGTCGCGGCCGGAGCGCCCCAGGCGATGAAGCTGATCGGCCTCATCGCGCTGAGCGATCCGCCGCGCGCGGATTCGGCGACCCTCGTCAAGGCGCTCAGCACGCTAGGCGTGCGCACGGTGATGGCGACGGGCGACGCGCCGGCGACGGCCGCCATTGTCGCGAAGTCGGTCGGCCTCGACGGCGCCCTCTGTCCGCCTGGGCCTATCCCCGAAACGGTCCATCCCGAAGACTACGCCGTCTTCGCCGGCGTCCTGCCGGAGGACAAATTCAAGCTCGTCAAGGCCTATCAGAACGGGGGGCACACCGTCGGCATGTGCGGCGACGGGGCCAACGATGCGCCGGCGTTGCGCCAGGCGCAAATCGGGATTGCCGTCTCAACGGCGACCGATGTCGCCAAAGCGGCCGCCGGCATGGTGCTCACCGAACCGGGCCTCGCCGGCATTGTCGCCTCGGTCAAGCAAGGTCGCGTCATATTTCAGCGCATCCTGACCTACACGCTCAACTCCCTCAACAAGAAGATCGTGCAAGTGCTCTTCATCGCCGCCGGGCTCGTCATGACGGGACAAGCGATCCTGACGCCGCTGCTGATGGCGCTGATCATGATCATCGGCGACATCCTCGGCATGTCGCTGACGACAGACAACGTACGGCCTTCGCCGCTGCCCAATGTCTGGCGAATCGGCAATCTGACGATCGCCGGCGCCGTCATGGGGCTCGGCCAACTGGCGTTCTGCGTGTCCGCCCTCGCCGTGGGGGCGCACCTGGCCGGCTACGACATCGACAGGTTGAGGACGTTGGCCTTTGTCATCATCGTTTTCGGCAATCAGGCGACGACCTACAACAATCGCGAACGGCGACGGATCTGGTCCTCTCGTCCCAGCCGATGGCTCGCCGCGTCGTCGTGCGTCGACATTCTGATCGCTGCGACGCTCGCCCTGACGGGAATCGCCATGGCGCCGCTGCCGCTCATCGCGGTCGTCGGGACGCTTGTCGCCGCCGCCGCTTTCGCCTTCGCCATGGACTTGGTGAAGGTTCCCGTGTTCCGCCGCCTTGCGATCGGGTAGCGCGCGACACTCGCCTCGCCGATCGCCGAACGATTTCGCTTACGCGCCGGATCCCGGCCAACCGTAATGCTTGTGAAGCCGCTTGGCGTAGACTTGCGTGAACGCCACGAGAGGATCCCACGCTGGGCTCGACTTGACGCGCTCGCGTGACACGTCGAGTTCGATGTGACGGTCGGACCATTCGATCGATTTCACCGCCAGCGGCGAAATCAGCACGCGCTTGCCGGACCACCAGTTCCGAGTATCGACGATGAAGTAGTGAATGCTCCAGTCGCCGTCGTCGATCATGAAATTTTCGATATGGCCGATTTCGCCGTCGACGGCGTGAATATGATATCCCGTCACTTCATTGACGCTGCGCAGATGCGGGTCGGACCCGTGCAAACTGGCGCGCTTGCCGTGCGCCTTGGCGGTGTCCAGGCCCAGGCCAAAATAGGGCGGCGCCATATAGGGCCAGGCGATCGCGCCGGGCGTCTCGCTGAGATAGGGACCGCCCCACAGCGGGTCCCAGCCATAGTAGGTGTAGAGCCGGTTCTCCATCTGCTGCGACACCGGCTGGTCGTCGGCCAATTCCGGGCTCTTTTCGACCTGAGACTTCGTCAGCGTCACGGGAAGTCGCTGTTGCTCCAAGTCGGCGAGCGACACGGCCGAAGGATGGATCAACACCTTGCGGCCCGGCAGCCAAGTTCCGCAATCGACGACCAGCCAGCGCACTCTCCACGATGCGTCGTCGAACAGGAAGTCGGCGACGGTTCCGATCCTGCCGTCGCTCGCCGCGATCGCGAAGCCCTTCAGGGCTGAAATGACCTGCATCATGACTTGACGACCTCGTTCGCGCCGAACCGGCGGCAGGGAGTGGAATGCGCGGCGAGACTCAGCGCCGCCAGGACCGCCAAGGCCATATTCAGGGCGAATATCGACATGTTGGGATTCCTCGCTCTCGGCTGAACCGCCAGTCGCCTGGATGCGGCCGACCTATTAGGGTGGCGGCGGCGAGAGGGGGCCCGCCGCCGCCAGATCTAGGAGCCGAACGCGTCGCATTCTTAAAGCGCGCTGGACCGCTCCACAGACGACCGTAGGAGGCGAGCCAGCGGCGGCGATAGGTTCGGAAACTACCTATTCCGGCGGCATTGGCCTCGCGAGCCAGAGCGGCGGCGTGTCCCTCGACCGCTTCGGCGAAGGATTCGAGATGCGTAGAATCCGAGTCTGACGTCGTGGTCGCGACTTCGACTACCCCTAAACCTTCCTCGCGTTGTCACTTGTCCGCCCAGGACTGGCGGGGCCGTACAGGAGGATCCGATGCAAAAGATTTCCGTCGACCTCATACGGTTGGCCGTCTCGAGCGCGGCGGTCTGCGCCCTCGTTGGGACCGCGGAATTCAGAGGCCTTCATCATGGCGGCTCGTTTGGCGTCGCGAAGATTCGCGGCGCGCGGCCGATTCAAGTGAAGGCCATTTCCGTCGACGCTCCGGCGTTGTGTTGGACGATCGGCGAGCCGATTGGCGCAGCTGCGACGCAGGAAGCGCAAACCGAACCGGCTGCATTTGCGGAAACCTGCTCGAGCGTCGCGCCGAGCTTGCGCCGCCTCAGCGAACCGCAGAGCCGGCTGGCGCTGGCGCCGTGAGCCGCTGGCGCCGCAGATTGCATCCGATCATTGGCGCGAGCGACGTGAGAGACGGTCGTTTCGCGCGGCCGCCCAACACGCTGTCGTAGCGCGAAGCGAAATTTCCGTTCGGCGCGGCCGAAGTGCGAAGCCCAGCCACGGCTAGGTGTTTTCCGACGCTGCCGCCGCACCAGCGATCCGGCTACGGTCTCGATGCGAAACGGGAACGGCGCAATCCCAGGCGTCGCCGCGATTCGCCTCGAAACACACGGAGAGCGCAGCCATGGACAAGAACAGAATCGCCGGCTCGACCAAGGAAGTCACTGGCGCTGCGAAGGAGGCGGTCGGCAAGGTCGTTGGCGACGCCAAGTTGCAGAGCGACGGCAAGACCGAAAAAGCCGTCGGCAAGATTCAGAACGCCGTCGGCGGCGTCAACGACGCCGTGCGGGACGCGGTGAAGAAGTCGTGAGACCCGCCGCCGCCAGGGCAAAACCCATCTGCCAGGAGCCTGGATCATGAGCCTGATTGTTATCATCATCTTATTGGTCATCGTCTTCGGCGGCGGCGGCGGCTATTACGCCCACAGTCGCTATGGCGGCCCCGGACTCGGGGGCGTTCTCGGCCTCGTCTTGATCGTCCTTGCCGTGCTGTGGCTCTTGGGCCGTTAACCGGTCGTCAGCGCTTGCCGCCGCTATCGAGCGGCGTCGGCGCTGCCGTCTCAGCAACGTCGATCCGTAGCGACCCGAAGCGACATTCCCCTTTCAGAGGAGCGTCAGTGCCTGAATTGGACGCCTTGGCGCCGGTCCTTCCGATCCACAGCGAAGAGACGATCCAGTCGATTGCTCGGCTCCACGCCGAGCACCGCGCCAACGCCACGCGGCATCAGCGCGTCGTCGACCGAATCACATCCCTATTGGGCCGTCCTGTCTTCATCGTGGTCTTGACGACGATCGTCGTTGGTTGGATGAGCTTGAATGAGTTTGCGACGACGCTGGGCTATCGTCCGCTCGACCCGCCGCCCTTTCCGTGGCTGTCGGGCGCGGCGTCACTGGCGTCGCTGTATTTGGTCGTGCTGATCCTCACCACGCAGAGCCGCGACGATCGTCTGACTCAGCGCCGTGAGCAGCTAAATCTCGAGCTGGTGATTTTGAGCGAGCAAAAGACCGCAAAGGTGGTCGCGCTGCTCGAGGAACTTCGCCGAGACAGTCCGGCGGTTCGCGATCGGGTCGACAAACAAGCCGACGTCATGGCCCGGCCGGCGGACCCGCAATCGGTGATCGACGCCATCAAAGAGACGCGCTCCGAGGGCGCCTACGCCTCGAAAGCCGCGCAGGACTCTTAGGCGCGCGCCGAAAGCGCTAGAGTGGGTAGATTCCGAGGGCGCCTGACCGCGTCTGTCGCCTGTAGGATGGCGCGAATAGAGCAGACTGCGGTTCCCGCTGTGGAGAGCTTTCGGAGGGCGTCATGCAAGGTGAAAGTCTACTCGTCATTATTGCGGTCGGCGTCATAGCCGGATGGTTGGCCGGTCAGCTCGTTCGCGGCACCGGCTACGGCCTCATCAACGACCTCGTCATCGGCGTCATCGGCGCCTTCATCGGCGGCTGGCTGCTGCCCCGACTCGACGTCCCCCTTCCTGCGGGCATCATCGGCGCCATCATCGCCGCCACGATCGGCGCGGTGTTGCTCCTGATCGTCCTGCGGCTCGTTCGCGGCGGCGGCCGCTGGGGCAGCCGCTGGGGCTGGCGCCGATAAGCGCGAGCTCAAGGCGAACGCCGACGAATCTTGGCCAGCGCGTGGTGTGATTGACCACGCGCGGCGCCGACCCGGCCGACCTCGATCCGCGTCCGCCTTACGGCGCTTGCTCTGGCTCCGCGCCGCCGCCTGCCGCGACGAGCGCCAGGCGCGCCAGTGCGGGAAGCGACTTCGACCCGGTCCGTTTCATGATCGAAGCGCGGTGGTTCTCGACCGTGCGTTGGCTGATGCCGAGGTCGGCGGCGATGTTCTTGCTGGGTTGGCCGGCGAGCACCCGCTCCATCACCTCGCGCTGTCGCGGCGTCAGACCGGCGAGGTGGGTCGCCGCCGACTCCCGCCATTCCTGCAACTTGTTCGAGTCTTGCGACAGTTCGAGCGCCCGGTCGATGCTGGCGATCAGTTCATCGCGGCCGATCGGCTTCTCGATGAAATCCAGCGCGCCCGCCTTCATCGCCTCGACCGCCATCGGCACGTCGCTGTTGCCGGTGATCATGATCGAGGGCAGATGATGGCCGTCGTCGCGGAGCCGCTGCAGCAATTCGAGCCCGCTCATTCCCGGCAGATAGGCGTCGATCAACAGGCACGCGGAATGACCCGGTCGAAGGGCTTCGAGAAAGGCCTCGCAGCTCGCATAGGTTTCGACGAGGCGGCCGTCGTCTTCCAGCACCGTGCGGATCGCCTCGCGAATGTGGTCGTCGTCGTCGACGACGAAAATCTTGGCGCGGTCGGATGCAATCGCGGCTTCATCCGTGTGAACCGGGCGCTTCGCGGGCGCGGCAGGCGGCTTCGCCAGAAGTTTCTCGATCGCGTGCGTCAACTCTCTCAGCTTGACCGGTTTGTTGAACTGAACGCAATCGTGAAGGGCGATCTCGCGCAAGGCCTGGGTCGAAATGTCGCCAGTGAGAATGATGAAGGGAATCGGCCGACTGAGCTCCTGCCGCAATTTCTGACAAACCTGGATTCCGTTCATGCCGCCGGGCAGATTGTAGTCGGCGAGGACGAGATCCGGCCGGATCGTCCTGCGGACCGCCAGTTCCAGGGCAGCGGGACCGTCGACGGCGGTCGCGGCGTCATAGCCCTCTTCCTTCAGGAAGAGCTCGAGGTTCTCGCGCACTTCCGGATCGTCCTCGACGATCAGGATCGTTCCCGAACGCGGCGCCAGGTGCGCCGGCGCATCGGCGGCGCCCGAACCGCGGGCCGGCGCCAACCCAGCGCCGCGCTGCGACAGCGGGACCTCGATCGAGAACACCGAGCCCTTTCCTTGCAGAGACCGCACCCGAATGCGATGGCCAAGCAGTTCGCCCAGGCTCTTGACGATCGACAGTCCCAACCCCAGGCCGTGGCTGCGCTGGCGGGCGGCGTTGTCCAGTTGATGGTATTCCTCGAAGATCGTCTGCAACTCCGACACGGGGATGCCGATTCCGGTGTCCCAGATCTCGATGCGCAGCTTTCCTCCGCGGCGACGGCATCCGACCAGCACTTTGCCGCGCTGGGTGTATTTGAGGGCGTTCGACAGCAGGTTGCGGATCATCTGCTCGAGCAGGCGCGGATCGCTGCGAATGAATAGAGCGCAGGGCAACACGCGCAAGGCGAGGCCTGCCGCCTGCGCATGGTAGGTCAGCTCGTCCCTGAGGCGGTCGAACAGCTCGTTCACCGAGATGTCGGCGGTTTCGGCCTTAACGGCGCCCACCTCGATCTGATTGATGTCGAGCAGGGTGTTGAGCATGCCGGTCATCGCGCTCAAAGCCTCGTCGATGCGTCCGACCAGACTCTGCGCTTTGTCGCCTTCCACCTTCTTGGCCAGCAAGCCCTGAAGCAGAGCGAGCGTCTGCAACGGCTGTCGCAGATCGTGGCTCGCCGCCGCGAGAAATCGCGACTTGGCGATGCTCGCCAGTTCCGCTTGCCGCTTGGCGGCGGTCAGCGCGTCGGCCGTGCGCCGTCGTTCGGTCACGTCTTCAAAGGTTATGACGACGCCCTCGGTCTTCTCGTCGCTGGTGCGATAGGGCAGGATCCGGCGGATGAACCAGTAGCCGCTCTGGCCCTGAATTTCCCGTTCGACCGGCGTTTGGCTCTTCAAGACCTTTCGCGCGTCGTCCTGAAGGGCCTCGTCGGCGGCCAGCGATTTCAGATCCGTGAGCGGGCGCCCAACGTCGCTCGGAATCACATTGAAAAGCGCTTTTGTCGCCGGCGTGAAAAAGCGGATGTTGAATCGGGTGTCGAGGAAGATGGTCGCGACGTCGGTGCTGTAAAGGACGTTCTGCAAATCGTCCGAGGTCGTGCGTTGCCGATCGAGCGTTTCTTGCAACTGGCTGTTGAGAGCGGTCAGTTCCTCGTTGAGCGACTGAAGCTCCTCTTTGGAGGCGAGCAACTCCTCGTTCGTCGATTGATATTCCTCGTTGACGGACAACGCCTCGTCGTTGATCGCCATTTGCTCTTCGCTCGAGGTCTCGAGGCTGCGGATCGCGGCCTCGAGCTCGCTTTTCGTCGCCTCGAGCTCCCGTTCGAGTGCAGCGACGCGAGGAACGTCGACGGGCGGAATTCCGCCGCCCACGACGACTTCCGGCGCCGGCGCTTCGACGAAGCACACCAGCAACAAGTCCTCGCGCTCGCTCGGCGCCGGTTCGACGACGATGCGGAATGACGCGACGCCGGCTTCGCCCTTGGTCTGTCCGCCGGGAATTTCGACGCGCACATTGTCCCGCAGCGCGCGCTGAACGGCCGATTTCAGCTTGATGCGCACGCCCTCGCGCGCCATGGCGATCAAATCATGCGCCGGGCGGCCCGAGGCGACCTTGAGATAGCGGTCGATCGGTCCCTGAAAGTAGAGACATTCGAGCTTGCGGTTGACCAGGACGGCGGCGGGACCGTAAGTCTCCAACAGCATTCTGCGGCAAAGTTCGGCAAGGTCGGCTTGGCGCAGCGGCGCCTGGGTTGGTCCGGCGGTCATACGCATCCGTGTTCCTTCGCCGCTGCTCGGCGACAAGCCGATGTCGCCGAATCGGCTGCCGCCGACGCGTCGATAGAGCCTCTCGGGTTTGGAGACGACGGCGAACCGGCCGTCGGCGGCGCCGATGGCTTCCGCATTGCCGAGAAGCAACAGGCCGCCTTCGCGCAAGGCAAAATGGAAGACGGCGGCGACCTTCGCTTGCGCTTCGGGGCGCAGATAGATCAGAAGGTTGCGGCACGAAACGAAGTCGAGACGCGCAAACGGCGGGTCCGCCAGCAGGTCCTGCACCGTGAACACCACGTTGGCGCGCAGGTCCGGCGACACCCGGTAGGAATGGTCCTCCCTGGTGAAAAACGCCGCCAATCGATCTGGCGAAACGTCGGCCTCGATCGATTGCGGATAGAGGCCGTCACGAGCGATCGCCACCGCGTCCGGGTCGACGTCGCTGGCGAACATCTGCAGCCTGACCTCGCGCTTCGAGACGCTGATCTGCTCGCGAAACAGCATGGCGAGGGAATAGGTTTCTTCGCCTGAGCTGCAGCCGGCGACCCAGATCCGCAGCGGTCGATCCAGGTCATGATCGCGCACGAGGTCGGGAACGACGTTCTCTTCCAGGAACTCGAAGACCGGCGCGTCGCGAAAGAAACCGGTGACGTTGATCAGCAAGTCGCGGGAGAGCTGATCGCGTTCGTTAGAGTCGTGAAACAGGAGGTCAAGATATTCGCCAGCGCTCTTGATCGCCGCCATCGCCATGCGCCGCTCGACACGGCGTTCGAGCGTGCCATGCTTGTAATGGGTGAAGTCGTGCACCGTCTTCGTGCGCAGGAGATCGATGATCTTCGGCAGCAATGCCTGCACGGAATCTTGCGAGGGCAAAGTCGTCGGCGTTGGCGCGAAGGGCACGCCTTGTTGGCGACTGACGAGGGCCTCGGCGATCTTCGCCGCGGGGAGCACGAGATCCACGTCGCCTGTCGCGATGGCGCTTTGCGGCATGCCGTCATAGTCGGCTTCGCCGACTTCCTGCGCGATGACGAGACCGCCCTTCGCCTTGACCGCCTTGAGCCCGAGGCTGCCGTCGGCGCCGGTTCCCGAGAGGACCACGCAGACCGTGCGCGCGCCACATTCGCGCGCCAGCGAATTCAATAGGAAGTCGAACGGCAGGCGCATGCCGTGCCGCGCCTGCGGTCGCGAAAGCCGCAACGCGCCTTTTTCGTCCACTGACAGATAGACGCCGGGCGGAATGACATGCACGCGCTCGCGTTCGATCGCCATTCCGTCGGTCGCTTGCAGGACCGGCATCGCCGTGTTGCCCGCGAGCAGGTCGACCATCATGCTAGCGTGGCTTGGATCGAGGTGCTGGACGAGGATGAACGCCATGCCGTTATCGGCGGGCAGCGCGTCGAGCAGCTTCCTGCAGGCGTCGAGGCCGCCCGCCGAGGCGCCGATCGCCACGATTGGGAAATCAGCGTGACGGCTAGCGGAAAGGGGCTTGCGAATCCAATGCGACCGCCCCGCCTTGTTTTGTCGCGGACGACTTCCAGGCATTCGGGCTACTTTTCTCGTCAGGCGGAACTCCAACGTTACGCTCAGATAATCTATAGCACAGATCGGAAGCTATTGCGACGCGCTTAGCGCGGACCGTTTCGCTCCGACTCGGCGCCGCGCGCCCAGGGTCTGAGTATTTTCCGACTCTTCTCCAAACGACAGGTTTTGGCCATCGTGTCGGCCGCTTCGCCAACGGCGTGGCGAAGATGGAGAGCTAAGGTCATGGCTGAATCAAAGAATGCGGAGATGGATCTCGCGGCGTTTCGCGACGATCTCGCAACGCTGAGGCGCGACGTCGCCAGCCTGATCGAGCACGTCAAAGGCGGAGCGGCGGACACAGTTCAGAACGCCGCCGAGCAAATCGATCGCGGGGCGCGCGGATTCTGTCACGAAGCGGGGGCGGAAGGCGAGCGCTCGGCCAAGGCGATCGGCGCCTGGGTCGAGAAGCAGCCGGTGCTCGCGCTGCTGATCGCGCTCGGCGTCGGTTACGTCGGCGCGCGCGCGTTCCTGCGGTGAGCGGGTCCGCAGCAACCAGCGATCTCGTCAAGCTCGCGCTCGCGGTCCTGCAAACCGGGGTCGCGCGCAACGCGCAGCGATCGATCAAGCTCCTGGTGCGCGTCGCGCTGCTGCAAACGGTCGCCGCGCTTTGCGTCATCGCTGCGCTTGGCTGCGCTTTGGCCGCGCTCTTGATCTACGCCAGGCCCATTCTCGGCGCCGGCGGCGCGCTGCTGGCGGGCGCAGGCGCTTTCGCCGTGATCGCGCTTGCCGCGCTGGGCCTGGCGTGGCGGGCTGGAAAAATGCGCCCACGACCGCCGGCCCCAGGCGCCGCAGGAGACGCTTCGCTCGCCGCAGCGGCGAGCCTATTCAAGCAGCATGCGGGTTTGGCGCTTGTCGCCGCTCTGCTCGCCGGCGTGTTTGTCGGCAGCGAGCGTTAGTCGCCGCGGCGCCCCCCCCACGCCGGGACTGTCACCTCGCAGCCACATGAGTAGATTCCGACGCTCCCCTTCGCAATCACCAATCCGTTATCTTCCGTTCATGCGGGTCCGCGAATCGCTCGACACGCAAGGAAAGCTTCGGTCGTCAGACGACGCTGAGCCGCTGCGCCCTGCAGCCGCTCTGTGAACCCCACGAAGGCCAACCATGCACCCGACCCACAACACATTATCCGAGAACGTCCGCACCCAGTCGGTCGAGCTCCTCAACCGGCACTTGGCGGCGGCGATCGATCTCCATGGCCAGTTGAAGCAGGCGCACTGGAACGTGCGCGGACCCTCCTTCATCGGCGTCCATGAGCTGTTCGACAAAGTCGCCGGCGAGGCGGACAGCTATTCCGACCTGATCGCCGAGCGCGCCGCCGGCCTCGGCGGCGTGGCGGAAGGGACGGTCCAGGTCGCGGCCGAGCGCTCCTTTCTCATCCCCTATCCCCTGCGCATCGCCGACGAAAACCAGCACATATTCGCGGTCGCCGCGACGCTTGCGGCGTTTGGGCAGTCGGCCCGCGACGCGATCAGGCAATCCGAGACCCTCGGCGACGCCGACACGGCCGATCTCTTCACCGAAGTTTCGCGCGGCGTCGACCAGCAGCTCTGGCTCGTCGAGTCGCATGTGGCGCCGAAGTGAGCCACGCAGCGAACGTCGCGAGGGCGCCGGCAGGATCATGGCTGCGTGGACAGGAACATAAGCCGATGAAGGCGTTGCGCATTCTCGTCGTCGAAGACGACGTGACGATCGGCGGACTGCTGGCCGAAACGCTCGAGGATCTCGGCCACGTCGTCTGCGCCGTGGAGACCAACGCGGCCAATGCAGTGGCCGCCGCCGCGCTTCACCACCCCGATCTGATGATCGTCGACGTCGGGCTCGGCGAAGCGAGCGGCGTCGCGGCGGTCAAAGAGATCCTGCGAAGCGGCTTCGTTCCCCACGTCTTTGCGACCGGCGACGCGTTGAGAGACCTGTCGCTCGGGCCGGAAGCGGTGCTCATCCAGAAGCCCTTCCGCGGACCGGACATCGTTCATGCGATCGAGCGGGCGCTCGCGGCGAAGCCCGCTCGCACGGGCGTTGCGCCAGCGGCGAGCTGAGCCATTCGCCTGATCGCGAGACGGCCCGCTGACTCGTGGGCCCGACGCAAGGCATGCGATCGGCGACGATCAGTCGGACGAGCTGCGCGCTTCCACGCTCGGGACGGCTTCCGCGGTCGCGCCTGGTTGAGGCGCCCGCTTCGGCGCCGACGAGCGCCGACCTGACAACCAGTCCGACAATTGATCGAGATAGATATAGATGACCGGCGTCGTGAACAGCGTCAGGGCCTGGCTCACGATCAGGCCGCCGACGATCGCGTAGCCGAGCGGCTGTCTGAGTTCGGAGCCGGTGCCTGTCCCGAGCATGAGCGGGACGCCGCCGAGCATCGCCGCCATCGTCGTCATCATGATCGGGCGGAAGCGCAGCAGCGCCGCGCGGCGCACCGCATCGTGCGCCGACAAATGGTCGTCCCGCTCGGCGACCATGGCGAAATCGATCAGCATGATGCCGTTCTTCTTGACGATGCCGATGAGCAGGATGATGCCGATCAGCGCGATCAGACTGAAGTCGAAATGGAACAGCATCAGGGTGGCGATCGCGCCGACGCCTGCTGACGGCAGGGTCGAGATGATCGTGATCGGATGGATGTAGCTCTCGTACAGAATGCCGAGGATCAGGTAGACGACCACCAGCGCCGCGACGATCAGCATCCAGACGGTGGCGAGCGAATCCTGGAACGCCTGGGCGTTGCCCTGGAAGCTGGCGATGATGGTGGCGGGAATCTGCAGGTCGCTCTGGGCGCGCTGGACCGCGCTCGTCGCCTGCCCGAGCGCCACGCCGGGCGCCAGATTGAAGCTGATGGTGATCGCGGGGAACTGGCCTTGATGGCTGATCGATAGAGGCTGGACGGGCGTCGTCGTCCATTTCGCGAACTCGGACAGCGGCACTTCGCCGTTGGTCGTCGGCGACCTCAGGAATACCCGGTCGAGCGTCGTCAGGTCGTTTTGCAGGCTCGGCAGAAGCTCCATGATCACTTCATAGCTCGAGAGCTGGGTGAAATACTGGGCGATCTGGCGCTGGCCGAAGGCGTCGAAGAGCGTGTCGTCGATCGTCTGGGCCGTCAGCCCGTACCGGGCCGCCTGGTCGCGATCGAAGGTCAAAGTCAGCGTCGTGCCCGCCGTCTGCTGGTCGGTGGCGACGTCGCGCAGCTCGGGCAACGTTTGCAACTTGGCGAGCATCTTGGGCGCCCACGCGTTCAGCGCGTCGGAGTCGGACCCCTGCAAGGTGTACTGATATTGGGTGCGCGAGGCGCGGCCGCCGACGGTCAGGTCCTGCGCGACCTGCATGAACAATTTGGCGCCCTCGACCTTGTCGAGCTGCGGGCCCAAACGCGCGATGACCTGATCTGCGGTCACTGTCCGCTGGTCGCGCGGCTTCAAGGTTATGAACAGCCGCCCGGCATTGAGCGCGTTGCCCGCGCCGCCGATCGACATGGCGACATGAGCGACGGCCGGATCCTTGAGAACGATCGCGCCGAGCGCTGCCTGTCGCTGCGCCATTTGGGCAAAGGAGGCGTCCTGCCCCGCCTGCGATATGCCGTTGATCTGGCCGGTGTCCTGTTGCGGGAAGAACCCCTTCGGGATCACCACGAAAAGGCCGACCGACAGCACGAGAAAGGCGAAGAAGATCATCAGCGTGGCGAAGCGGAATTTGAGCGCGACGTCGAGGCCGCGCTCATAGGCCTTCAGCAGCGCGGCATAGCCGCGCTCGCTCAATTGGTAGAGCCGCCCATGATGGGTGTCCTTCGCCGCGGTCAAGAAGCGCGACGCCATCATCGGCGTCAGCGTCAGCGACACCACCGCCGACACCGCGATCGTCATCGACAGCGTCACCGCGAATTCGCGAAACAGTCGGCCGACGATGCCGCTCATCAGCAGCAGCGGAATCAACACCGCAATCAGCGAAATGCTCATCGACATGATGGTGAAGGCGATTTCGCGCGACCCTCTCAGCGCGGCGGCGAGCGGCTCCTCGCCCTCTTCGATATAGCGGGTGATGTTCTCGAGCATCACGATCGCGTCGTCGACGACGAAGCCGACCGAAATCGTCAGCGCCATCAGCGACAGATTGTCGAGGCTGTAGCCGGCGACCCACATCAGCGCGCAGGCGCCGAGCAGCGCCAGCGGCACCGCGACGCTCGGGATGATCGTCGCCCA
>NZ_JBEKVH010000093.1:0-15703 GCF_049514155.1 Roseiarcus sp. | reverse complement strand
TTCGATCTCGGCGAAGCGCACAAGGTGGTGGTGCTGTCGGTGACCGAGGGCGAGGACAAGCCGCTCAAATATCCCGACATGTTCGTCGCCGCCGACCTGCTGCTGCTCAACAAGTCCGATCTGCTGCCGCATCTCGATTTCGACGTCGGCCTCTGCCTCGCCAATGCGCTGCGGATCAATCCGCATCTGCAGACGCTGGTCGTCTCGGCCAAGACCGGCGAAGGCCTGGCGGCCTTCGTCGCCTGGATCGAAACTTCCGCAGCGCCGCGCGCCGCGGCTCTGGCCAAGGCTTAAGATGACCGCGCAGCGCGCCTTCGCTTCCGATCGCGAGCGGCGCTTGCGCCTGCGCGTGCGCGGCGCGGTGCAGGGCGTCGGCTTCCGCCCGCATGTCTATGGCCTCGCCGCGCGGCTCAGCCTCAGCGGCTTCGTGCGCAACGACGCCGAGGGCGTGCTGATCGAGGTCGAGGGCGCCGGCGCCGACCAGTTCGTCCACGCGCTGCGGCTCGCGCCGCCGCCGCTGGCGCGCATCGATTCGCTCGACGTCGCCGAACTGCCGCTCAGCGGCGGAGCGGAGTTCGTCATCGCCGCGACTGTGGCCGGCGCGTCGCTGACCCGCATCGGCGCCGACGTCGCGGTGTGCGAGGCATGCCTGACCGAGCTCTTCGACCCCAAGAGCCGCTTCTATCGCTATCCGCTGGTCAACTGCACCCATTGCGGGCCGCGCTACACGCTGACGCGCGCGCTGCCCTACGACCGCGCCCAGACCTCGATGGCGCCCTTCGCGATGTGTCCGGATTGCGCGCGCGACTATGCGGACCCGACCAACCGCCGCTTCCATGCCGAGCCGATCGCCTGCCGCGAATGCGGCCCCAAGCTCGATACGGAGATCGCCGACGTCGCCGATTGCCTCGGCAAGGGCGGCGTCGTCGCGCTCAAGGGCCTCGGCGGCTACCACCTCCTCTGCGACGCGCGCGACGAAGCCACGGTGGCGCGGCTGCGCCGGCTGAAGGCGCGCGAGGCCAAGCCGTTCGCCGTCATGGTGACCAACGCCGCCAGCGCGGCGCGCGTCGCCGAGATCTCGGAGGCGGAGCGCGCGCTGCTCGAATCGCGTCCGCGGCCGATCGTGCTCGTGCGCAGCCGCGGCGCGCTCGCGCCGAGCGTCGCGCCCGGCCTCGCCGAGGTCGGGCTGATGCTCGCCTATACGCCGCTGCAATGGCTGGTCCTGCACGCGCTCGCCGGCGAGCCCGACTTCGCCGCCTGGCGCCATGCCCCCAACGATCTCGCGCTCGTCGCCACCAGCGCCAATTTCGGCGGCGAACCGCTGATCGCCGACGACGACGAGGCGCGCCGCCGCCTCGCGCCGATCGCCGATCTCGTCGTCGGCCACGCGCGCCAGATCGTCGTGCGCGCCGACGATTCGGTGATGCGCGTCCTCGACGGCGCGCCGGCCTTCATCCGCCGCGCGCGCGGCTTCGTCCCCGAGCCGATCGACCTCGGCGTCGAGGGGCCGAGCGTACTCGCCGCCGGCGCCGACCTCAAGAATACGATCACGCTGACGCGCGGCCGCGAGGCGTTCGTGTCGCAATATGTCGGCGACCTCGACGATCGCGACACGATCCGCTTCCGCGACGAGACGATCGCCCATTTGAAGCGCATCCTGGCGATCGAGCCGGAAATCGCCGCCTGCGACCTCCATCCCGATTTCCACTCGACCCGCGCGGCGGAGGCGACCGGCCTGCCGATCGCGCGGGTGCAGCATCATCTCGCCCATGTCGCGGCGGTCGCCGCCGAGCATCGGCTTTCCGGCGGCGTGCTCGGCGTCGCGCTCGACGGCCAGGGTTACGGGACCGACGCAAGGCCATGGGGCGGCGAACTGATCACGCTCGACGGCGCGGACTGGGAGCGTGTCGGCTGGCTCGAGCCGCTCCCTTTGCCGGGCGGCGACGCGGCGGCGCGCGAGCCGTGGCGGATGGGCGTCGCGGCGCTCGCCATGCTCGGCCGGCTCGACGCGGCGGCGCGGCTGCTGCCGGCCGCGCCCAACGCGGCGCGGCTCGCCGCGCGCTTTACGGCCGGCGCGCATTTTCCGCTGACGACCAGTCTCGGCCGCGTCTTCGACGCCGCGGCGGCGCTCGCCGGCGTGCGGCTCATGCAGCATTACGAAGGCCAGGCGGCGATGGAACTCGAAGCTCTGGTCGCGCGCCCGCGCGCCGGCGCCGGGCTATGGCGCATCGTCGAGGGTTGCCTCGTTCTGCGGCCTTTGTTCGCGGCGCTGATCGACGAGAACTTGCGCGGCCGCGAAGCGGCGGAACTGTTCCACGGAACCCTGATCGCCGCGCTCGACGCCTGGATCGCCGCCGCGGCCGCGGCGCACGACCTCACGCAGGTCGCCCTCGGCGGCGGTTGCCTGATGAACCGCGTGCTCGCCGACGGTCTTGCCGCAGCGTTGCGCGCGCGCGGCCTCGCCGTGTATCTGCCGCGCGCGGCGCCCGCCAACGATGGCGGCGTGTCGCTCGGCCAGGCCGCTTTCGCCCATGCGCTGCTCAGCGCCGGCGCGTCGCTTTCGGAGGACTGAACCTATGTGTCTCGCCATTCCCGTCCAGGTGACGGAGCTCCTGCCCGACGACATGGCCAAGGTCAGCCTCGACGGCGTGACCAAGGTCGTCTCGACCGCGTTGGTCGAGGACCTGCAGGTCGGCGACTACGTCGTGCTGCACGTCGGCTACGCTTTGTCGAAGATCGACCCGGAGGAGGCGGCGCGCACGCTCGAGCTGTTCGCTTCGGCCGGAGAGGCGGCATGAAAGCCACCGCTTGCTCTGCTCCGTCATGGCCGGGCTTGACCCGGCCATCCAAGCAGCTCCGCTTGACGCTTCTCCACGCCCTTCACGCCCGGGCAGCCGGGCTGGATGGCCGGGTCAAGCCCGGCCATGACGCGTGGAGGGCGTTAGGCCAATCTGGAGGCGCCGCGCCATGAAATACGTCGACGAATACCGCGACGGCGCGTTGGCGCAGACGATCGCGGCGGCGATCCGCCGTGAGGCCGATCCGGCGCGCGAATACCACTTCATGGAGTTCTGCGGCGGCCACACCCACGCGATCTCGCGCTACGGCCTCGAGGACCTGCTGCCGGCCAACGTCAAGATGATCCACGGGCCCGGCTGCCCGGTCTGCGTTCTGCCGGTCGCGCGCATCGACATGGCGATCGCCTGCGCGCGGCGGCCGGAGGTCACGCTGTGCGTCTACGGCGACCTGATGCGCGTGCCGGGCTCGGGCGGCATGAGCCTGATGAAGGCCAAGGCCGAAGGCGCGGACGTGCGCATGGTCTATTCGACCCTCGACGCATTGCGCATCGCCGAGAAGTCGCCGGAGCGTGAAGTCGTGTTCCTCGCCGTCGGCTTCGAGACGACGACGCCGCCGACCGCGCTGGCGATCCGCGCCGCGGCGAAGAAGGGCCTGACCAACTTCTCCATCCTCTGCAACCACGTGCTGACGCCGGCGGCGATCCAGACCATCCTGCAGAGCCCGGACGTGCGCGAGCTCGGCAGCGTCAAGATCGACGGCTTCATCGGCCCGGCGCATGTCTCGACGGTCATCGGCCTGCAACCTTACCGGTTCTTCGCCGAGGAATTCGAAAAGCCGGTGGTCGTCGCTGGCTTCGAGCCGCTCGACGTCGCCCAGGCGATCCTGATGCTGGTGCGCCAGATCAACGACGGCCGCCACGAGGTCGAGAACCAGTACATCCGCGCCGTCAGCGAATACGGCAACGAGAAGGCGCAGGCCGAAGTCGCCGAGGTGTTCGAGCTCAGGGAGCGCTTCGAATGGCGCGGCCTCGGCGACGTCCCCTACGGAGCGCTGAAGCTGCGCGCCGGCTACGAGCGCTTCGACGCCGAGCGGCGCTTCGACCTCGTCGAGAAGCCGGCGCACGACAATCCGGCCTGCGAATGCGGCGCGATCCTGCGCGGGGTCAAGAAGCCGCGCGATTGCAAACTGTTCGGCACTCTGTGCACGCCCGACACGCCGATGGGTTCGTGCATGGTGTCGCCGGAAGGCGCCTGCTCGGCCCACTGGACCTACGGCCGCTTCCGCGAGGCGGCCAAAGCCGCGTCGCGCGCCGAGGTCGTCGCGCCGCCCCGCGAGGCGGTCGCGTGAGCGCCCAGCAGCCAATTCGCCGCAAGCTCGATATCAAGGCCGGCCGCGTCGACCTTTCGCACGGCGCCGGCGGGCGGGCGATGGCGCAGTTGATCGAGGACGTCTTCCATGTCGCCTTCGACAACGACTGGTTGCGCGCCGGCAACGACCAGTCGGCGTTCGAGGTCGGCGCCGGGCGGATGGTGATGACGACCGACGCCTATGTCGTCTCGCCGCTGTTCTTCCCCGGCGGCGACATCGGCTCGCTCGCCGTTCACGGCACGATCAACGACATCGCCATGGCCGGGGCGAAGCCGCTCTATCTCTCGGCGAGCTTCATCATCGAGGAGGGCTTTCCGCTCGCCGACCTCAAGCGCATTGCCGACAGCATGGGGCAGGCGTCGCGCGCCGCGGGCGTGCCGGTGATTACGGGCGACACCAAAGTCGTCGAGCGCGGCAAGGCCGACGGCGTCTTCATCTCGACCGCTGGAATCGGCGTCACCCCGCCGGGCGTCGTCCTCTCCAGCGACGCGGCGCGGCCTGGCGACGTCGTGCTCGTCTCCGGCACCATGGGCGACCACGGCGTCGCGGTGATGTCGAAGCGCGAGAACCTCGAATTCGATGTCGAGATCCTGTCCGATTCGGCGCCGCTGCACGGACTGGCGGCGGCGATCGTCGCGGCGGGCGGCGCCGGCGTGCGGGTCATGCGCGATCCGACCCGGGGCGGTCTGGCGGCGACGCTCAACGAGCTCGCCCATCAGTCAGGCGTCGGCTTCAGCCTCGAGGAGGCGGCGATCCCGGTGCGCCCCGAGGTCGCGGCGGCCTGCGAATTCCTCGGCCTCGATCCGCTCAACGTCGCCAACGAGGGCAAGCTGGTCGCGATCGTCGCGCCGGACGTCGCCGACGCCGTGCTCGCGGCGATGAAGGCCGATCCGCTCGGCGCCCGCTCGGCGGCGATCGGTCGCGCCGTCGAAGACGCCAACCGCTTCGTCGAAATGCGCACGGCGTTCGGCGGCGGCCGCATCGTCGACTGGCTCGCCGGCGAGCAATTGCCGCGCATATGTTGAATGCGAGCAACCCCCTCTCCTGCTTGCGGGAGAGGGCCGGGGTGAAGGCAGGTCGCGCCGTCTTGAACGCCGTCGTAACGACTCGCCCTCATCCGGCCGCGCTTTGCGCGGCCACCTTCTCCCGCAAGCAGGAGAAGGGATAATGCGCATCCTCATCCTCTGTCACAGCTTCAACTCGCTGACGCAGCGGCTGCACGTCGCGCTGCGCGAGGCGGGGCACGCGGTCGTGGTCGAGTTCGACGTCAACGACTCCGTGACCCACGAGGCGGTCGCGCTGTTCAGGCCTGACCTCGTCCTTGCGCCGTTCCTCAAGCGCGCGATCCCCGAAGACGTCTGGCGCTCGGCGCGCTCGCTCGTCGTCCATCCCGGCGTGCGCGGCGACAGGGGGCCGGCGGCGCTCGACTGGGCGATCCTCGAACGCGAGCCGGTCTGGGGCGTGACGCTGATCGAGGCGCGCGGCGAGATGGACGCCGGCCCGGTGTGGGCGTGGCGCGAATTCCCGATGCGCCAGGCGACCAAGGCGAGCCTCTACCGCCGCGAGGTCGCCGACGCGGCGCTGGCCTGCGTGTTCGAAGCGCTGGCGCGGCTCGCGGCGGGCGAAAAGCAGGCGCCGACGCCGGCCAATGTCGGCCGCGGCCGCCTGCGGCCCGCGTGCGGCGAAGCGCAGCGCCGCATCGATCCTGCGCATTGCGCCGTCGAGGAGGCGCTCGCCATCGCCCGCGCCGCCGACGGCGCGCCCGGCGCGCTGCTGACGCTGTTCGGCGGCGACTGGCGCGTCTACGACCTCAAGCCTGCCGACGGTCTCGCCGGTCCGCCCGGCGAAGCGTTCGCGCGCGCCGAAAGCGCGGTTGCGGTCGGTCTGGTCGATGGCCCGATCTGGATCGGCCAGGCGAAACGGCCGGGCGCGCACGAGATCAAGCTGCCGGCGGCATTGGCCATGGCCGCCTATCTCGACGACCTGCCGTTCGTCGCCGGCCCGTCGCCGCTGCATGTGCGGGAAGAAGACGGCGTCGCGACGTTGAGCTTCGATTTCTACAACGGCGCTTTCTCGACCGCCGATTGCGAGGCGTTGTCGGCGGCGGTCGATCGCGCGCTCGCCCGCCGTCCCCGCGTGCTCGTCCTCACCGGCGGCCCCGATTGCTGGTCGAACGGCCTGCATCTCGGAATCATCGAAGCCGCCGCCTCGCCCGCCGACGAGTCGTGGCGCAACATCAACGCGATGAACGATCTGGTCGAGCGCATCGCACGCGCCGAGGAGGTCTGGACCGTTTCGGCCTTGCGCGGCAATGCCGGCGCCGGCGGCGTGTTCCTGTCGCTCGCCGCCGACGAAGTGTGGATGGGCGAAAACGTGATCCTCAATCCGCACTACAAGGACATGGGCAATCTCTACGGCTCGGAATATTGGACCTATCTGCTGCCCAAGCGGGTCGGTCCCGAGCGCGCGCGCCTCATCGCCGCGGCGCGGCTGCCGATGGGGATTGAAGAGGCGCTGCGGCTTGGCCTCGCCGGCGAGCGGCTGCCAGGAATCCTCGCCGGCGCCGACGCGGCGATTCGCGAGCGCGCCGCGGCGCGCGCCGCCGACACGGAGGGTCTCGCGCGCCGGCTCGAGGCCAAGCGCGCCGCGCGCGCCGCAGACGAAGCGCAAAAGCCGCTCGCCGCCTATCGCGAGGAGGAATTGAAGCGGATGAAGCGCAACTTCTACGGCTTCGACCCCAGCTACCACGTCGCGCGCTACAACTTCATCCGCAAGATCCCGAAGTCGCGCACGCCGCTGACGCTCGCCGTCCACCGCTCGAGCGGGCGCCGCATCACGGACGCGCTTCCTTCTCCCCGCTCGCGGGGAGAAGGTTAGGATGAGGGGCCGGGCGATTGGCCGCGCTACGGAGATAGTCGCCCGGCCCTCACCCCAACCCTCTCCCCGCGCAGAGCGCGGGGCGAGGGGGCGCCTCAGTGCAGATGCTGCGGCGCGTCGGGATTGCGGGCGAGGGCGACCTGCGAAATCGCGACCAGAATCTCGGCCCGCGACTTGAGATCGCGCGCCTCCAGCAGCGCCTGCTTCTCTCTTGCGCCGTAGGGGCTCATCATCGCCAGAGCGTTGACCAGCGTCTCGTTCGACGCCTTCTCGATGTCGTCCCAGTCGACGCCGACCTCGTTGGCCTCGGCGAACGCGCGCAGGGCGTCGACCAGCGCCTTGCGGTCGACCGCGGTCTGGCCCGCGCCCTCGGTGAAGTCGTCGGCGAAGTCGGCATAGTCGACGGCGACCGAGCGATAGCGCGTCGTGACTGCGAGCTCGCTGGCGATGCGGAAGCGCGCGACGCCCATCAGAGTCAAGAAGCAGCGCTTGTCGCCGATCTCGGCGTACTGGACGATCCGCCCGGCGCAACCGACCGGGAACAACACCGGCGACTCGCCGTCGGCGTCTTCGCCGGCGACCGGTTGGATGACGCCGACCAGCCTTTCGCCCGACAGCGCGTCGTCGAGCATTTCGAGATAGCGCGGCTCGAATACGGTCAACTGAATCGGCCGGCGCGGCAGCAGCAGCGCGCCGTCGAGCGGGAACAGCGGCAACACGCCCGGCATGTCGCTCGGGCGGCGATAGTTTCGATAGAGCTTCATCACACTCAATTCGCGCTTGCGCGCCGTCAGCGGGTTAGAACAGGATTGCCGACAGCTTGCGGCGCGCCGTCACGGCGGCCGGATCCATCAGGCCCCAGGCTTCGAAGAACTGCAGCAGCTGCTTGCGCGCCGCCTCGTCGTTCCATTGGCGATCGCGCTTGAAGATCGCCAGCAGCGCGTCGGCCGCTTCGTCGCGCCGTCCCTCGGCGTTGAGCGCCAGCGCGAGGTCGAAGCGCGCCTGGTGATTGTCGGGGTTCTCGGCGACCGCCTTCTCCAACGGCGCGAGGTCGCCGATCGCGGCGGCCTGCTCGGCGACGTGCAACGCCGCCGCCGCCGCAGCGATCGCCGCGTCGGGCTCGCGGCCCGCAGCGGGCGGGGGCGCCATCGACAACACCGCCTTGGCCTGGTCGAGGTCGCCGGCCTCGACATGCAGCTTCGCCAGGCCGGCGATCGCCTTGAGGTTGCTCTCGTTCTCGGTCAGCACCCGCGCGTAGAGCGCGGCGGCGCCGGCCGCGTCGCCCTTGGCGGCGGCCGCCTGGGCTTCGGCGACGAGTTCGTCGGCTGCGGCGGTCAGCGGTCCGACCAGTCGCTCGATGAACCCGCGCACCTGGCTCTCGGGCAGCGCGCCGACGAAGCCGTCGACCGGCTGGCCCTTGTCGAAGGCGATCACCGCCGGGATCGACTGGATGCCGAGCTGGCCGGCGACCTGCGGATGCTCGTCGATGTTCATCTTGACCAGCGCAACTTTGCCGCCGGAGTCGGCGACCGCCTTCTCTAGGGCCGGCCCGAGCTGCTTGCACGGCCCGCACCACGGCGCCCAGAAGTCGACCAGCACCGGCTGGCGGGTCGAAGCCGTGAGGACGTCGGCTCGGAACGACGCCGTCGTCACTTCCTTGACCGGGGTCGGAGCGCCCGCGCCGTCGCTGTTGGCCATCTCACGTCTCTCCAAAGGGGCCCTCGGCAGGCCCGACCGCGTTTAAATGGCGTCGCCGCCCGGATTATTCAACGCTTTCTGCGCTGAGCGCGACGACCATCGGCTCGTGGCCGGTCGCGCGCAGGAACTTGACGACGTCGGCGCTGCCCAGTCCGGTGGTGCGGGTGTTGACCAACGGGTGGAAGTTGAGCCGCTCGTGCTTCATCATCTCGGCGTCGAGCACCACCGTGACTCGGCCTTCCGTGTCGTTGATCGCCCCGAACGGGGTCACGGCGCCGGGTTTGACTCCCCAGACCGCCTCCAAGAGCTCGGCCGAGCCGAACGAGACCCGCCCTTGCGCGCCGATGCGCTCGTGGACGCGCTTGAGGTCGACTGGCGTATCTTCGCCGAGCACCAGCAGGAACAACCGGCTCTTTTTGTCCTTCACGAACAGGTTCTTGACGTGGCCGCCGGGAATGTCGCCGCGCAAGGCCTGCGATTCCTCGACCGTATGCAGGGGCGGATGTTCGACGGTCGAGGCGGCGACGCCGAGGGAAGCAAGATATGCGAGAAGTTCGTCGGAAGTGGCGGCCATGCCGGCGCTTGTAGTGGCCGCCGACGGCAGCGGCAAGGCGGACCGGGTCGCTTAAGCCCCGCTTCCGGCGGCGAACAGCAGCGCGAGGCCGAAGGCGACGACCAGCAGCGCGGCGAGGAACTCGACCCCGCGCGCGGCAAGCGCGATGCGCGAGTCGTCGCCTGCCGCCATGCGCATCGCCACGCGCTTGGCGAACACCGCGGCGAACGCCAGCGCGCCCGTGGTCAGCGCGACGCCGAGCGACATCGCGACGACCGCGCCGATTCCGGCGGCGAACAGCCCTTGCGCCAGGGCGAAGACGAGGACGAGGATCGCGCCCGAGCACGGCCGCGAACCGGCCGCGAGCACGGTCGCCGCGGCGCCGCGCCAGGAAAAGCCCGCTTCGAGCGTGGCCGGGTCGGGCGCATGCAGATGTCCGCAGGCGGCTGGGTCGTCGGCCGCCGCTTCCGCCATCCCGTCCGGCGAGTGGGCGCGGAAGGCGACTGCGGCGCCCAAATCCGCCGCCGGCCGCCACGGCGCTTCGGCATAGGCCGGCGCGGCTGCGAGCGCGGCGCGATGGGCGAAGCGCGCTTTCAGCGCGGCGAGGAGCGCGCGACCCTTGGTCACGGTCAGCCACAGGCCGATGGCGATGACGCCGCTGCAGCTCGCCAGCGCGAGCCAGTCGGCGGCGGCGTTCATTTCCGACGCAGTCGCGTTGAAGATCAGCGCCGCCGCGCCGACCAGCGCCACCGCCACCGATCCCTGCAGCATTGCAGCGAGGAAAGAGAGGACAATTCCGCGCTTCAGCGCACGGTCGCTCGCCATCATGTAGGAGGCGATGATCGCCTTGCCGTGGCCCGGTCCGGCGGCGTGGAAGACGCCATAGGCGAAGCCGAAGCCGATCAGGCCCCAGATGGCCGCCGGGTCGCCGTGCAGCGCGTGCACGTCGGCGGCGATCAGCCGGGTCAGCGCCGACTGCATTTCCATGATCCAGCCGGTGAGGCCGCCGCTCGCGCCGCCGCCGCCTTCGCCGCCGCCGACCATGAACGGCCGATGCGCGAGCTGGGCCAAGGCCGGAGACGCGACGAGCGCGGCGATCACGACGGGCGCCGAGCGGCTGAGGGAGCGAAAACGAATCATGGGCAGGCGACGATGACGCGGCTCGCCATCTTGAAGCCGAAGTTGGTTCCCGGCGCCAAGTTGGTGAAGAAGGATTCGCTGAGCTTCTGCTGGTCCTGGCCTTCGAGCGGTTTCGGCTTGGCGATCGATGCCGAGCAGCCTGAGGGCGCGGCGACGAGCGCGATCGCGTCGTTGTCGTCGAACTCGAAGTCGATGAAATATTCGGGGTCGGCGACCAGCAGCGAGAAATATTGCCCGGGAGCGGCCGGCGTCTTCAGATGCAAGTCGACGTGGAAGGTGACGAGATGGTCGGACCGCTCCTCCATCCAATAGTCGCCGTCCTTGACCGGCCCGAACTCGACTGCCTTGCCGCCGATCTTGAGCGTGGTGAAATAGCCGATCTCGGCCAGGCCGCCGGCGTTCTCGCGCGCCAGCGGGGCGAAGATGTCGCGCGTGACCAGCTCGCCCGGCTTGGCGAGCCCCTGGGTGGCGAAGGACGAATACATCTCGTCGAACACCCAGTCGTGGGTCACCGAGACGACCTTGCCGTCGGCGAAGCCGACCTTGCTGCGCACGGTCACCCAGACGTGGGGATGGGCGGCAGCGACGGCGGGCGCAAACGCGAGCAGGGCGGCGAGCAGCAGGGCGAGGGTCGGTCGGCGGGCGGGCGAGGCGGAATTCACAGACCGTTCCGTATCGGGGCGGCGGGGCGAAGCGCCCGTTTGGCCGCGAACTGCGGCGCCAGCAAGGCCGCCGGCATGGTTTAGCCTTTCTTTAGGCGAAGCGCTCATTCTACGACGATGGCGCGTAGCGTTTGGCCAAAAGTCGCCTTGGGCGCGGCCCTCTTCTCCCTCGCCGGCTGCGGCTGGCTGGAGCGCGCCGAGCGCCCGGCCTGGCGCGCGCAGGCGGAGAATTACTGCCTCGCTCGCGACCTGGTGAAGCCTTCCGCTTATATCGAGCCGCAACCGGAGATCGACGGACCCGGCATCTGCGGCCTCACCCACCCGTTCAAGGTGTCGGCGCTGGCCGAGGGGACGGTCGCGGTCGACAAGAACGTGACGATCGGCTGCCCGCTGGTCGTCGCGCTCGAAGCCTGGCTCGCCGAAATCGTCCAGCCTTACGCCCAGGCCGACTTCGGCGAGGCCGTGGTCGAGCTCGAGGCGTTCGGCGCGTATTCTTGCCGCAGCGTCGACAACATGTATGGCGCGCCGTTGTCGGAGCATTCGTTCGGCAACGCGATCGACGTCTCCGGCTTCCGTCTCGCCAGCGGCCGCGAGATCGTGATCGTGCGCGACTGGAAGAAGACCGGCAGCCAGGAGGCGACGTTCCTGCGCGAGGTCCACGCCGGCGCCTGCCAGCACTTCACCACCGTGCTTGGGCCCGGCGCCGACGTCTTCCACTACAACCATTTCCATCTCGACCTGGCGATGCACGGCTCGACCTCGACCGGCCCGCGCCGCTATTGCCGGCCGAACCCGCCGCCCGACCTGCAGCCGCCGCCCGGCCGGCCCGACGGCCTGCCGCCCGCGCCCGATCTCGACGAGCCGATGGACGTCGCCCGCGCCTCGATGCGGCCGGACGCCGGCCCGCTCGACCTGCACGGACCCTCGGCGGCGATCCCGCCGCCGGTCGCCTTCGAGGTCAAGCCCGCGCCGCCGCCGGTGCTGCCGCCCGACGACATCGACGGCGCGCCGACCTCGGCGATCCCGCTGTCGAAAGACGACTGAGCCTCAGGCGAGCGGCTTGGTCGCGCCGCGGAAGGCGAAGCGCGGCGGGCGCTTGGCGACGAAGGCGGCGCGGCCTTCGCGGAAATCCTCGCCGAGCGCCGCGTCCTCGACCGCTGCCCGGAGCGCCGCGCTGTCGAGCGCCAGGCCGGCGGCGAGCGCGTCGACGATCCGCTTGGCGCCGCGGATCGAGCGCTGGCTGAGTCCAACGAGCGCGGCGGCGTAATCTTCGACGCTCGCCTTGAGCGCCGCCGCCGGAACGACGCGATCGACGAGGCCGATCGCCAGCGCCTCGGCCGGCGCGACGCGGCGGCCGCTGAACAGCAGATCCTTGGCCCGCGCCGGGCCGATCAGCGCGACGAGACGGCTCGTCTCGATCGGCCCGTAGACGAGGCCGAGCTTGGCCGGCGGCGCCGCCAGATGCGAATCGTCGGCGGCGAAACGCAGGTCGCAACTCAGCGCCACGGCGAGCCCGCCGCCGATCGCCGAGCCTTCGATCGCGGCGATCGTCGGCCGATCGAGCGCGGCGAGCGCGCCGAAAGCGGCCTGCATCGCGTCGACATAGTCGCGCGTCGCCGCGGCGTCGCGATAGACGGTCTCGAACTCGGCGATGTCGGCGCCGGCGGAGAAATGGCCGCCCGCGCCTTCGACGACGACGGTGAGCGCCTCGGCGCGCGCTGCGATCGCCGCGCAGGCCTCGCTCAGGGCGCGCCAGGAAGCGCGGTTGAGCGCGTTGCGCCGCGCCGGCGCGTTGAAGCGGATGCGCGCCAGTGCGCCGTCGAAGATGAGCTCGAGATCGCCCATGCGGGACTCGCCGAAGTTTTGTGAAGGACCGTCAGGCTTTTGACCCAAAAGCGGCTCTGGAGCAAACTCGCGGCGAGACGCGTGCGCATGCGTCTCTTCTCCCCGCGAGCGGGGAGAGGGGATTTCAGAGAGGACGGAATGAGCGAAGTCTATCCGCGCGACATGATCGGCTATGGCCGGACGCCGCCGTTCGCCGACTGGCCGGGCGGGGCGCGCGTCGCGTTGCAATTCGTCGTCAATTACGAAGAGGGCGGCGAGAACAACGTCCTGCACGGCGACGCCGCCTCGGAAGCGTTCCTGTCCGAGATCGTCGGCGCCCAGCCGTGGCCGGGCATGCGCCACATGAACATGGAATCGATCTACGAATACGGCTCGCGCGCCGGCTTCTGGCGGCTGCACCGGCTGTTCACCGAGCGCGACGCGCCGGTCACCGTCTTCGCCGTCGCCACCGCGATGGCGCGCAACCCGGACGCGGTGGCGGCGATGAACGAAGCCGGCTGGGAGATCGCCACCCACGGCTACAAGTGGATCGACTATCGCGACACGCCGCGCGAGGTCGAGGCGAGCCACATCGCCGAGGCGGTCCGCATCCACACGGAGGTCGCCGGCAAGCGGCCGCTCGGCTTCTATCAGGGCCGCTCGTCGATCAACACCATCCCGCTCGGCTGCGAGGAGGGCGGCTTTCTCTATTGCGCCGATGCCTACGCCGACGATCTGCCCTATTGGATCGAGGGGCCGAAGGGGCCGCAACTGATCGCGCCCTACACGCTCGATTCCAACGACATGCGTTTCGCCGCGCCGCAGGGCTTCAATTCCGGCGACCAGTTCTACACTTACCTCAAGGACGCGTTCGACGTGCTCTACGCCGAGGGCGCGACGGCGCCGAAGATGCTGTCGATCGGCCTGCATTGCCGCCTGGTCGGCCGGCCGGCGCGCGCCGCCTCGCTGGCGCGCTTCGTCGATTACGCGCTTCAGCACGACAAGGTGTGGTTCGCGACAAGGCTCGACATCGCCCGCCACTGGATCGCCAAGCACAAGCCGCCGGGCGGCTGGAAGCCGTCGCGGCTGACGCGGACGCTGTTCGTCGAGCGCTTCGGCGGCGTCTACGAGCATTCGCGCTGGATCGCCGAAGCCGCCTATGACGCGGGGCTGACCGCGGAGGCCGACGGCGCCGGCGGTCTCGCCAAGGCGATGGCGCGCGCCGCCGCCAAGGGGAGCGAGGCGCAGAGGCGCGCGCTGATCGACGCCCATCCCGATCTCGCCGGCAAGCTGGCGCTGGCCAAGGGGCTGACCGCCGAATCGACGCGCGAGCAGAAGGGCGCCGGCCTCGACCGGCTGACGCCCGACGAGCTCAAGCGCTTCAGCGACGCCAACGCCGCCTATCGCGCCCGCTTCGGCGTCCCGTTCATCCTGGCGGTCAAGGGCAAGACCAAGGCCGAGATCCTCGCCGCGTTCGAGGCGCGGCTGAAGCATGATCCGGCGGCCGAATTCAAGACCGCGCTGATCGAGATCGACCGCATCGCCGCGCTGCGCATCGGGGAGATCATGGCGTGACGCAACGGATCGTTCGCGGCCGCGTCCTCACCTTCCGCGACGATCCGCGCCTCGCCGGCGCGCGCGCCTGGCGGCTGATCGACGACGGCGCATTGGCGATCGAAGACGGGCTGATCGCCGCCGTCGGCGAGGCGCGCGAGATTCTTAGCCGCGCGCCGAAAGACGCGGCGATCGACGACCATGCCGGCAAGCTGGTGCTGCCCGGCCTGATCGACGCCCACATCCATTATCCGCAGACCCGCGTGATCGGCTCCTACGGCGCGCAGCTCTTGGACTGGCTCAACAAGTACACCTTCGTCGAAGAGCAGAAGTTCGCCGACCCCGCCCACAGCGCCGCGGTGGCGCGCTTCTTCCTCGACGAGCTGTTCCGCCAGGGCACGACCACCGCCTGCGTCTATTGCACCGTGCATCCCGCCTCGGTCGACGCGTTCTTCGCCGAGGCCGAGCGGCGCGGCGCGCGCATGATCGCCGGCAAGGCGCTGATGGACCGCAACGCGCCGCCGGGCCTGATGGACAATGCGCAAAGCGGCTACGACGAGACCAACGCGCTGATCGCACGCTGGCGCGGCCGGGGCCGGCTCGACTACGCGATCACGCCGCGCTTCGCCGTCACCTCGACCGAAGCGCAACTCGAGGCCTCGGGCGCGCTCGCCGCCGAGCATCGCGACGCCTATGTGCAAACCCACCTCGACGAGAACTTCGCCGAGATCGCCTTGGTCAAACGGCAGTTCCCGTGGGCCAAGACCTATCTCGACGTCTACGCGCGCTACGGCCTGTTGGGGCCGCGCTCGATCTTCGGCCATTGCATCCATCTCGCCGAATCGGAAGTCGCGGCGCTGACCAGCAGCGGCTCGATCGCCGCCTTCTGCCCGACCTCGAACCTGTTTCTCGGCTCCGGCCTGTTCGACAAGCAGCGGCTCGACAAGGCGGGCGTGCGCGTCGCGCTGGCGACCGACGTCGGCGGCGGCACCAGCTATTCGATGCTGGCGACCGCGGCCGAGGGCTACAAGGTGCTGCAGATGGGCGGCCAGTCGTGGCCGGCGACGCAGGCCTTCTACCAGATGACCCTCGGCAACGCGCGCGCGCTGTCGTTGCAGGACCGCGTCGGCGCGATCGAGCCCGGCCGCGAAGCCGACCTCGTCGTCCTCGATTCCCACGCCACCCCCGCCATGGCCCACCGCATGGAGTCCCACGAAGGCGACCTCGA
>NZ_JBEKVH010000092.1:0-18716 GCF_049514155.1 Roseiarcus sp. | reverse complement strand
ACGGTCAGCGCGCGGGTCTGCGCCAGACGGGTGGCGATGTCGGCGCCCAATTCGGCGACCAGCTCGCGCCCGGTCGCGGGCGCATAGCTCGGCGCATGCGGCGAAACGATCACGCGCGGCAGTTCGTCGTCACCCAGGCCCAAGCGCGGCGCGTCCACCGCCCATTCCGTCGCCCCATCGGCCGGCGCGCTCCCCTTCAATGCGCGCTCGACCGGGAGAACCACGACCGGCGCCGGCCGCCGCTCGGCGCGGATTTCATGGATGGGGTCGCGCTGGCGTCGATATTGGTCGACGCGCGTCGAGTCGCCGCGTTCCTGATAGGCCTGGATCAGTGTGCGATAGGCGATCTCTTGGCGCGGATCGATTTCCAGAATGCGCGTGGCGGCGACGATCGCCGCCTCTTCGACTGGGCCGTTCGCCTGCGCCTCGAGATAGGGCGTCAACGCCGCCAGGAATTCGGCGCGCAGTCTCTCCCGTTCGCGCGCCAGCCAGCTCGTGAGTCCTTCGCCATGGGCAGTCAATCCGGCGAGTAGGTCGCCGCTATAAGCTTCGCAGGCGGCGACGACGTCCAGCCCAGCGGCGGAATTGATCGCCGCCCAAAAGCGGCGCAGATCGATCGACACGTTGCGCGGACTGAAGACGATCTCACTGGCCGTCGTCTCCAACAGTTGCATGTCGCCAGCGATTTCGGCGGCGCGGATGCGAAACAGCAATTGGCGGAGATTGCCGGCTTGCCGGCTGCGATCGACTTTTTCCCAGAGGAAGGCGCTCGCCTCCTCGCGCGTGGCCCGCCCGCCCGAGCAATCGAGCAGCAGGTAGGCGAGGAGCGCAAGGCCCAAGCGCGGCACGCCCGCCACCTCGCTCGACTTTTCGACGCCGCGGGCGGAGCCTAGAAGGACGACGCCGTTAACGTCGCCTCTCGCTGTCGCGGTCTCGTCCGACGCCAACATTCAACAGTCGATTCCTTCGCGAGGAAGTCATAACAAAACCGAGCGGACCAACAACCATCGAGCGACGACGGGGCGATTCTGTAACGCTGTTTGTAACGCACCTCGCGCCTTCGTGATGACCAAACGGGTGTCCTGGCCTGTCGCGGGAAGGCGCCGGGCCGCCTCCGGGAATCGCTGCGTCAGGCTGCCGGACCGTCGCCCGACGCTGGCGTCGCCTCAACCCGTCGCCCGCCGGATCACGCTTGCAGGCGGAACGGTTTGCCAGCCAGCCGACGGCGCCGACGTCCGAAATTGCTCCGGCCGCGCGCTTCCGCAGGCGCCAAAGCGCCCGCCTCGCCAAAACGCGCTTACGAGCGGGCAGGTCCGCGGGCTTAGACCCTGGCGTTGGGAGATTTCCATCACGAAGAGCAAGTTGGCCGTGGTTCTTGGTTGAACGCGCGATGGTTCAGCCCCGCGACGGCGCCGTCGCGACCGGCGCGTTCAGATGGCCTCATCGACCGAACTGAGGCCTGAGGAGCGCTGTGCGATCGCTTGGCCGCCCTCCCCGCATCGATTGGCCGCCGAGCGCCTCGGGTCGTCATGCGATCGCCAACACGGAACGCCTCGCGCTCGGCCCAGCCCATTTCGCCGATCCATTCCACTCGCCCTCTAGAGGCGCGATTCCCAGCCGGCGACCGACATCGCATACGTCGGGTCCTTTCGTCAGCGGCGCGGCGCCGACCCCGTCCCGAGGGAGCGCCCGCGCAAGCGTCATTCGCCTCGGCGAACTGGCCCGTAGCGAGCCAATCGCTTCGATGAACGATCGCTCCGATCGGCGCTCGCTCCCGTCGTCGTTTCATCGACGCGGCGCGGTCGCGTCAATGCTTGGCGAAAGGTCGATCCCCTTCGGCGATGAAGGTCTTCAGCCGTTCGAGCGCTGGATGGCCGGGCGAACGGCGAGCGAGATCGTCATGGATCTTTTCGATCCCTTCGCGCGCGACGCTCCACGACTGTCGCGACGTCGTCACAATCCTCAACGTCTGCGCGATCGTTCGTTCGACAATCCCATCGATCATGTCGGCCATCGCGAATTCCCAGATACGAAGTCATCGCCAAAAAGGCGGCGCAACGGCGGCGCCGACTGCGAGCCCGACATTCTCCACAACGCCCTCGCCTCGCGCCCTAGCTGCGACTTTGGAAGAATTTTCGCAAGCCCGCGCCGCAGCGAGGACATTCGCCCACGGCCTCGGGTCTTGCCGACCAGGCGTTACGCTGTAACTTTCTTTGTGACGGAAATCGTGACTGCGCCGGCGCGCCCCGTTCAGGCGAAAACGTCTCGTTAACATTTCCTGGCGACCCTGCGGGACGATCCGAATGGGCTGGTCCCGGCGGACGCGACCGCTCGCTTGAGCCGTCGGACTTGCTGCGACCGCCGTCGCATCCGCGCGCTCGCCAAAATCAGCGACGTCGTCGGCGCATCGCTCGGATATCGGCCGTCTTCGCAATTTGGTCCGGACGGCTTGGGATCATGTCGCAAAACGCGTCCGCGTCGGAACGTCGCCGCGACTACCGAGCGGCGATCTCGCTGCCTGGTCGTTACCTGCTCGCCGACGGGCAGGCGTTCGATTGCCGGATCATCGACGTCTCCCCGGTCGGCGTCGCGATTCTGGGCCCGTTGGCGGGAGATCTAGGCGAACGCGTGGTCGTCTACGTGCAAGACCTCCGACGGATCGAGGACGTGATGGTGCGACGCTCAAGCGACGGATTCGCCGTCGACTTGCGGGTCTCTCCGAACGAGCTGCACAAGCTTTCGGCGAGAATTGAGTGGCTCATGCGGCGCCAAGCCGGAGAGGCGCCCGAGCGGCGCGGCTACGCACGCGTCGGTCTCGATCAAGAACGCACGACCTTGCAGCTATCCGACGGGCGCGCGTTCGAAGCGGCTTTGATCGAAGTTTCGAGCAACAGCGCGGCGCTTGAAGTCGACTTCGCGCCCGCTCTTGGCGCGGCGGTGACCGTCGGAAAGCGGCGCGCGCACGTCACCCGTCAATTCGCCGGCGGCATAGCGGTCGCCTTCGACCCGGATTGATCGGGCGAGAGCGTCGACGACGTCGAGCCGCCCGGCGCCTACGGCGCGCCCCTTTGACGTATCCCAACTGAGTTTGGGCCCGAAACGCGCTGACCGCGGCGCCCTCGCACGACCGCGCATTCGAAGCTTCCGCGCTCGCTAAGCGGTTGCCGCTCGGCGCGCTCAGGCTCTTTCGATGTTGGAACGAGCGGGGTCGACAGGCGGCGCCGCTTCCCCTGCAAGGCGCGCCCTTCCCCAACGCAACTTGGCCCATTCGTCGCTCACGCCGCTTCGACGAGCGCCTGAGCATGCGCGCGCCACCACGCCGCCTCGCGACGCAGAAACGCGATATCGCGCCAACGCGGCGACGTGCGAATCGACGGCGGATTTTGTTCCACCTGCTTGGCGCAGTCTTCCAATTCCCGCGCCCGCGCCAGATAGGTCTCAGCCAAGCGTTGATTGGTCATTGCCGCGCCCCCTCTCAAGTCGACGCACCGCTTCAGTCCAACGCCAGCAATTTCTCACGACAGGCGTTGCCAATTCGCTTGGCAATTTGCGTCAAGTTTGATCGATCCGCGGGGCGGCCGGCGATGTCGTCGCGCATGGTGGATGAAGCGTAACCGCCCGCGCGCTCAAGCCATGGCTGAGCGGGCTCGACGCCACGGGTCTGCGTTCGTTTTTGGATGGACGCCTTGACGACGCCGAGCCTTCATACGTCCGCCGAGCCGTCAGAGGTCGATGACAAGCCGACTGAAGGTCGCCGCCATGATCACCTCGCCCGCGATCTCGCACGGTCTGCCGTCGGCGCGGGCCCGCCTGGCGCCGGGATAGCGCATCGTGATCCGTTCGGGCGCGGGGCCCGACAGCGCGAGATCGACCGTGGCTCGCGATCGATCGCGGCGCGCCCTTAAGTTCAAGACGCCAAAGGCGGTCGGCAAGTCGCTGAGCGTGACCCCGCCGTTCTCCCACCACCCGTCCGGCGCGCCTCTGAACAGCTCCAGCGTGCGGCCGTTTTCCCGCGCCAGCATTCTGCGAATGGCGGTGGCGAACTCCGCCGCGATCCAGGTGTGCGGCATGTCGCCGATATAGTCCGGCGCCCGCATGTCGCCCCAAACGACCTCAGCCCAAAGCCGCCAGTCCCGCGGCCGGCGCGATTCCAGCATTTTCGCCAGGAGTCGAAAAGCGTCCTCGTGCCGCCGCAAGGAGACGAAGGCATTGATGTTGCGCAGCTCGTACGGCGAGTAGTTTCCCGTAAATCCGGGCGCGGAGATCGCCGCAAGGCGCTCAGCGGCGCGATCGTAGGTCGGCGCGATCAGTTCCGCCGGAAGGGCGTCTTCGACCCGGCACGGCTCGAAGGCGATCGAAGTCGAGGTCGGGTCAATGTCCTCGCGATCGGCCGATCCGGGGATCACGTCCGTCTCCATATGCGCTGCGCTCATGCGGATCGAGCGCGTCAGTCGAGCGGCGAACGCCTCGCCTTGCGCCTTCGCGCGAGCGGCGACCGCGTCGTCGCCGATCTCGAGCGCGAGGTATTCGCAATTGCGCCAGGCGCTCAAAGCGAAATAGTCGTCCCAGTAGCTGTAGGACGGCTTGCTGTAGCCCTCGTGGCTGATCGACGGCGCGAGGAGGCCGTGGAAGCGGGTTTCCGCGCCGTGCAGCGCTTCCGTTCGCGCCCACAGCGCCTCGATGAACCGCGTCGCGCGGACGACGGGTTCGAAAACAGCGCTAAGAAACGCGCGATCCTTGGCGACGCGGTAGACCTCGGCGGCGATTCCGACGAACTCGCCCTGCGCGTCGAATTCGATGTCGCCGCCATAGCCGCGGTTGACCGTGCCGTCGACATTGAGGATCGGCGGAACCAGGCCGCTCTCATAAACGCGCTCGGCGTACCAGAGGACGTAACGCTTGGCCTCGTCGATCAGGCCAGCCCACAACAAGGCGAGCGCCTGCGCGGCGCCGTCGCGGATCCAGGTGCGGTCGTAGTTGCGCGGGCCTGGCTTGAACGCGAAGCGGGTGGCGTTGACCAAGATCAGCGCGATCTGCGCTTCCAATGTGTCGCTGACCTCCCGGTCGCCAACGACGATCCGGCGCGGGCCGAGCTTTTCCCGCCAGGCGCGGCCAACGCCGTCGCGCACGACGTCGAAGGCGACGTCGGCGCGCGCAGCGACGTCGTCGCGCATCGGCGCGGAAACGCAAACCGACATGCTTTCACCGGGTTGAAGCGCGAACGCGAATTCGCAGGCGGCGCTGGCGAGCCCGGACGCCGAGTGGACGCCGCCAGCGGTTTGGCGCGGCCCGGCGTCGATCAGCCGCACGACGTCGCCGTCGTCGAAATCAGCGACCGCCGCCGCATCGGGCGCGCGCGAAAACGCGGCGTAGAGTCGATCGCCGACCCATACCCGGTCGCCGTCGACCGCGATCGCTTCGATCGGCGCGTGGCCGCCGTGCTGCCAATAGGGGTTGATCTGGACCGGGCGCACGGCGAGAACGAGCGCCCCTTGCCGCGCGCCGCCGCTGCGGTTGACGAGGCGGTGCTCGGCCAGCGCCTGACCGGAATATGCGAACGCCGTCGTCCGCAGCTCGATGTCTTGCGCCGACCAGACGACGCTCGCAATCGGCAACGCGCCCTCGGCGAGCGCGTGGCCGACGCTCACGCAACCCGGCGCGCCATGAAGCGCGCCGTCGAGCCGAATGAGCGGCGTGATCTGGGGCGAGCCCCGTCGTGGCTCGAGATCGCCATATTCGTCGAACAGCGCCTGCTCGCCCTGATCGAATTCGCCCAACGCCGTCCAATAGACTTGGCGGCCCAGCAACGATTGCGGATAGAGCTCGCCGCGCCCCGATTGCGCCCCCCGCTCCAATTGCCCGATCGGCATGCGATCCTTGTTGAGGATGCGCAGCTTGAGCTCGTTGACGACGGCGCCGCCGGGCGCGCTCGCTCTATTCACGGTCAGGCGAAAATAGCGGCTCCTCGTCGAGCGCCACCAGAAGCTGTCCGTTCCTCCGTCGCCGGTCTCGATGCGGCCCATCTCGCGAAAGGTCTCGCCGTCGTCGGAGAGATGGGTCGAGAATACGGTTCCGTAAGCCTCCCCCCAGTCGATCAGCGCCCCGAGCGGCGAGCGCACGGCGCCGAAGTCGACCGTTATGCTCTCGCCTTCGGGAATCGTCACCGCGGCGTGGCCGAGCGCGGCGAGCCGACCCGCTTCGCGCACCGAGGCGGCGTCCTCGGGAGCGTAGAGGTTGATTTCGACGATCTCCGGCCCGCGCTCGGCCGGCGGGTCCTCGCTCCGCCAGCGAACGAACCGCGTCGCGACCGGGGGGAAAGCGAATACGTCCTGCCCCCCCTCGCCATGGCGCGTGCGGCAAATCTCGGACCACGCCTCGCCGTCGAGCGACGAAGCGACGCGATAGTTCGCCGACGCGCTCTCGCCCCAATAGACTTCGAGCCCGCCGAGCGTCGCGACCGCGCCGAGATCGATCTCGAACCACGGCCCTTCGGCCGTCTCCGCCCTCCACGCGGTGGCGTAGCTGTCGTCGACGGCGCGCTCAGGCTCGCCGCTGCTTGCGGCCGCTCGCCATAGGCGCTTGGGCGGGACTTTCATCTTAAGCTTCCGGCGCCGAGCGTAGGTCCGAGACGCGGCGCGGACAAGCGCGGCCTTTCGGCGGCCCGCCCAAGCGGTCGACTGCGCCGGCCCTTTCGCCCGCCTCGCCGCTCGCGACGGATCGTCGCTGCGACAAAGGCGTCGATTCGTCGCGGCGCTCGCGCAATCGGCCCCCCGCCGTTTGTCTTGGTCGCCAAATCGGATAATGACATCGACCTCGACCCCGCGGCGCCGTCCGCCCTGGATCATGTCCAGCGGCCGGCCCAAGGAGGCCGCCCCGAGCGCGACGCGAAGGGATGCGACGCAATGGCGAGGACCGGAATAGCGACGCCCAACGCCGGAAACGCCGACCAGCCGCGCGAAGACAGCCTCGTCTCGCAGTTGACCGGTATGACGGCGGCGCTTTGGGCGTCGCGCCAGCGCGCCAAGGTCGTCGCGTTGCTCATCGCCCTGGTCGCGGTGGTCGGGGCGAGCGCATTTGCGCAGATCCTGCTCAACGCCTGGAACCAGCCGTTCTACGACGCGTTGTCGCGCAAGGACGTTTCCGCCTTCATCGTCCAGCTCGGCGTCTTCGCCGAGCTGGGGTGCGCGCTGCTGGTCCTCAATGTCGCGCAAGCGTGGCTCAACCTCAAGTCGAAGCTCATCTTGCGCAAGGGGCTGGTCGAAGATCTGGCCGCCGAGTGGCTCGCGCCACTGAGAGCCGTCCGCCTCTCGCAGATCGGCGAAATCGGCGAAAACCCCGACCAGCGCATCCATGAGGACGCCAGGCACCTGACCGAACTGTCGACGGATCTCGGCATCGGCCTGCTGCAGTCCAGCCTGCTGCTATTGAGCTTCGTCGGCGTGCTGTGGATTCTGTCCGACAACATGGTCGTCTCGATCGCCGGGCGCGGTTTTGTGTTGCCGGGTTACATGGTGTGGTGCGCGCTCATCTATTCCGCATTCGCATCGCTGTTGAGTTGGCGCGTCGGCCGTCCGCTGATCCACTTGAACGCGGAGCGCTACGCGCGGGAGGCGCAGTTTCGCTTCGCGCTGGTGCGGGTGAACGAGGAGATCGAAGGCGTCTCCCTCGACGGCGGGGAAGCCGACGAGAAGGAGCATCTCGATTGGATCCTTCGCGGCATCATCGAAGTCTTCGAGCAGATCATCGTCGCGACGACCTGGCTGACGGGCGTGACGGCGGGTTTCGGTTGGCTGGCGATCGTCGCGCCGATCCTTATCGCCGCGCCGTCGTATTTCTTCGGCGCCATGACCTTCGGCAAACTGATGATGGCCGTCGGCGCCTTCAACCAGGTGCAGCAGGCGCTGGGATGGTTCGCCAACAATTTCTCCAGCATCGCCGACTGGCGGGCGACGCTCCTTCGCGTCGCGAGCTTCCGCAAGATGCTGGTGACGATCGAAAAGGTCGGCGAAGGTCAAAGCGAGATCGCGCTGGACGGGCGGCACGAGGAATCGATCGTCATCGACGAACTGTGGATCGCGACGCCCGACGGGCGCGTCACCCTGAGTGAACCCCATCTGGAGGTCAAACCGGGCGATCGCGTGCTCATCACCGGCGATCGGAACGCCGAACGCGCGCTGTTCCAGGCGATCGCCGGACTTTGGCCCTGGGGCGGCGGCCGCGTCGCGCGTCCGCATCGCCAGTCGATGGTCTTCATGGCGACGCCAGGCTACGTGCCGCCCGGGACGCTGCGCGAGGCGCTCGCCTATCCCCATCCGCCGCAAACCTTCGACGACGCGCGCATCCGCGATGCGTTCGCCGTCGTCGGTCTCGACCACCTCGCGCCCAGGCTCGACGAAAACGAGCGATGGGATCGGCGCTTGAGCGACAACGACAAGCAGTCCATGGCGGTGGCCCGCATCCTCCTGCAGAAGCCGCGTTGGGTCGTGCTGAACCGAGCGCTCGCATCGCTCGATCCTGACGTGGCGCAACGCGTGGCGGCGGCGTTCGAGCAACATATGGCGGAGGTCGGCGTCATCTACATCGGACCGCTGCCGAACGGGCACGGACGCTTCCCGCGAATCGTCAACCTCGTGCTGGATCCGCAGGGGCCTCGCTTCAAGCCGTCGATTGCGGCCGAGTCTCTCGCTCCGCGCGACGCAGCAGCCGATTCCACGCGATAGCGGCGAGGCGCGGGCCGTCAGCGGGCCGGCGGGACGCCGGCGAGCCGCAGGCGTTTCTGCTTGGCCGGCAGGATCCGTTTGCCCAGCCGCTTGCCGAAGCGCCGCCTCACGCCAAACGCGCGCTGGATGACCAGCGCCACGTAAATCCCGGGGCCGCTGGAATAGATGCGCCAGCCGCCCTCAACCGCCACCTCGCCCGCCTTGACCCGCTCCCACTCGGCGTAGGCCTCGTAGCGATCGCGGAACGCCGCGTCGCTGCTGCTGAAATAGGCGTTGCGCTGCCGCAGCGTCGCCTGGCCCAAACGCTCGCCGACGGCGATCGGATTGGCGACGACGAGAGCGTCCCACAATCCCTGCCGGTCGCCGAGAACGCTCATCGCTTCGGCGTAGCGCAGATGCGCATGGACGTACATCAGCCCGATCTCACGGCCGAAGAACGCGGCCGACTCGCCGCGGCGGAAGATCGTCTCCGAGCCGCCGCGATAGGCGAGCGGTTTGTCCATCAGGTGGGCGCCGTCAGGAAGCAGGAGATGTTTGGCGATCAGATTCGCGCTGCGGCGCGCCTGCGCCGCCGTGAGCAGCCCGCCGACGATCGCCTGGGTCAAGGCAATCAAGGAAAAGGAGACGCCGGTGGTTCGGTCGCTGGGATGAAGAAGCAATTCTGGCGGCCCGCCGTTGCGGCTGAACTCGGCATAGCCGGCGACGACGCCGTCGCGGACAAGAAAGCGTGTGAAGTCCTTCTTCATCGCCGCGGCGAGCGCGCCAAGGTCTTTGGCGGCGGCCGAGCGGCCGGCCGCGCGCAACACTTCAGCATAGCGGCGCAGCTGCTGATAGAGGAGCGCGACGGTCCAGCTGCTGGTCATCCAGTCGCGCTTGGCCGGATCGACGGGTTGAAGCGAATCGTTCCAGTCGCCGTTGCCGTAACGGACGAGATGGGTGCCGGGGATGAACTGCTCGCGGACGGTTGCGACCAGTTTGGCGACATGGGCGGCGACACGCTCGGCGTGAGCGGTCGTTTGAAAATTGTCGTCGCGCCGCCACACGATCGGTTCGTCAAGGAACGCGAAGTCGCCGGTCGCCTCGACATAGTCGCACAACGCTTTGAGCGGCCAGACGACGATGTCCCCGTGCGCCGCCTTGTCTTGGATCGCCGAATAGGGCTCGAGCATGAACCATTGCGGCCAGTCGCCCCGTTTTTCGTACTGCTGGGCGAAGACGACGCGCAAGATCGCTTTGGCCGGCTCGTCGTGTTCGAGCGACAGCAGCAGTTCCAGCGGACCCTGGCAAACGTCCCGCGTGCCCCAGGCGGCGACCGAATATTGCTCGAGGCCGTGCGGCGCGGTGAGATGAATCATCGCGTCATGGACAAACCAGGGGAGCGTCGCGTCGACGGCCTTGGCCTCGGGATCGGCGCCGAGCAGCCGAACGCCGCGGCTGATCCGCCGCCACGCGCGCGTCGATTGGGCCGACAGGACGCTGTCGTCGACGCCATCGGCGTATTTGGCCGCGAGCGCCTCCGCTCGCTTCTCGTCGGTCAGAGACCCGACGACCGCGAATGCAAGCGAACGCGTCGGCCGGGTGCGGATGACGACGTAGCCGCCGCCGCGCCGCTCGCCGTCGAGATAGAGCAACTCGTCGCCGCCGATCGCTTCGACCGCCTTGGGCGTGCTCGTCACCAGTCGGTAGGAGGCGCGCGGGTATCGTTTTCCCCACAAGTCATCGGGATCGGGGCGAAAGACGAATTGCTTCTTATGCGCGTCGATCTCGACGCGGCCGCGGTTGGCGTATTCATGTTCGCCAAGGACGAGGAAGCCGAAGACGAGGAAGCGGCATTGGCCGCCTTCGGCGGCGACGCGCCACTGCAAGGCGGGCTCCCGGCTCGAAACGCGCGCCGACACGGTTATGGTTCGGTTTCCCAATCGATAGAGCCAGCGGCAGTCGCATAGGCCCATTTCGAAGGCCGACGGCACGGCGAGTTGCCGCCATCCGCTACCCCAATCGACGAGGATTCTGAGGCCGCTCCCGCGCACGATGTTGTAGGGATCGCGCGAGACGGAAAAGAGCTTGTGGAACGTCGTGTTGCCGATCGTCAGCTGGGCGGCGAAGACGCCGTGCATCCAGGTGGTGGAGCATAAGGTGTCCTCGGTCGGCGCCATCTCCGCGCCGCTGCGCAGCATCGCGCCATGGCGACGCGCGATCAGCCTCTCCTTGTCGCGCAACACGACGTGGCGGCTGTGGCCGCCCGCCGGGGTGAAGAACGACAGCGTCTCGCCGTCGCGCCGTTCAATATGCGCGCGGCGGCGATAGCGCGCGCTGATCGCGCGATCGTCCAACGGATCGGCGACGGCGACCGGCGCTTGATGGACGAGAGTGCGCGTCGGCGCGGCGAGGACGACCTCGCGCTCCCGCCAGCTTGCGGAGATCCGTTCGACCTCGTCGACGAGCGTGAGGTCGCCGTCGCACGAGGGCGCTGGATGATCAGCTTGATAGGCGCCAAAGAAAGTCCAGCTCGTCGCCGATCCCGGCGCAAGGGTCACGGGTTTCGACTGCAGCGCCGCGCAGCCGGTCTCATACTGCAGGGGCCGCGAGGAAAGTTGCGCGCCGAAAGCCAGTGCGAACCCGTCGGCGTCGCGGTAGGCGGGACCGATCAGCTCGCGCAGATCGGTGGCGAACCCGGCCGCGCCCTCGAGACAGCCGTGCGCCGCCCAGGGATGCGCGCCGCCTTGAGCGAGATTCTGTCGGCTCATCACGACCGAATCGGCGCGCCGATGGCGCGCGACGTGATGATCGAGATACTGACACGCGTAGGCTTCGTTGCTCATCAGGAAACCCGGATCGGCAAGGCCGAGATCCTGAATGAACAAAGCGTCGCAGGGCAGCCCCGTTTCGCGCCGGTTCTCGACCGCAAGACGCCACAGCCAGAGGTTCGAATCCGGAGCGAGCCAAAGCGCGACCCGGCAGAGGACGCCGCGCTCTTCTCCCTGCCAGACGAAGCGGTCGTCGGCGACGCCGATTTGGCCCGACGCCTCGGCGCCGGCGCAGGCCAGGATCGCCGGATCCGCGCCACCGATGCGAAGTAGAAGGCGCCCCATCCCGCCGGCGATTGGCGAAGCGAACGCTTGGTTGATGACAATTCGGCGAGCGCCTTCGGCGTGTTCGAGAGAAAAGACCGCGCCGTTCGGCAGCCGGCCAATCGACAGTCCGGTGCGGTTGACGATCCGCTCGAGGCCCAAGTCGTCGATATGCGGCGTTGTGAGGACTTCCGTTGGGGACCCCGACATGGCGTCTTTCGTCCACCCCTCGGATTTCGCGTTCGCGCTCTCCAAGGGACGGAGAGGCAAAGCGTGACCGGCGATTTCGAATCAGCTCGCGACGCTGCTCGGCGTCCGATCTATTGCATTCGTTGTGAACGACGGGGTCAAGACGCTGCGACCGTCCGCCGCCGCCCCAAAGCGCCGAGGCTCACCGCGCCGCTCCTCCAAGCGCCGGGCGGCAAGGCCGGACAAAGCGATCGCCGAGCGACGGCCGGCGCGTCCTATCATGAGGCGGCCGGTTTGAACGCCGATCGGTGCGCTAAGGCTCTGACGATGCTGACTTGAGCCGCTTCGCTATGGGCGCCGCTCCGCAGACCCGGCAAGAACCGGGAAGACCAGACGATGCGGCGTTCCCGGTCGGATTGCCAATCTGCGGCTTCCGAGCGGTTCGGGCGCGAGGGCGGCTACGCGGGTTTCCTGCACAGCGACCGAGCCGACCCGACGCCTCGACGTCGACATAGGCGCCACAGCGACCATCGGCTGAACGCCAATTTTGGGCGCTCGCCAACCAAAGCCGAACGCGAAGGCCTGGCGGTGACAGCTAAGCGGCAAACCCCAACGATTTTGGTCCGCCGACGAAACGAATGCGAACGTCTCTATGACTGCGCAAGATCGCCAGGGCCGGGCGGCCGCCGCTGACGACGCGCGGGACGGACGGCCTATTTGGGTTGACGAATTGGTCGGCTCCGAGGCCGGCGTTGGCGATTGGGCAACCATGCCCCCAACACAAAAGCGCACAGAGGATATTCGATTAATCAGCCTGATCGATGATCCGCCACGGCCTCGGCCCATGCCCTTTGCATGCGATCGCGGGAGATTGCGAACGTGCGAATCGACTCTATGGCGTTGGGAGTAACATTCGAAGGGCGCCGCCAGCAGGAACGCGCCAAACTGAGGCTGCCAGGCCGTTACATGCTCGCAAACCGCTTTGAGCACGCTTGCACGACAATCGATTTGGCGTCGTGCGGCGTAGCTGTGGAATGCGGCGATCGCGGACAGATTGGCGATCATGTCGTCGCCTATATCAACCAGCTAGGCCGTATGGAGGGCGAGATCGCGCGGCAGCTGCAGAATGGCTTCGCATTCAAGATCGCCGCGCCGCCGCGCAAAATCGAAAAGCTCGCCGTTCGCATCGCCTGGCTTGTCCAACATGACGTGTTTGGCGCGCCGGACAATCGTCGGCAGGAGCGCATCGAAGCCGACGATGGACAAATCGTTGTCACGACGCCGGATGGCGAGGAGCACGTCGCGACATTGATCGACCTCTCGAGCGAGGGCGCAGCGATGAACGTTGCGATCGCGCCCCCTATCGGTTCGCCGGTGATCGTTGGACAGAGACGGGCTCGCGTGGTTCGTCATTTCGCCGGCGGCGTCGCGGTCAAGTTCCAAAACCTTCTCCGTCTTCGACGACGCTCTCGCGATCCGGAATTCCGTAATTTGGAAACGCTTGTGAATCGGCTGCGCCTTACAGATCCTCTGGCGGATGCCTGATCAGGGATTTTCAACGCCGATCGGCGGTGGGAGCCCTCGTCGATTGACGCCCTTTATGTGCTTCGGCGCCGGAATTGGCCGCAGCGACTGCTTCGGAGGCGCAGCGACCATCGGCTGAACGGCCGGGTTGGACGCAAGGCGGAGCTGCGGTCATTTCAGGCTGCGGCGCGCAGTGACTCGCGAGCGATAACGACGCGGTTGCGTCCGTCGCGCTTGGCTTGAAGGAGCGCCGCGTCGGCCGCCCCGACCAAGCGTGTGACGTCGCCTTCCCAGCGCGCGGTCGCCGCCAGACCGACGCTGACAGTGAGCAAAGCGCGAGCGCCATTCGCTTCCACCGGCTGCGTCGCCATGGCGGCGCGAAGGTCTTCGGCGAAAGCGACCGCTTCGGACCGCTCGACGCCGACCATCAGCACAACAAATTCGTCGCCGCCGTGTCGGCCGAGCGCAAAGCCGCGCTCGCCCGCGGCGGCGCGCACGATGTAGGCGAGGCGTCGCAGCCCGGCGTCGCCGAAATCATGGCCGAAGCAGTCGTTGATCTGCTTGAACTCGTCGACGTCGCAGACTAGCGCCGCGACGGGGGCGCCGCGCGCCTCGGGCGCGGCCGCCAAATCTGCCGCCGCCTTTTCAAACCCGCGGCGATTGAGCAAGCCAGTCAGCGGGTCGACGCCAGTGAGCCGATCAAGTTCGTCTCGCGCAAGATTGAGCCGACGCAGCGTCTCCACCGAGCGGATCGCGACGAGCGGCGTGAACGCCAGGGTCTCCAAGAACGCCAAACCGAGGCAAAACCGCATCGCCTGCCAACCGCCGACCGCGCGCGACAGATCGCCGCCGTACAGCCACAGGCACGCCGCCGCCGTCGTCGGCAGGATGAAAGCCGCCGTGTAAGCGGTCTGAACGGCGATCCAGCGTAGGACCTCGGCCTGCGTGCGGATAACGGGGGCCATACAAGACTTCCAAGCCATGGAGCAAACCACGCTACGCCGCCGGCGCAAATGAAAAAGTAACTCGGCCGCCATTCAAACGACTCTCGTTGCGCGCGGTTAACGCATCAGGCGCACGAGGCTTAGAATTGGTTCAATCCGTTTCGTTCTGCGTCGAGAGTTTCGACGCCAACCGACGTCGCGGCTGAGCGCGATCCTCAACGATGGCGGCATCACAGGCGCGACCGCCGACGGACTCTCCAATTCGGCGTCGGCGGACGAGCGCGTTCCACCCCCTCTCGATCGTCAAGCCAGCCCGCGGCGAGGGCCATCTGTGCCGACGCGTCACGACCCCCGCCGCGCGGGCCATAAAGACGGGCGTCCGACTTTCCCCGTCGGCGCAACCATCTCGCGGGCGAGCCAACCCTGTTCTCAATGCGGCTCTGCGGTCACGACGTCTCCGCCGACGCCCTCGCGATCTCGCGGCGCGCCGGTAGGCCAAAGCGAAAGCGCGACGCCGCCGAAGCTCATTCACGCACTGGTAACGTGTTTAGCCGACACTGGGCAAGGCCGATTCGTCGCGAACGCGGGAGCGCGTTTGCGTCGGGGCCGGCGTCGCCTGGGGCGGGCGCGCCGGCTGCAATGCGCGCCGCCCTGTCCGGGCGCGTGATCCCGATCGAGCAGCGCCGCGAGCGCGGATGTACCGCCGCGGCCGCTGCCGATCGCTGGAGAAATCAGCGTGAGCAATATTGAGTTGAGTGCGCGTAGCGCGAGCTGCTTCGCACTCGGCCATTCGCTACCGCTTCGCGCCCGTTGCCGCCGCCCCTGGCCAAGGCCGCGGTTCTCGAAAGCGGACCAATGTCGGCGAAGATGCCTTCGGCGGCGCCGGCGCTGGGCGGCGCCGAAGGCGAGCGCGTTAGTTACACCACCGCGTCCCGTTGGGACCATAAGCGGCAACATGACCCGTGTGTCTCAAGCACCAAGCTTGGTTTTGACCGCCCCAAACGCATTGACCCCAGGGATTCCGATGGCGGTTCGGTCCGCAATCGCCCAACGCGAACGCAGGCGCGACCGACGATAGGACGGCAGAAACAATCACAACTCCGAGTAGCGCGGCCGAAAGCTTTCTCAGCACCTCAGCAAGTAATGCTCAGCATATTTTTTCTCTTGCTGAACGGGTTGCTCAACGGGTCGATCTTACGGTCCGAGAACCTGAACCGCGCGTGAACCCCCAGACCGCCGCCGCGACGCGCCTGGCTTATCGGCGGACATGCGCCCAAGACGGCCAGCCCAAGCCAATTCGACAGTTCTCGAAAGCGGACACCATACCGGCATATATCTCGGGTCGTTTCCCGCGACCGTCCGTCCAAAATCGGCGAGCCGCAGCCATTGCCGCCGCGACCGCAACCCGCTCATCTCCGCCGCTGCCGTCCCCGCGCAACTGGTCCTTCCGCAGTTGCGCTTTCGGCTGGCGTTGGAACTCCGCCTCCGCTGGCGCGCCACGCACAGGTCGACTCTACTCGCGCCTCGCGCGACGTGGGCCGCGCGCAAGCGTCGCAGAGATCGCTGCGCCATCGCGGCGGTCGTTGTGCTATTTCTCACGACAGAATGACGTCGTGAAGCTTCGCTGCCTGCCGACGAAGCGCGACGCCGGAGGGAACTCTCGAGGCACAGGGGGGGGAACATGACGCTTCGTGACAAGCTGATCTGGGCCGCCGTTGCCGTGGTCGGAGCGATCGCTTTCGGCGTCATCGCCCTTTCGCGGGGAGAGCCGATCAACGCCGCGTGGCTGGTCATCGCCGCGGTCTGCATCTACTTTATCGCCTATCGCTTCTACGCGCTGTTCATCACCCGCTGGGCTTTCGGCGTCGACCCGACGCGCGCGACGCCGGCTTATCGCCACAATGACGGCCTCGACTACGTGCCGACGAACCGTTACGTGCTGTTCGGGCACCATTTCGCCGCCATCGCCGGCGCAGGGCCGCTGGTTGGGCCGGTGCTGGCGGCGCAGATGGGTTATCTGCCCGGCACGTTGTGGATCCTTATCGGCGTCGTGTTTGCCGGCGCGGTCCAGGACATGACCGTGCTGTTCTTCTCGACCCGGCGCGACGGCCGGTCGCTGGCCGACATGGTGCGCACCGAGATGGGGCCGATCGCTGGCGCAATCGCCGGCGTCGGCGTGCTGCTGATCTGCGTCATCGTCCTCGCGGTGCTCGCCCTTGTCGTCGTCAAGGCGCTGGTGGGCAGCCCCTGGGGCGCGTTCACGGTGTTCTGCACCCTGCCGATCGCGCTTCTGATGGGCGTCTATGCGCGCTTGATCCGCCCCGGGCGGATCGGCGAGATGTCCGCCATCGGCGCCGTCCTGCTGCTTATCGCCCTGATCTACGGCCGCACCGTCTCCGAGAACCCGGCGCTCGCCGGCCTCTTCGACCTGTCGGGACCGACGCTCGCCGTCATTCTCATCGGCTACGGCTTCGTGGCCTCGGTGCTGCCGGTGTGGCTCTTGCTGGCGCCGCGCGACTATCTGTCGACCTTCCTCAAGGTCGGCACGATCATCCTTCTGGCGATCGGCGTCATCATCGTCCGTCCCGACCTGCAGATGCCGGCGCTGACCAGGTTCGTTGACGGCAGCGGCCCGGTGTGGGCGGGCGGCCTGTTCCCGTTCTTGTTCATCACCATCGCCTGCGGCTCGGTCTCCGGCTGGCACGCGCTGATCGCCTCCGGCACGACGCCGAAGATGATCGAGAACGAGAGCCAGATCGCATTCATCGGCTACGGTGGCATGCTGATGGAGTCGTTCGTCGCCATCATGGCGATGGTCGGCGCCTCGGTGCTTCATCCCGGCGTCTACTTCGCTATGAACAGCTCCGCCGGCGTGATCGGCGCCACCGCCGATCAGGCGGCGCAGGTCATCTCGTCCTGGGGCTTCACAGTGACGCCAGACATGCTGACGCAGATCGCCCAGAGCGTCGGCGAAAAGACCATCCTGTCGCGCACCGGAGGCGCGCCGACGCTGGCGGTCGGCATGGCGAGCATCCTGTCGAGCTTCCTCGGCGGCGGCGCGATGATGGGCATCTGGTACCATTTCATCATCCTGTTCGAGGCCCTGTTCATCCTCACCACCGTCGACGCCGGCACGCGCGCGCTGCGCTTCATGATCCAGGATTTCGTCGGTGCCGCGGTCCCAGGGTTTCGCGCGACCGAATCCTGGATCAACAACCTGATCGGCTCGGCGCTAGCCTGTGTGCTGTGGGGCTACCTGCTTTACGCCGGCGTCGTCGATCCCTACGGCGGCATCTGGACGATGTGGCCGCTGTTCGGCGCCACCAACCAGATGCTGGCGGCCATCGCCCTCACCCTCTGCACGGTAATCCTGTTCAAGATGAAGCGCGAGCGCTTCGCCTTCGTCACGATCGTCCCGAGCGTGTGGTTGCTGGTTTGCACCGTCACCGCGGGGCTGCAGAAGGTGTTCCACTCCGACCCGGCGATCGGTTTCCTCAGCCACGCGGCGAAGTTCAGCGCCGCGGCGGCCTCCGGAACCCTGCTCGCACCGGCCAACACGGTCGACCAAATGAGCCGCATCGTCTTCAACGATTATCTCGACGCCGGCCTCGCCGGGCTGTCGGTGGCGATCGTCCTGGTGGTGGTGGTCTACGCGATCGTCGACATCGCCAGGGCGCTGGGCTCGCCCACGAGCACCGCGGTCGAGGTTGGTGGCGCAACCTTGGCGGCGGCGGAATGACCGAGACACTGACCGCGCGCGCGCGCTTCGTCTGCGAGACGGTCGCCAAGACCGCCCGCTTGATGGTCGGAGTGCCGGACTACCCGACCTATGTCGATCACCGGCGGACGGTCCATCCCGGCCAGCCGGTGATGACCTACGAGGAGTTCTTCCGCGACCGCCAGCAGGCACGCTACGCCGTCGGCAAGGGCCGGTTCCGCGGCTGCTGCTGAGGAGGGTGTGAAGACGCGTCCGAGGTTGACCCCGTCGTGATCGATCGGCTGCCGCTTGCCGCCGCCAGCGAAGCGCATGCCCGTATCGATAAGGGCGGCCTCGGCGGCAAAATCGTGCTGCTGCCGTGGCCGGCAGCGTGATGTGTGTGGCTTATGCCGGCAGCGAATCGAAGCCATCAAACTTCTTGACTTCTCGACCTTTGCCGAATTCCACACCACCGCAAAGGGTCGTGAGCCGCCACGACGCTACGCAAGAGCGAATGTCGGCTTTAGCATTTCAATTGCCGAAACCCGCCATTCCGCTCCCGGCCAGCTCC
>NZ_JBEKVH010000091.1:0-15785 GCF_049514155.1 Roseiarcus sp. | reverse complement strand
CGGCGCGCCGATCGCCCGCCCGGACCCGTCGCGGATTCTCGTCTTCCAGGATCCGACCCTGTTTCCCTGGGCGACGGTCGAGGCGAACGTCGCGACGGGGCTCGTAGCGCGGCGCGTCTTGAAAGCCCAGCGCGAGCGCGTCCACCAGGCGTTGGCGCTCACCGAACTCACTGCGTTCGCCGGCGCCTATCCGCATCAATTGTCCGGCGGCATGGCGCAGCGCGCGGCGCTGGCGCGCGCCCTGGTCAACGACCCAGCGCTGCTCCTGCTCGACGAACCGCTCGGCAAGCTCGACTCGCTGACCCGCCTGACGCTGCAGGAAGAGCTGGTGAAGCTATGGCGCCGGCGCGGCTTCACGGCGTTGCTGGTGACGCACGACGTCGAGGAAGCGCTGCTGCTGGCCGGCCGGGTCATCGTTTTCAGCGACCGGCCGGCGCGCCTCAAGGCGGAGTTCAAGGTCGACAAGGACTATCCGCGCCACCGCGACGACCCCGAGATCGTCGCGCTGCGGCGCGAGATTCTCGGCACGCTCGGACTGAAGACGTGAGGGCGCGATGACTCGGCTTCCGTTCGTCTTTCTCGCGCTGGGGGCGTTAGTGGTCGTTGCGTCCGGCGTCTGGTGGTGGGCCACCTATGGCGACGTCATCCGCTACAACTATATCAGCGCCGGCGAGGCCGGCGTCTGCCTACTCGGCGATTCCGAAATCTGCCGGCTCGCGCGCGCCCTTTGCCGCGGCGCGCATCCGGTGACGATCGCCGCCTACCGCGCTGCGACGTTCTGGATCGGTGTGGCGGCGCTGTCGGTGAGCCTGCTGGCGCCGGGACGGCGCGACGCCTGATCGACTTCGGGCATGCAAAGGAATCGAGCATCTTCGTCAGGAGAGGTTGATGATGAATGCGGTCGTGAAACATCCGCTGCAGATCGGCGCACCAACACTCAAAGAGGCGATGCGCCAGCTCGCCGGCGGCGTCTGCGTCATCACTGCCGGGATCGGCGAGGAGCGCACCGGCTTGACCGCGACGTCGGCCGTCTCGCTTTCGATCGTGCCGCCGACGATGATCGTCTGCGTCAACCGCGACGCGTCGGCCTATCCGATCATTCAGCTGCGCCGTCACTTCTGCGTCAACGTGCTGGCGACGCGCCACCGCGCCGTCGCCGATCGCTTCGCCGGCCGCGGCGGCGTCAAAGGCGCAGCGCGTTACGCCGAGGAGCGTTGGGCCCCCCTGGCGACTGGCGCGCTTGCGCTCGATGACGCGCTCGCGGCGATCGACTGCGAGGTCGAGGAATTCGTCGAGCGCCACAGCCACGCCATCGTCATCGGCGCGGTGCGGGCGCTCGAAGTCCGACCCGGCCCGCCGTTGATCTACGGCCAAGGCCAATACAACTCGCTCACGCCGACCTGAAACCCTCGATCGACGACCTGGAGAATCGCCCCATGACCGTCAACGTCGCCGTCCCGCATGCGGACGCCGCGCCGCCCGCCTTCGACCTCGATCCGCACGCCCATGTCATCGCTTCGGACGCCGAGGCGATCGCAGTCGCCAAGACGCTGGCGGCCGAATTTGCCGTCGACGCCGCCAAGCGCGACCGCGAACGCATTCTGCCGGCCGCGGAGCTGGATCGATTCTCAAAGAGCGGGCTATGGGGCGTCACCGTGCCCAAGGCCTACGGCGGCGCGGGCGTGTCCTTCGCGACGCTAGCGGAAGTGATCAAGATCATTTCCGCCGCCGATTCGTCGATCGGCCAGATTCCGCAAAACCATCTCGCCGCGCTCGACGCCATTCGCTTCGCCGGCTCCGAAGCGCAAAAGAAACTGTGGTTCGGCCGCGCGCTCAGGGGCTTTCGCCTCGGCAACGCGTTCTCAGAGGCGAAGAGCAAACACGTCGGCGCGTTCGAGACGACGCTGACGCCAGTCGGCGACGGCTATGTCGTCAACGGCGAAAAATTCTACGCGACCGGCGCGCTGTTTGCGCATTTCATCCACATCGGCGCGATCGGCCCGGACGGCAAGGTCTATCTCGCCATCGCCGAACGCGGCGCGAAAGGACTGACGATCGTCGACAATTGGTCGAGCTTCGGCCAACGCACGACCGCCAGCGGCAACGTCCGCGTCGATCACGTCCGCGTCGACGCGAGCGCCGTCATTCCCGCCTATCTCGGCGGCGAGCGGCCTTCGTCGAACGGCGCCGTGTCGCAGATCATCCAGGCGGCGGTCGACGCCGGCATCGCCCGCGGCGCGATCGAGGATACGATCGCCTTCGTCCTGCGCTACTCACGCCCGTGGATCGACAGCGGGCAGGACCGCGCCGCCGAGGACGTGTTCACGATCGCCCAGATCGGCGACCTCGAGATCAAGCTGCACGGCGCCGAAGCCCTGCTGGAAAAGGCCGGGCTGGCGATCGACGGGATCATCGATCATCCGACCGACGACAACGTCGCGGCTGCGGCGGTCGCGGTCGCCGAAGCGAAGATCCTGACGACCGAAATCGCCATCCTCGCCGCCAACAAGCTACACGAATTGGCGGGCACGCGGTCGACGTTGGCCGAGTTCGACCTCGACCGCCACTGGCGCAACGCCCGCACCCATACGCTGCATGATCCGGTGCGTTGGAAATACTTCCACGTCGGCAACTACGCGCTCAACGGCGTCGCGCCGCCGCGGCACGCCTGGAGCTGACGACGCCCACCTTCTTTCTCTCGCCCCGGAAATTCTCAAATGTCAGCTACAGCGGCCAAACGTGATCGCGATCTCGAACTGGAACCCGAATTCCCCGCGCCGCCGCCGCGCTCGCGCGGCGCCCATGTCATCCGCGACGACGACGAGGCGATCGCCGCCGCCCGCGAGGCCGCGGCGGCGATCGCCGGCGACGCAGTGCTGCGCGATCGCGAGCGCGTGCTGCCCTATCGGGAGCTGGACCTGATCTCAGACGCGGGCCTGCTGGCGATCACGGTTCCCAAGGAATTCGGCGGCGCCGGCGTGCGCGCGGGAACGGTCGCCGAGGTGATCGCGGTGCTCGCCAGCGCCGATGGCTCGATCGGTCAGATCCCGCAGAACCATTTCTTCATGCTGGAGGCGTTGCGTTTGCAAGGGACAACAGAGCAGAAGCGGTTCTTCTACGGCCACATTCTCGCCGGCGAGCGCATTGGCAACGCCCTTTCGGAAAGCAGCGGCAAGACGGCGTTCGATCACGCCACGCGTCTCACCCGCGACGGCGCGGTTCATCGCTTGAACGGCAAGAAATTCTACTCGACCGGCGTTCTGTTCGCCCATTGGGTGGCGGTGGTGGCCAACGACGAGGACGGCGTCTCGACGATCGCCTTCGTGCCGCGCGACACAAGCGGGATCGCGATCGTCGACGACTGGTCCGGCTTCGGCCAGCGTGTCACCGGCTCGGGGACGACGATCCTCGACAATGTCGAAGTTCATCCGATTTCGCTGATTTCCTTCGCCGCGCTGTTCGAGCGGCCGACGGCGATGGGCCCGTTCGCGCAGATCATGCACGCGGCGATCGAGGCGGGCATCGCCCGCGGGGCGCTCGCCGACGCGATCGCGTTCGTGCGCACGCGGTCGCGACCGTGGAAGGACGCCGGCGTCGAACGCGCCGCCGACGATCCCTATACGATCGCCCAGATCGGCGAGCTGAAGATTCGCGTCTCGGCCTCCGACGCTCTTTTGGAGCGCGCCGGCAAGTTCGTCGACGTCGCGGCGGCGGGGCCGTCGGCGGAGACGGTCGCGGCGGCGTCGGTGGCGGTCGCCGAAGCCAAGGCCGCTGCAACCGAGGCCTCGCTGCACGTCTCCAGCAAGCTGATCGAACTCGCCGGTTCGCGTGCGACGCTGCAGGAATTCGGTCTCGATCGCCATTGGCGCAACGCGCGAACCCACTCCGTTCACGATCCCGTGCGGTGGAAATATCGGGCCGTCGGCGACTATTGGCTCAACGGCGTCAATCCGCCGCGGCACGGAGCGATCTGAACCCGATGACCCGACAAATCCACTTCAACGCCTTCGACATGAACTGCGTCGGGCACCAGTCTCCTGGTCTGTGGGCGCATCCGCGCGACCGCTCCTGGCAATACAAGGACCTTGAATACTGGACCGATCTCGCCAAGCTGCTGGAACGCGGAAAGTTCGACGGCGTCTTCATCGCCGACGTACTCGGCGTCTACGACGTCTTTCGCGGCGATCTGGACACCGCGCTACGCGTCTCGACCCAAATCCCGGTCAACGACCCGCTGCAGCTCGTGCCGGCGATGGCGTTGGTCACCCAGCATCTCGGGTTCGGCGTCACGGCGTCGATCTCGTTCGAGCACCCCTACACCTTCGCCCGCCGCATTTCGACGCTTGACCATCTCACCAAAGGTCGCGCCGGATGGAACATCGTCACCTCCTATCTCGAAAGCGGCGCGCGCAACATCGGCCTGAGCAATCAGACCCAGCACGACGACCGTTACGAGGTCGCCGACGAATATATGGAAGTCGTCTACAAGCTCTGGGAAGGCAGCTGGGCGGACGGGGCGGTGCTGCGCGACCGGCAGCGCCGCATCTTCACCGATCCTTCCAAAGTGCGGCCGATCGCCCACGAAGGGAAGCACTACAAGGTTCCCGGCGTGCATTTGAGCGAGCCTTCGCCGCAGCGTACGCCGGTTCTCTACCAGGCCGGCGCATCGAGCCGAGGCCAGCGCTTCGCTGGCGAGCACGCCGAATGCGTATTCGTCGCGACGCCGTCGAAGACCGTGCTGAAGAAGACGGTCGCGGCGATCCGCCAGAGCGTCGCGGCGGCCGGGCGTGACCCGCGCAGCGTGCTGATCTTCAACTTGCAGACCGTCATTGTTGACGAGACCGACGCCAAGGCGAAGGCGAAGTATGAGGACTACAAGCAGTACATCGATCTCGACGGGGCGCTCGCCCTCGGCTCGGGTTGGACGGGCATCGATTTCGGCGCCTATGGGCTCGACGAGCCGCTGCGTCACATCAAGACCAACGCCGTGCAGTCCTCGGTCGACGCCTTCTCCAGCGCGGACCCCAGCAAGGTCTGGACGGTGCGAGAGCTCGCCGAATGGATCGGTATCGGCGGGCTCGGGCCGCTGATCGTCGGCGGTCCGGCGACGGTCGCCGACGTGCTACAGGAATGGGTCGAAGAGACCGACGTCGACGGCTTCAATCTCGCCTACGCGGTGACGCACGAGACTTTCGCCGACATCGTCGAGCATCTCGTGCCCGAATTGCAGAAGCGCGGCGCCTACCGCACCGAATATACGCCCGGCACGCTGCGCGAAAAGCTGTTCGGCGCCGGGCCGCGCTTGCCAGAGACACATCCGGGCGCGCGCTATCGCGACCTCGAGGCGGCGGCGCGGCGCGGTCGCGTCGCGGCGGAATGACCGCGGCGCAGCCTATTCAGGGAAGGCGGAGGATCCCGTCTCGCCGACGAGAGGCGATGGCGAAAGAAATCCGGTTGAACGCCTTCGAGATGAATTGCGTCGCGCATCAGTCGCCCGGCCTGTGGCGGCATCCGCGCGATCGGTCGGGCGAATACAAACGTCTGCCCTATTGGATCGAACTCGCGCGAACCCTGGAAAGGGGGCTGTTCGACGGGTTATTCCTCGCCGACGTGCTCGGGGTCTACGACGTCTTCGGCGGCGACGCGCGCGCGGCCCTGACCCACGCAGCGCAGATTCCGGTCAACGATCCGCTGCTGCTCGTCCCCGCCATGGCGGCGGCGACGCGCCATCTCGGTTTCGGCGTCACCGTGAACCTCTCGTACGAGCCGCCCTACAATTTCGCCCGGCGGATGTCGACGCTCGACCATCTGACCGACGGCCGGATCGGCTGGAACATCGTCACCGGCTATCTCGACAGCGCGGCGCGCGGGGCGGGGCGCGACAAACAGGTCGCCCACGACGATCGCTACGCGATCGCCGAAGACTTCATGGCGGTCGTCTACAAGCTGTGGGAAGGCAGTTGGGCCGACGACGCGGTCCGGGCCGACGCGGCCGCAGGCGTCTTCGCCGATCCCGATCGGGTGCGCAAGGCGGTCCACGACGGCTATCATTTCCGCCTCGACGCATTGCATCTCAGCGAACCCTCGCCGCAGCGCACGCCGGTGCTCTATCAGGCGGGGTCGTCCCCGGCCGGTCGCCTTTTCGCCGCCCGCCATGCCGAAGGCGTGTTCCTCTCTGGTCCGTCGAAGAGCGTGATCGCGCCGCGCGTGGCGGCGATCCGGGCCAACGCGGCCAAGCTCGGACGCGACCCCAAGAGTGTTCTCATGTTCGCGCTCGCCACCGCCATCGTCGGCGCCAGCGACGCTGAGGCGCAAGCCAAGCTTGCCGACTACGGGCGCTACGCCGATCTCGAAGGTGCGCTGACGCTACTTTCGGGCTGGACCGGGGTCGATCTCTCAAAATTCGATCTCAACCAGGTCGTCCAGCATGTCGAGAGCGACGCGGGCCGCAGCGCGCTCGAAAACATCACGCGCGCCGACCCCGACCGAAGCTGGACCGTGCGGCAGGCCGCCGAGCACGTCGCCATCGGCGGAATCGGGCCTGTCTTCGTCGGCTCGCCAGCGACGGTCGCTGACCGGCTGGAAGAGTGGATCGACGAGACCGACGTCGACGGCTTCAATCTCGCCTTCGCGGTGAGGCCCGAAACCTTCACCGAGGTCGCCGATCTCCTGGTTCCCGAGCTTCAGCGCCGGGGGCGCTACAAGACGGCCTATCGAGAGGGGACCTTGCGTGAAAAACTGTTCGGCGGCGCGCCGCGCCTGAAAGCCCCACACGTCGCCGCGAGCTATCGCTGGGGTTGAAGGCGGCGGCGACGCGCTGAACGCTGCGTCAGGCGCGCACAGTCTCTTTGACGGGGACGACAGCTTCGGCGGCGCGCGAATCGCTTCTCTTGTAGGCCTCGATGTCGCGATACTGCGCGGCCGGATGGCTGGACGGCAGATAAGGGCCGTCGCCGAACAGCTTTTCGCGCAACGTTCCCGGCCGATATTCCCGCGCGTAGACGCCGCGACGCTGAAGCTCCGGGACGAGGTGGTTGACCACGTCTTCGAAGGTCTCGTGCGAAACCGCATAAGCGAGATTGAAACCGTCGACGTCGGTCTCCTCTACCCATTCCTGCAGGGTGTCGGCGACGGCTGCGGGGGAGCCGACGAACACGGGTCCAAGTCCACCGACGCCAGCCCAGCGCGCGAGTTCCTCGAGCGTCCAGGAGCGGCCGCTGTTGGCCAGGTTCTCGATCATCGAGGTAATTGGATTGGGCGGCGCCTTCTGGATGAGATCAGTTGGCGCGAATTGACTGAAATCCACGCCGCTCCAACCCGACAGGAAGGTCAGCGAACCATCGTAGGACGCGTAACGCTGGTATTCTTCGAGCTTCGCCTGCGCTTTCGCGTCCGTCTCGTCGACGATCAGCGTGGCGAGATTGTAGGTGAGCACCTTTTGCGGGTTGCGGCCAGCGGCGGCCGCCGCGGCGCGAACGGCGGCGACGTAGTTCTTCAGGAAATGTTTCGTCAGTGACGCCGAGAACACGCATTCGGCGTTCCTGCCGGCGAAAGAGCGGCCGGCGCCTGACGATCCTGCCTGGTAGAGCAGGGGGGTTCGCTGCGGCGAAGGCTCGCACAAGTGATAGCCGGGAACGTCGAAATACTTCCCCTTGTGGCCGATCTCGTGGACCTTTTCCGGATGGGCGAAGACGCGGGAGCCGCGGTCGCGGACGACCGCGCCTTCCTCCCAACTGCCTTCGAACAGCTTGTAGAGAACCTGCATGTATTCTTCGGCGACTTCGTAGCGATTGTCGTGAACGCGAAGCGCATCCTCGCCGACGTTCTTGGCGCCGCTCTGCAGATAGGAGGTCACGATGTTCCAGCCGACTCTGCCCTTGGTCAGATGGTCGGCGGTCGATAGTCGGCGAGCGAATGTGTAGGGATGTTCGAAACTGGTCGAGGCGGTGATGCCGACTCCGAGATGTTTCGTCGCCATTGTGATCGGTACGGCGAGCTGCAGCGGGTCGTTGACCGGGATCTGCGCCGCCTGTTGGATCGCGTAATAATTGCTCGACTTGTAGACATCGTAGTAGCCGATCACGTCGGCGATGAAGACGCCGTCGAAGATTCCACGCTCGAGCGTAACCGCGAGATCGGTCCAATATTCGACGTCCTTGTATTGCCAGGAGCGATCGCGCGGATGGGCCCACAGGCCCGGAGACTGGTGCCCGACGCAGTTCATCTCGAAGGCGTTGAATCGAATCTGCTTGGTCATCCCGCGTCCCTGTCCATGCGACGAATGCTTCAAAGCGCGGCGGCAGTCTTCGGCTGTGTCGCGCCGGCGACCTGGCTGCGTTCGAGAATCTCCGCCTTCTGGAACTCGTCGCGCAGCAGACTCCAGACTTCATGGCGAAGTCTGGCGAATTCGGGCAGGGCGCGCAGATCGTCCTGGCGCGTGCGCGATTCGAGAGGAATGTCGATCACCTGCTTGATGCGGCCGGGGCGGGAGGTCATGACGGCCACGCGCTGACCGAGGTAGACCGCCTCGTCGATGCCGTGGGTGATGAAGACGATCGTCTTGCCCGACTCCTCCCAGATCCGCAGCAGCTCGCCTTGCAGATTTTCGCGCGTCTGGGCGTCGAGCGCGGCGAACGGCTCGTCCATCAGGAGAACGTCGGGATCGTAGGCGAGGCTGCGGGCGATCGCCACGCGCTGCTTCATGCCGCCGGAAAGCTCGTGGGGATAACGGTCGCCGAATCCGGCGAGGCCGACCATGGCGAGAAAGTGCTCGGCCTTCTCGGCGCGCTCGCGGCGGGCGACGCCCTTGGCCTCCAGCCCGAATTCGATGTTCTTGAGCGCTGTCCGCCAGGGAAAGAGCGCGTATTGCTGAAACACCAGGCCGCGGTCGAGCGCCGGCCCGACAATTGGGTTGCCGTCGATCAGAATGCGGCCTGAACTCGGCAGAGTCAGTCCGCCGAGCAGATCGAGCAACGTCGATTTGCCGCAACCGCTCGGCCCGACGATCACCAGGAACTCGCCCGCTTTGACATCGAGGTTGATGTTCTCGAGCGCGGTGAAGGTCTCGACGCCCGCGCTTCGGCGGGCCGCCGTCGACTTGACGGTGAAGGTCTTGCCGACGTTGCGGATCTGAATCGCGCTGCTCATGCGGAGAGTCCTGAATTTCGATGCGAGGTTCGCGCGCTGCGCGGCGGGCGTCGCGTCACGTGGGGCCGGGAGCGAAATCGCGCGCCCAGCCCCTTTTCATTGCTTGCGTCCGGCAGGGGAATCGGCGTCGAGCCCGATCAGTTGGCCGCCGCTGTGTCCTTCGCGTGCGGATTGAAATCGTTGGTGAAGAAATCCGTTGGTTTGTACTTGCCGGCGGGAACGATCCCGGCGTGCTCGACGAGCTGCAACCAGAACGCGAGGTCCTTCTCGTTGTTGAGCGCGTGCGGCGCCCAATGCAGAACGCTGTAATCGGTCTTGCCGTCCTTGGTGTAGAGATCCGGCAGGTACTTGGGATCGAGCCGCTCCTTGTCGACGCCGAGCTTGATGACCTCGTTCGGATGGGCGTTCGCCCAATCGGCCGCGTCGGCGATGGCGGAGACATAGCCCCTGACGAGGTCGGGGTGTTCGGCGATGAACTTCTCGGACGCCATCGTGCCGCCGCGCGTCACGAAGCGCCCCGCCACGTCGGCGACGGAGAAGAGCTGGCGAGCCACGCCCCTGCGCACGAAATCGATGTTCAGCGGCGCATAGGCGATGGCCGCGTCGATCCCCCCCTGCTGCAACACCTGTTCGATCTGCGCCTGCGGCACGGGCACGATGGTGACGTCGTCCTTGGTCACGCCATGCTTGGACAGCCAATCGAGCGCGAACCAGACGCCGGAAAAGCTCGGCCATTGCGTGCCGATCTTTTTGCCCTTGAGATCTTCGGGCGTCTTGATCGGGCCGTTGGCGAGCACGAGGAGTCCGTCGCCGGCCGTTTCCGGATTGAAGGGGAGAGTAGAGGAGACGACCTCCTTGGCCTTCAGTCCCTTATCGAACGCGTTGATGAAATAGGCGTAGTCGGCGAAGGGGGCGAAATCGAGCGCGCCGCTGTCGAGCGCGACGGTGTATTGATCCCAGGGAACGACAGCGAGCTGCGCGTCGAGGCCGTATTTCTTGAAATAGCCCTGAGCGAAGGCGACTTCGATCAGTTCATAACCGGCAGTCCAGCCAGAATTCAGCGGCGGATAGAAGATCTTGACCGTCTTGAGGGCGTCGGCGGCGTGGCTGGGCGCGACGGCGCCGAGGCCGCCCGCGAGCACGAGGCCCGCGAGCGCGACCGCTCGCGCGATCCCGCGCAAAGATGCGCCAGACAAAAACAGCTTCATCGCGTTCTCCTTTGATTTGAATGGAAGACGTTGTCGCAGGACGACGCTCGCGTCTTTTCGACTTGGGCGCCGTTTCAGGGATTGATGTCCTGCTTCCAGGAGGTCAGCCGCCGTTCGAGCGCGACGAGCCCCCAATTGCTGGCGATGCCGAGCAGGGCGAGCACAATCACGCCGACATAGAGCAGGTGAATGCTCATGAGGTACTGGGCGTTGACGATGAGATAGCCGAGGCCGCTGCTCGCGCCGACCATTTCCGAAACGACGAGCATCAGGAACGAATAGGTCGCCGCCAGCCGCATGCCGGTGATGATCGAGGGAATGGCGGACGGCGCCACCACCTTGATGAAGATCACGCGGTCCGGCAGCCCGACCGACCGCGCGTATTTGACCAGAGCGGGATCGGCTTGCCGCACGCCGGTGATCGTTCCCAGCAGGATCGGCCAGACGACCACCCAGTAAATGATTGCGATATTCGTGGCGTAGCCGATGCCGAAGAACAGTATGAAGGCCGGAAACAGAGAAACCGGATTGGTCTGCCGCAGAAGCTGGAGCAGCGGATTGAAATACGCCTCCAGCGGCCGATACCAGCCCAGCAGAACGCCGAGCGGGACCGCCGTGACGACGCCAAGGCCGAATCCGCCCGCCGCGCGTCCGACGCTGACCAGCACCTGCGGCAGCAGCTTGCCGGCGAGCGCGTATTCGACGCCCTTGACGATGATCTCCGAGAACGGCGGCAGGAAGGTGCGGTTGATCAGGCCAAATCGCGGCGCGAACTCCCAGAGCAGAAGAAACACGGCGATCGCGGCCGTATTACGGACGAAGGGCTGGGCGGTTTGCCAGAAGGTGCGAATCCGCGACGACGCCGAGCTTTGCCGTAGACGCGAATCGTCAAGGCGCTCGGCCGTTTGTGAGCTCATGATCCGATCCACCTCAAAGCGATGCGATGGCCCCGGCGGCGTCGCGAGCGACAACGTGGTTAGATTATTAGATTCGTTCTATCGAATTAATCTGTTGTTGCACCTTAGAATTATTATAAGGGGGCGGCGCGCCGAGCCGGCGCAGAGCAATTTCGGAGGGGAAGCGCGCGTGAACGCTCGCCGGCGCCAACAGCGATTTTGTCGATAAAGAAAATCAATTTATCATTCCGACGGTGGCGGCGAGCTGATGCAACGGTCGCATTCTGAACGAGAGACCTAAGGAGAACGCGCTCCGCCGGCGGTTCGCTGAGACGACGTTTAGCAATGCGCGGCCGGCGCCGCGCGCCGGCCTGAGGCGAGGATCTCGTGACGCAGAAACGACAGTTGCGGCTCGGCGCGTTCATGCGTCCGACGACGATCCACACCGGCGCCTGGCGCTATCCCGGCGCCTTCCCGGACGCCAATTTCAATCTCGCGCACCTTAGACGCTTCGCCCAGACGCTCGAGCGCGGTCGCTTCGACGCGTTCTTCATGGCCGACCATTTGGCGGTTCTCAACATGCCGATCGAGGCGTTGAAGCGCAGCCATACCGTGACGTCGTTCGATCCGCTGACCCTTCTGCCGGTTCTCGCGGTGACGACCGAACGCCTTGGCCTCATCGCCACCGCTTCGACTACGTTCGAGCAGCCCTATTTGATCGCGCGTCGCTTCGCTTCGCTCGACCACATCAGCGGCGGCCGCGCGGGATGGAACATCGTCACGACCTCCAATCCCGACGCAGCGCAGAACTTCGGCCTCGAAGAGCACATGGAACACGGCGAACGCTATCGCCGCGCGCGCGAATTCTTCGACGTCGTCACTGGGCTTTGGGACTCCTGGGCCGACGACGCCTTTGTGCGCGACGTCGAGAGCGGGATCTATTTCGATCCGGAAAAACTGCACGTGCTGAACCACAAGGGGGCGCATCTCTCGGTTCGCGGCCCGCTGAACATCGCGCGCCCGGTCCAGGGCTGGCCGGTGATCGTGCAGGCGGGCGCCTCCGGGCCGGGTCGCCAGCTCGCCGCCGAGACGGCCGAGGTCGTGTTCGCCGCGAGTTCGCGCCTCGCCGAAGGCCAGGCCTTCTACGCCGACGTAAAAGGGCGGATGGACGCGCTGGGACGAGATCGCGATCACCTCAAGATATTGCCGGGCGCTTTCGTCGTCGTCGGCGAGACGGTCGAGGCGGCGCGAGAAAAGCGTGCGCAGCTCGACGCGCTCGTTCACTACGAAAGCGCCATCGCGGCGCTGTCGATCGCGCTCGGTCACGACGCGTCGCGCTTCGATCCCGACGCGCCCTTGCCCGACATTCCGGAGTCCAACGCCAGCAAGAGTAGCCGCGAACGCGTCGTCGCGATGGCGAGCCGCGAGAACCTCACGGTTCGGCAGCTCGCGCAGAGACTTGGCGGCTATTCCGGCCTCGCTTTCGTCGGCACGCCGCAGACGATCGCCGATTCGATGGAGGAATGGCTCGTCACGGAGGCCTGCGACGGCTTTAACGTGATGTTCGCCTATCTGCCAGAGGGGCTCGACGATTTCGTCGACAAGGTCGTGCCGGAACTGCAGCGGCGCGGCATTTTTCGCCGCGAATACGAGGGACGCACGCTGCGCGAGAACCTCGGCCTGCCGCGCCCGCGCAACCGCTTCTTCTAGCGGCTCGGCTGTGGGGGTTCGCCGGCGCGGCCCCTTGGCTCCGAGCGAATATGGCTTCGCGCGATCGCAGTCACCGGGTGCGTCGGGCGTTTCCAGCGCTGCCGTAGGCGAGGACTAGGTTGCGTTTCCGAGCGATGAATGTGAACAGGCACCCCACCTTGCCCCCACTAACCGCATTTGGTTGCCTCGCCACTCGACGTCGAGCCCACGCCGGATCAGGGAGAGAGACGCGATGACGCCTGGCCCCAGCTTCGATCTCGCCGTTGCGCTGTTGTTTGCTGTGCCTGGCCCAACCAATGCGCTGATTGCTGTCGCTGGCGCGCGACGCGGCGCCCGCGCAATTCCGATCGTCGCCGGCGCAGCGCTGGTCGGCTTCATCGTCGCGGTCGGCGCGCTGATCGGAATTGCCGGTCCCTATTTCGCGACCCGCCCTGCGCTTGGCCTCGCGCTGCGGGCGTTGTGTGCGCTGCTGCTCGCGCGTTCGTCCTGGCGGCTATGGCGGGCGGCCGGCGCCAGCGCGGCGAAACGCGATGCCACCAGTCCGGCCGACGTGCTGGCGACGTCTCTCGTCAACCCCAAAGGGTTGATCTTCGCGTTTGCGATCTTCCCTCCGCTCGCCAACGCGACCCAGGCGATCGAGGTCTTCGTCCGGTTCGGGAGTGTCGCCCTCGTCGTGATGAGTTTGTGGGGACTCGCCGGCGCGGCGTTGGGCCAGGGCGCCGCGCACCGCATCGGCGCCGCGATGGTCGACCGGGTCGGCGCCGCCGTCCTCGCCGCCTTTTCGGTCGTCGTGTTGGCGACAGGCGTCACGGGTTGAACTAGACTTGTCCAACTTGCACTCGGTCGGGAAGTCCCGTGATGGTCGATGACGGCCGACCGCGTAACGACGGCGCCGTTCGAGCATTTCGGCGGAATGTCAAGAAACCGCGAGTGGTTTCGGCGAGGGATCGCTTCAAGGCAGATCTCCTGCGCCTAGCGCCGTGTTGCGGCGCTTGAACCCCTTACGCCGACGGCAATTCGATTGATTCGACCGCGCGGTCGTCGATTGGACGAAACTGGAAGGCCGCGAATTCCGTAGCAAGTCGCTCGACGGCAAGCGCCTTCAATCTGGCGAGTTCCTCCGCTCGCCTGCGCCCCTGTCGGCCAGCCGACAGAAGTGGACGGCCAAACGCGATAACACGCACGTTACCGCTCTGAGGCGTCGCGGTTTCGGCTTGAGTTGAGCCCGTCGGACCCAACTGGACTGACATCGTCGATCAGTTCGGCCTTTTGGAACAAAGTCTTAGACCGCTGCCGGCTTCAGGGTCCGCGGGCGCGCGTGGCTACGATCCGGAGAATATTGGTGGATACCTTTCGCCGCCTAGTCGAAGCGATTGAAGCCGAGGGCGTCGCCGCGCTGGTCAGCCTTGCCGAGACGGCGGGCTCGAGCCCGCGCGATGCAGGCGCGCGCATGGTCGTGCGCCCGAGCGGCGGCTTTAACGGCACGATCGGCGGCGGCGAGCTGGAGTATCGGACGCTCAATGAAACGCGCGCGGCGCTCGCCGAAGGGCGCGGGCCGGCGCGTCGCCGCTCGATCGCGCTTGGGCCAGAACTCGGCCAGTGTTGCGGCGGGCGCGTCGTGTGGCGGATCGAAACCTTCGATGCACGCGATCTCACCGAACTCGCGACGCTTCGCGCCGTTGAGCGCGAGGGTCCGTTCGTCGTGCTCGCGCGACTCGACGCCGATGGCCGCGTCGAGCGCCGTCTCGGCGACGCGGCCGAGGATGGCGACTGGCGCGAGGCGTTCGGCGAGGAGACGACGCCGGTCTATCTGTTCGGCGCTGGCCATGTCGGCCGCGCGCTGGTGATGGCGCTGGCGCCGCTGCCCTTCGCCGTGCGGTGGATCGATCCGCGCCCCGAGGCGTTTCCCGAGCGCGCGCCCGCCAACGTCAAGTTTGTCTGCGCTCCCGACCCGCCCGCTGAATTGACCGCGGCGCCCGACGGCGCGCTGGTCGTGGCGATGACCCATTCTCATCCTCTCGACCTTGCGGTGGTCGCCGAGGGACTGCGTCAGGACCGCTTCCCCTATGTCGGCGTGATTGGTTCGGCGACCAAGCGCGCGCGCTTCGTGAGCCAGCTGCGCACGGCTGGGTTCGCCGAGGCGCGCGTCGCCAAGCTCGTCTGCCCGATCGGCGCGCCGGGAATCGCCGGCAAGGAACCTGCGGTGATCGGCGCTGCCGTCGCGGCACATTTGTTGATGGCGCGTAGCACGTCCTGAATGCAATGAACTACCGGCGCCTCGCGCCGTGCCGTCTCTTGCGCGCGGCCTTCTTCTTGCCGCCGCGCTTGTGGCCTCCGCCACCTTGGCGTTACTGCGGCGGGCGCAGCGGCCATCCGTCAGGTATCGACAAAGCACCACCAGCGCGGCCGGTGTGCGAGATGCGACATCGCGCCGCAGTGGCCCGCTTCGCCGCCGGGTCGAGCCTCATCAATGCTCCGCCATTGGGCTCGGCGGCCAGGTCTTTGATGAAGCGAAAAGGCGTTTGGCACCCGGTTTGCGGGCGAGAATCGGCGTCGATTGCTCCCCGCAGAGGACAATACCCGCCGGCGCTAGCGCTCCGCCGCGATTGCCCCGGGCGCACACTCGGACGCCGTGGCGATCCCCATCCAGATCATTTGACATTGCAGGCGCCTAAGAACATAAAAACGATCGTTTTAGTGACATTTCCCCGGACGCTTCCGAAACGATGCGCCGTCGCGATCAAGGAGAGCCGCCTCCGATGGCCATCAACCTTCGAACGCCGCAAGCCGAGACCCGCGAGCAGCGCCTTGGCACCATCACGCA
>NZ_JBEKVH010000090.1:0-15803 GCF_049514155.1 Roseiarcus sp. | reverse complement strand
GGCCATCGCGTCTCTCCGCTAGAACTGGAAGTAGATGAACGGCGCCGAAGCCGACGGGGCCAAGACGACGATCGCATACAGCAGGACAAAGCCGAACGCCGCCTGAGCCAGCGCGCCGCGGTTGTCGAGCACGACGCCCATCGCCGCGCGGGTTTGCGGCGGCGCGATCTGGGTCAGCGCGCCGCAGGCGATCAACGGCAGCACCACCGCCGGCATGGTCGAGGCGGCGCCATTGTCGGTCCACACGCCCGAGAGGAACTGGCCGACGGCGTCGAGCGAGGGCGCGCGGAAGAACAGCCAGGCGAGACAGACGAAATTGAAGGTCAGCGCCCAATCGACGACACGGACGATCGGCCCCCCGCCCCAGCGCGCGAAGGCGGCGCTGCGCCGCCAGGCATGGTCGACGACCAGCGCCGCGCCGTGCATCGCGCCCCAGATCAGGAAAGTCCAGTTGGCGCCGTGCCACAGGCCGCCGAGCGTCATCGTCAGCATCAGGTTGCGCGCCGTCGCCCAGGCGCCGTGGCGGTTGCCGCCGAGCGGAATGTAGAGGTAGTCGCGCAGCCAGTTCGACAGCGTCATGTGCCAGCGCCGCCAGAAATCGCCGATGCCGAGCGCGCGATAGGGCTGGTTGAAATTCTGCGGAAAGCGGTAGCCGAGCAGCGCCGCCACGCCGATGGCGATGTCGGTGTAGGCGGAGAAATCGGCGTAAATCTGGATCGCGTAGGCGTAGACCGCCATGATCAGATCGAAGCGCGAAAACTGCGACGGATCGGTGAAGACCGGATCGACGAAGCGCACCGCCAGGTAGTTGGCGATCACCATCTTCTTGAACAGGCCGCCAAGGATCAGCAGCATGTTCTCGCCGAAGGAGAAATCGCCGGCGCGGCGCGGCGAAGCGAGCTGCGGCAGGAATTCGTGGGCGCGCACGATCGGCCCCGCCACCAGATGTGGGAAGAAGCTGACGTAGAGCAGGATGTCGAGCGGCGAGCGCGAGGCGGGAATCCGGCCGCGGTAGACGTCGACGACATAGGAAATGGCGTGGAAAGTGAGGAACGAGATCGCCACCGGCAGCGTGACGTTGACGAAGCCGAGCGGCAGATCGAAGCCGAGCATGTGGGCGAGGTTCAGCGCCTGGGCGATGAAGAAGTCGAGGTATTTGAAATAGGCGAGGATGGCGAGGTCGAGTGCGACGCCGGCGCCGAGCGCGAGGCGGCGAAAGGGCCGCTGCGCCGACGCGTCGACATAGAGGCCGACGACATAGGAGATCGCCCCGCTCGCCAACAGCAGAAACAGGAAGCGCCAGTTCCACGACGCGTAGAACGCGAGGCTCAGCGCGAGGAGGACGTATTTCTTGACGGTGTTGTAGGGGTTGAGACCCCAAACCAATATGAACGAGAACGCGAAGAACAGACCAAAATCAATTGTTGGAAACAACATGGGCGCTGGTCTGCCGGCCTTCGATCAGGGGGATGAGAAAATCCGCAAATCGGTCGGCGCTCTGCTTATAACCTTCTGTCGTCATATGCACGTAATCGTGGGCCATCAGCGGCGGGTCGGCCGCGGCCCACACTTGCGCGCCGCATGGGCTCGGCATCGCCGACGACCAGTCCCAGAAATCGGCTTCGAGCCGCATCGCCAGGCGGCGCTGCGCTTCGCGCACCTGGGCGAGCTTGGGCGGCGTCGGCAGATGGCAGGCGGCGCCGTCGGCGCCCGCCGACGTCGCGCAGCCGGGCGCGCCGGGCTTGCAGGCGCCGCCCGCGCGCGCGCCGTCTGGCGGGCCGACGATGACGATGCGCGCCTGCGGCCTGAGCGACTTCAGTCGCTTGACGATCTGCTCGTACTGCGCGGCATAGGCGCCGACGTCGAGCGCATCGTTGAAGCCCTCGTTGGTGCCGAAGGCGAGGACGATGACGTCGGGCGCAATGCGCTTGAGGTCGTCGGCGAGATTGTCGTCGGCGAGCTTCTGCAGCAGTTGCACCGTCGCGCCGGGGAAGCCGAGGCTGACGTAGGAAACGCCGTCGCCTTCGCGATTGACCTCGACGCCGGTGACGGTCACCGGCGCGTCGGTCAGCGAGCGCACCGCAATGTCGTGGAAACCGTGCGCGCCGTGATCGGCGGCGTTGACGTCGAGCGTCGCGCGCTGATCGGCGGCGCCGTCGAGGCTGATGTCGCCGCTCGGCTCGCCGTCGACCAGAACCTCGGCGCGGCCGCCGCCCGGCTGCTTGAGGAACGCGACCTGAACGCTGTCGTAGGCGAGGCCGCCCTTCGCCTTGAGGCTGAGCGACGCGCCGGCGCGATGGGCGACCGCGTTGAAGCCGGAGAGGTAGAAGCGGCGGGTCTCGTCCGATTTCTGCAGCGCCTCGTAGCTCCAGCCGTCGGACGCGTCGCTGTCGAACAGGGCCGAGCGTACGCCGGGGTGAGGCTTGCCCGGAACGAGATAGTCCATGCCGCCGGCGCCGAAGGTCTGCTGCAGCCGCTCGCGCACCCGGCCGGTGAAGAAATCGGCGGCGGTGTGGCTGTCGCCGAGCTGCAGCACAGTCAGCCGGCGCGCGGCGAAGAAGTCGGGCTCGAGCTCGCCGTAAGCGGTGAGTTCGGGGCTTGGCCGCTCCGCCGCCGGCAGCGCCGCCTCGAGCGCGGACAGCGCGCCGACGTTTCGGGCGCGTCCGAGCGGAGCGAGACCGGCGTTCGGCAGCGTCGGCTTGGCCATCATCGCCACCCGCAGCAGCTTGTCGCCGGAGCTGGGCGGCCCGGCGGCGCGCGCGGTCGTCTTCGGCGGCCCGCTGCGGCCTGGGTTTCGCCAGACGTCGAAGCGCGGATCGGCGCCGGCGAGCGCGACGAGTCGCTGGGCGGCGGGCAGTCGCAGTCGGCTCGCCGATTGCAGCGACTGCTCAGCGGCGCTGACGTTCGTGGGCGCGCTCACGTCGATCTTCGCGGTGAGGGTCGCCCCCACCGCGCCGATCAGCAGGGCCGAGGCCCAGGCGAGCAGCGCAACCGAACTTCGCAAGCCCTATTTCGCTCCCATCTGTTCGCACTCGGCGGCGACGTCGCGGCCGCGTTGCTTCAGGCTGTCCATGATCGCCGGAAAGAAGGCGTCCATGACCATGTCGTAGCCGGCCGTGGTGAAGTGCACCCCGTCGGGCGCGCGCACCTGCACCAGGGTCTGCTTGGCGTTGGGCAGGAACGGTTTGTAGACGTCGGGCGGCGGCTGCGAGGTCCACGGCGCCACATAGACGGCGCTCGGCGAGGCGACATGGGCCACCGCGTCCGCAAACAGCTTGTTCTTGGCGGCGGCGTCGGCGTTGGCGGCGGCGTCGAGCATGACCGGCAGCCCCATCACCAGGACCGACGAACCGTGCGACAGGGCGCTGTGGACCACATCCTCGACGATTCCCTCGTAGCGGCCGTCGTAATCCGGGCCGCCAAATTCGGTCCGCTTCTTGTCGACGTCGACGATCGACTGGCGATCGTTGACGCCGAACGAGCCAACAAAAAGGTCAGCCCCCGGATCCGTGGCGATCGCCCCCACCTCGTCGACCCAGTTATACTGATCGAGTCGGGTCAACCCGGTGCCGTTCTTCGCTCGGCGGATCAGCTTCACCTTATCCGCCAAACATTTGTCTTTTCCGAGGCGGCGAAACATCGCGCCCCACAGACCGTCGGCCATCGAATCGCCGACGAAGGCGATGTGCAGCGTCGCCGGGCCTTCGGCCGACGCCACGGCCGGCGCCCCGATCGCGGCGACGGCGGCGAACGCGACCAACACGACGCAACGCGTCGAAACCGAGAACCCGGACTTCAACATCCTTCACGCGCCTTCGGCTAGCGATTGCTCAAGTCCGCGCGGCCGCGGCAGGCGTCGCCAATGGGGCGACGTGCTTCTTTTTCTTATGTTTTTTCCCGCTTGACCCCTTCTTGCCGCTCGCAACGACCGGCTTGTGGTCGCTTGCGGCGACTTCGACGATCGGTATCCCCGCAACGGACGCCGCCTTCTGCCACAACAGCCTGTAGCCCGCCATAGTAAAGTGGACGCCGTCGCCGGCGTGCAGCCCCGGGGCGCAGAACTCGGGGGTCTGGGCTGAGACGTAAGCCACTGAAGTGCCAGCCAAAGTCGCCGCGATGACCTTGTCGAGCCGCTCGGAATGGACCTCCCAGGCGGTGCGCACGCACGGCGGACCGAGCCAGGTGAGCTTGATGCCCTGCTCGCGCGCGGCGGCGACAATCTGCGCGATGCGCGGCTGCTGCTCGTCGAGGCCGGCGACCGCGTCGTTGGTGCCCAGGCTCATGACGACGTTCGCGCCGCGCGGCATATCCCGGATTTGTTCAAAGATTTTGGGGGTGTAGATCGCGACGTTAAAGCGATTTGCGGGCGACGGAATGTCCGAGGCGAGGTGCAGGCCCTCGCCGATGCTGTCGCCGATGATACGAACCTCTTCGGCCCGCGCCGCCGCCGGCGCGACGCCGGCCAACAGCAGCAAAAGAGCGATGCGGCGCAAACACATAGGGTCACCAAGCAGAAGCGCGTCGCGACGACGAAACCACGCTATGGTTAACCCCCTGTGAACGCCAGCCGTCGACGCGGCCCGAGCGGCGCTTTCCCCGGCTTTCAGTCGCAGCGGCGGCGCCAGCGGCCGTAGCGCCACGGCGTCAGCCATGACGCGCGGCGGGGCGGCGTTGGCGGCGGCGGATCGTAACCCGACCCGCCCCAGGGATGGCAGCGGCAGATCCGCGCCGTCGCCATCCAGCCGCCCGCCCACAGGCCATGCCGACGGATCGCTTCGTCGGCATAGGCCGAGCAGGTCGGCAGGTAACGGCAACGGCTGCCCAGCAGGGCCGAAAAGCTCAATTGGTAGAAGCGGATCAGCAGGTGGGCGGCCTGCCGCGGCGCCTGCCCCAAGGCCGTCATCGATCGGTCCCGGCGGCCGCTTCGGCCCGCCGCCGCAGCGCGTCGATCTTGCCCAGCGCCTCGGCCACCGCGTCGAACGTCAGCAGGGTCGCGGCGTGGCGCGACGGCAGGTCGCGCACTGGCTCGAGCACGGCGAATTCCGCCCATTCGCCCGCCGGCGGCGGTCCGTTTTCCTTGAGCATGCGCCGGACCGTCTCGCGCAGCGCGATCAGCGCCTCGGGCGCGGCGCCGACGATATGGCGCGCCATCAGCGAAGACGCGGCCTGGCCCAAGGCGCAGGCGCGCACGTCATGGGCGAAGTCGGCGACCCGGCCGTCGCTGAGGCGCAGATCGATCGTGACCTTCGAGCCGCAGATGGGCGAACGCACGGACGCGCTGGCGTCGGGCGCGGCGAGCCGGCCGAGGCGCGGAATGTCGGCGGCGAGCTCGAGGATGCGCGCCGTATAGATCGCATCGAAATCGTCGTTAGCCATGACGCTCAGGCGAGGCGGCTTTTCACGCCGCCGGAGGTAACTATATAGGAGGCTCGACCGACCAAAGCGAGCGCCAGAGGTGGCCGCCCGGCCGCCGAATTGCTAGAAGAGCCCCATGGACGACATTGTGACCCGCGACCAGCGCCGCACTGAGGCCACCCGCGACGAGCGCGGCGCCGAAGCGCCCGCTCGCCCCACGCGCGAGGAAGCCGAGGCGGCGGTCCGCACCCTGATCGCCTGGGCCGGCGACAATCCCGATCGCGAGGGGCTGCTCGACACCCCGCGCCGGGTGGTCAAGGCCTATGAGGAACTGTTCGCCGGCTACCGTCAGGACCCCAGCGAGCACTTGTCGCGCGTGTTCGACGACGTCGACGGCTACAAGGACCTGATCCTCATCCGCGACATTCCCTTCATCTCGCATTGCGAGCACCACATCGCGCCGTTCATCGGCAAGGCTCACATCGCCTATTACCCGCGCCTCGGCGTCGTCGGCCTGTCGAAGCTGGCGCGCATCGTCGACACGTTCGCGCGCCGGCTGCAAACCCAGGAAGCGCTGTCGTCCCAGATCGTCAACGCGATCGACGGCGCGCTCAACACCCGCGGCGTCGCGGTGATGATCGAGGCCGAGCACACCTGCATGTCGATGCGCGGCGTGAAGAAGGATGGCGTCTCGACCGTGACGACGCAGTTCACCGGCGTCTTCCGCTCGCAGCCGAACGAACAGACCCGCTTCCTCACGCTGCTGCGCGGCGCGCATTGATCATGCCCGGCGCGGCGGCAAACGATCTGGAGGAAGGCGCCGCCTTCACCCCGCGCTTCTCGGCTGACGGGCTGGTGACCTGCGTCGCGGTCGAGGCCGACAGCGGCGAAGTGTTGATGCTCGCCCACATGAACGCCGAGGCGATCGAGAAAACGCTGGCGACCGGCGTGATGCACTATTGGTCGCGCTCGCGCCAAAGGCTGTGGCGCAAGGGCGACACGTCCGGCCAGGTCCAGACCGTGGTCGAGCTCAGGGTCGACTGCGACCAGGACGCGCTGCTCGCCCGGGTCAAGGTCGGCGGCGACGGCGGGGCCTGCCACACCGGCCGTCGATCGTGTTTCTATCGCCGCGTCGAAGCCGCGGCCGACGGCGCGCGGTTGGCGCCGGTCGAAGGCGTGTAGTCCCTCTTCGCAGCCGAGCGCGGCAGACCCGCTCGCGAAGCGGGAGCGCGACGCAAGCGAAGGGGGTCGTGGATGGCGGCCGGCGCTCCTTGTTGCATCGGGAGCGCGGCCGACCGGCGAGGCTTGAGCCATGGCGGACGATCTTCTCCGCAAGACCGAAATCGAGACCGCGGCGGGCGGCCGCGGGCGCGCCGGGCCGCGGATCGGCCTCGCGCTCGGCGCCGGCGCGGCGCGCGGCTGGGCGCATATCGGCGCGCTGCACGAACTCAAGGCGATGGGCCTGGTTCCCGATGTCGTGGTCGGATCGTCGATCGGGGCCCTGGTCGGCGGTTGCTTCGCCGCCGGCCGGCTCGACGAGCTCGAGTCTTTCGCCCGCTCGCTCAACAAGCGGCGCGTGTTCGGCCTGCTCGACTTCTCCTTCAGCGGCGCCGGCCTGATCGGCGGCGATCGGCTGCGCGTCAAATTGCAGGAATCGATCGGCGCGATGCGGATCGAAGACCTGCCGATGCGCTTCGCCGGCGTCGCGACCGAACTGGACACCGGGCACGAGGTGTGGCTGCGCCGGGGCTCGCTGGTCGACGCGATACGCGCCTCCTACGCCCTGCCCGGCGTGTTCGAGCCGGTCAGGCTCGGCCGGCGCTGGCTGATCGACGGCGCGGTCGTCAATCCGGTGCCGGTCAGCGTCGCGCGCGCGCTCGGGGCCGAACGCGTCGTCGCGCTCAGCATCACAGTCGACGGCACCGGCCGCGGCGCGACCCGACACGACGGGATCGAGGCCGACCTGGCTGAAGACGAAGCGCCGCCGGCCGCCCGCCGCGGCGCGGGGCTGCTGCGCCGCGGTCGATCGGGCGCGAGCGCGCCGGGGCTCGCCTCGGTGATGGCCAACGCGTTCAACATCACCCAGGACCGGCTGATGCGCTCGCGTCTCGCCGGCGACCCGCCCGACGTGCTGATCAATCTCAAGGTCGGCCGGATCGGCGTGTTCGAGTTCGACCGCGCCGAAGAGCTGATCGCGCTCGGGCGCGAGGCGGTGCGGCGCGCGCGCGACGACATCGCCGAATGCTTCGATCTCGCGCCCGCCGCCGAGGGCTGACCCAGCCCGACGCTCAGGCGGCGCCGATGTAGTCGCGCAGCGCCCGACGTTCGCTGTCGATCGTGTTGACGTGGCGTTTGACGACGTCGCCGATCGAGACGATGCCGACCAGCCGCCCGTTCTCGACCACCGGCAGATGGCGGAAGCGGCCTTCGGTCATCAGTTCCATCACCCGGTCGATCGAGGCGCTTTCGTCGACGGTCGTCACTTTCGCCGTCATGTAACGCGACACCGGTTCTTCCAGGACGCTCGACGGACCCGTGCCGATCGCGCGCACGATATCGCGTTCCGAGACGATGCCGAGCACGGCCTGGGCCGCGTCGGAGACGATGACGGCGCCGACGCCCCGGGACGCGAGCTGCGCTGCAACTTCCTTAACGGTGCGGTGCGGTTGAGTCGTGAGGACATCTCTGCCCTTGTCCGCGAGAATTCGCGCGACGGTCATGCGTTTCTCCCTGCGAAGGCGGTCGCTTGGCGGACCGGCCTGCGGGAGAGGATGCGCTCGCCTGGGCGCCCGATCAAGCGCAATTCTCTCAAATGCCCCGGGCGGAGCGATCAGCGCAGGCCCGCGTCGACGAGAAGACAATGCTTGGTGATCATCCGGCTGTCGTCGGCGGCGAGGAACAGCGCTGCGCTGGCGACCGCTTCCGGAGCGATCGCTTGCGGCAGACATTGGCGCGCGACCATCGCCGCGACATCGGCGTCGGTGGTGAACCACAACCGCCGCTGCCGCTCGGTCATCACCGCCCCGGGCGCTATGCAATTGACGCGAATGTTGTCGCCGCCGAGTTCGTGCGCCAGGCTGTTGGTGAGGCCGACGACCGCCGCCTTGGCGGCCGCATAGACGGTCAAGCGCGGCGAACCGATCATCCATACGGTGGAAGAGAAATTGACGATCGAGCCGCCGCCGATTTCGCGCATCGACTGAGCGGCGATTTGCGCGGCGAAGAACTGGTGCTTGAGGTTGACCGCCATCGTAAAGTCCCAGTCGGCCTCGGTGACGTCGGCGAAGGCGCGTCGCGTATCGTTGGCGGCGTTGTTGACCAGGACGCCGATCGGTCCGAGCCGCTGGCGCGTCTCGACCATCGCCGATTCGAGCGCGGCGAGGTTGGTCAGGTCGCATTCGATGAACAACGGCTTCTGCGGACCGACGGCGCGCTCGACCACCTTGAGCGATTCGTCCTTGGCGATGTCGACGAAGGCGACGTTCGACCCTTGCGCAACGAAGGCCTCGACCATCGCCGCGCCGATCCCCGATCCGCCGCCGGTGATGAAGACGACGCGGTCGTGCAAGCTGGGATAGCGGGCGTGCGACAAGCGACTGGGCTCCTTGGCGGGAAACGGCGGAGGCGGAGCGTAGCAGCGCCGGGCGCAGCGCGGCAATCGCCGCGCTGTGGTCAAAATCCAACGTTTTGCCCCCGCCCCCTCGGACCTTCCGCCGCCGCCACCGGCGCTCGTCGCCGACATTGACGAGGAGCGGCTGTCGGAAACGCCGATTAGCACTCTCTTGTAACGAGTGCCAACGATAGCCATCTAGGCCAAGCGTCAGACTCGCGCCGAGAGCCGGGGCATTTGCCCTGAGCCGGCGTCGTCTGCTGACCAGAAACGGACCCCATGAAATTTCGTCCGCTGCACGACCGCGTCGTGATCCGTCGCATTGAGGGCGAGGACAAGACGAAAGGCGGCATCCTGATTCCCGACACCGTCAAAGAGAAGCCGCAAGAGGGCGAAATCGTCGCCGTCGGCCCCGGCGCGCGCGATGAAAGCGGCAAGCTCATCGCGCTCGAAGTCAAAGCCGGCGACCGCGTGCTGTTCGGCAAATGGTCGGGTTCCGAGGTCAAGATCGACGGCGAAGACCTTCTGATCATGAAAGAATCCGACATCCTAGGGGTGATCGAGAGCGCGACTGCAGCCAAGAAGGCCGCCTGAACGACGCTGCCCACCCCTCAAACACAGGAACGAAAACCATGTCCGCCAAAGACGTAAGATTCTCCACCGACGCTCGCGAGCGCATGCTGCACGGCGTCGAAATCCTCAATAACGCCGTCAAGGTGACGCTCGGCCCCAAGGGGCGCAACGTCATTCTCGATCGGTCCTACGGCGCGCCGCACATCACCAAGGACGGCGTCGCCGTGGCGAAGGAGATCGAGCTCGCCGACAAATTCGAGAACATGGGCGCGCAAATGGTGCGCGAGGTCGCCTCGAAGACCAATGATCTCGCCGGCGACGGCACGACGACGGCGACAGTCCTGGCCGCATCGATCATGCGCGAAGGCCTCAAGCTCGTCGCCGCCGGCATGAACCCGATGGACCTGAAGCGCGGCGTCGACATTGCCGTGACGGCGGTGGTGAAAGACATCGAGCGCCGCGCCAAGAAGGTGCAGTCCTCGGAGGAGATCGCCCAAGTCGGCACAATCGCCGCCAACGGCGACAAGTCGATCGGCGAAATGATCGCCAAGGCGATGAAGAAGGTCGGCGCCGAGGGCGTCATCACGATCGAGGAAGCCAAGACCGCCGAAACCGAACTCGACATCGTCGAGGGCATGCAGTTCGATCGCGGCTATCTCTCGCCTTACTTCGTCACCAACGCCGAGAAGATGATCGTCGAGCTGGAGGATCCCTACATCCTCATCCACGAAAAGAAGCTCTCCTCGCTGCAGGCGATGCTGCCGCTGCTCGAAGCAGTCGTCCAGGCGGGCAAGCCGCTGCTGATCATCGCCGAAGACATCGACGGCGAGGCGCTGGCGACGCTGGTCGTCAACAAGCTGCGCGGCGGCCTCAAGGTCGCCGCCGTCAAGGCCCCCGGCTTCGGCGATCGCCGCAAGGCGATGCTCGAAGACATCGCGACGCTCAGCGCCGGCGACGTGATCGCCGAGGATCTCGGCGTCAAGCTCGAAAAGGTCACGCTCGACATGCTCGGGCGGGCCAAGCGGGTGCGGATCGAGAAGGAAAACACCACGATCATCGACGGCGCCGGCAAGAAAGCCGACATCGAGGCGCGCGTCGCTCAGATCAAGTCGCAGATCGAGGAGACGACCTCGGATTACGACAAGGAGAAGCTTCAGGAGCGTTTGGCGAAGTTGGCGGGCGGCGTCGCGATCATCCGCGTCGGCGGCTCCACCGAAGTCGAGGTCAAGGAGAAGAAGGATCGCGTCGACGATGCGGTCAACGCCACCAAGGCCGCGGTCGCGGAAGGCGTCGTTCCCGGCGGCGGCGTCGCGTTGCTGCGAGCCAAGGCTTCGGTCGGCAAGCTCAGCGACGAAAACGCCGACATCCAGTCGGGCATCGACATCGTCCTCAAGGCGCTCGAAGCGCCGATCCGTCAGATCGTCGAGAATTCGGGCGGCGAAGGCTCGATCGTGGTCGGAAAGATCCTCGGCGAGAAATCGCAGACCTACGGCTTCGACGCCCAGACCGAGCAATTTGTCGACATGCTCGCCGCCGGCATTCTCGATCCCGCCAAGGTGGTGCGGATCGCGCTCCAAGACGCGGCTTCGATCGCCGGCCTGATGATCACGACCGAGGCCATGGTCGCCGAAAGACCGAAGAAGGACGCGCCGGCGATGCCCGAAGGCGGCATGGGCGGCATGGACTATTGATCGCCTGACTCGCTGAGGATGAAAATCACTTGCGACGCGCCAGGCCGGCGCGCCGCAAGTCCGCGTTGGGGAGGACTCGATCCTCCCGTCATCGCTCGCCGAGCTTCGCTCTCTTCGTCGCAACAATCGGCTTTGACGCCGACCGTCGGGCGCGCGCGCAGCGGTCGGGAGACGCTCTTTGCCGGGTTCACTCCTGGCGTCGCGGGGGTCTGTTCCGTTCGCCGACGCTTTTGCGAAATCCGCTCATGCGGGCTCACTGCGCTTTCACCGCGCGGCGGAAAGGTCAAATTGAGATTTCTCTCCAGCCGCGCCTTCGAAAGCGTGACGCGGTCGCCGCCCTGGGACAACCGGGAGCCCATCCGCGAGGAGTTGTTCAGCGCCGAACGCCTCGAGGAGCATGCGCGAAGTCTCGCGCTGGCGCAGATCGTCTCGTCCAAGACGACCAAGGGTCAGCCGCTGGCGCGGCGGCTCGCCGACAACGGCGCCGTTCTGCTCGAGGCTTACCGCGCGATCGTCAAGGCGATCAACGAGGGACGCGCCATAACGCCGGCGGCGGAATGGCTCATCGACAATTATCATCTCGTCGAGAAGCAGATCCGCGAGCTTCGCTTGGACCTGCCGCCCGGCTACTACCGCCAGCTTCCCAAGCTCGCCTCGGGCCCCTTCGCCGGCTATCCCCGCGTCTTCGGCGTGACCTGGGCCTTCGTCGCCCATACCGACAGCCGCTTCGACGCCGAAATGCTGGTCCGCTACGTCAGGGCCTATCAGGAGGTGCAGCCGCTCACCATTGGCGAACTCTGGGCGGTGTCGATCACGCTGCGGATTGTGCTGGTCGAGAATCTTGGACGCCTCGGGCGGCAGATCACGCAGAGCCGCGCCGCGCGCACCGTGGCGGACGGGCTCGCCGACCGCTTGCTCGGGACCGGGGGACAACCCGCCGAGTCCGTCGCCGTCGTCCTTTTCGCCCACGAGCGCGCGCCGCTTGCCGACGCTTTGGCGGTGCAGCTCGTGCATCGGCTGCGTGACCAGGACCCGAAGATCACGCCGGCGCTGACGTGGCTCGACCAGCGTCTGGCGATCCAAGACACGACGGCGGAAACGGTGGTGCGCGACGTGCATCGCCGGCAAGGCGCCTCGAACGTCACCGTGCGCAACATCATCACCAGCTTGCGCCTGATTTCCGACGTCGACTGGCAGCAATTGTTCGAACGGCTCAGCCTCGTCGACGTTGTTTTCGCCGCCGACGGCCCGTTCGAGACGATGGATCCTCCGACGCGCACGCTTTACCGAAGCGCGGTCGAGGAACTGGCGCGCGGCTCGAACCGCACGGAGCTGGATATCGCCGGCGCCGCGGCGCTCGCGGCCAGTCGCGAGCGGCGTGCGGAGCCGACGGCCGAGCAAGCGCGGCGCGGCGATCCAGGCTACCACTTGCTTGCGGGAGGCCGCCGCGCCTTTGAAATCGCCCTTTCCTATCGCCCGCCGATGCGAAACTGGCTGGCGCGGGTCAACCGATCGCTTGGACTTGGCGGCTACGTGACGGCGATCGCCGTCGTCGCCGCGATCCTTCTTGCGGCGCCGCTGCTGAGCCTCGCCGCGGCCGGAGCCGGCTTGGCCGTTCTCGGCCTGCTTGGCTTCCTGGGCGCAATTCCCGCCATCGACGCCGCCGTCGCGCTGGTCAATCGCGGGGTCAACCTCGGCTTCGCGGCGACGATTCTGCCGGCGCTCGAGCTGCGCGACGGCGTTCCCTCGCATTTGCGCACGCTCGTCGCGGTGCCGACCCTGTTGACAAGCGTGGAAGCCGTGGAAGAGCAAATCCGACGGCTGGAGATTCACCACCTCGCCAGCCCGGAAGGCGATCTGCATTTTGCCCTGGTTTCCGACTGGACGGACTCGGAAACCGAGCACGCCGAAGGCGACGCGGCGCTCGTCGCCGCGGCGGCGGAAGGCGTCGCGCGTCTCAATCTGCGCCATGGTCCGGCGCCGGGCGGCCCGCGCTTTCTGCTCCTGCATCGCCGTCGCGTCTGGAACGAAGGCGAAGCGCGGTGGATCGGCTGGGAGCGCAAGCGCGGCAAGCTGCACGAACTGAACCGGCTGCTGCGCGCCGCGACCGACACCACCTTCATCGACGTCGGCGCCGGGCCGCCTGTCGCGCCCGCCGATATCCGCTACGTCGTGACGCTCGACGCGGACACGCGGTTGCCGCGCGACACGGTGCGCCGCCTTATAGGCAAGATGGCGCACCCGCTGAATCGCCCGCGCTTCGACGCAGCCGCCGGCAGGGTGGTGGAAGGCTACGCGGTGTTGCAGCCGCGCGTCACGCCTTCGCTGCCGATCGGCCAGGAAGGCTCGCAGTTCCAGCGCATCTTCTCCAGCCTGAGCGGAATCGATCCCTACGCCTCGGCTGTCTCGGACGTCTATCAGGATCTGTTCGGCGAAGGCTCCTATGCGGGCAAAGGCATCTACGACGTCGACGCCTTCGAAGCTGCGCTCGCCGGCCGGGCGCCGGATTCGACGCTTCTCAGCCACGATCTGTTCGAAGGCGTGTTCGCGCGCGCCGGACTCGCCTCCGATGTCGAGGTCGTAGAGGAATTCCCAGCCCGCTACGACGTCGGCGCCGTTCGCCATCACCGTTGGGCGCGCGGCGACTGGCAATTGCTGCCCTGGATCTGCGGTCGCGCGACGAGCGCCATCCCTGCGGTCGGCCGGTGGAAGATGCTCGACAATCTGCGTCGAACCCTTTCAGCGCCCGCCGCGGCGCTCGCGCTGCTCGCGGGCTGGGCCTTGCCGTTTCACGCGGCGCTGATCTGGACCCTTTTCGTCGTCCTGACGATCGTGCTGCCGACGCTAATTCCGGTCATTGCCGCCATTCCGCCGCGACGCCCGGGCGTGACGATCTCGAGCCATGTGCGCGCGCTCGGCGGCGATCTCGGTCTTGCCTTGACGCTCTCGACGCTGACCGTCGCGTTCCTGGCGGATCAGGCGTGGCTGATGGCCGATGCGATCGGCCGCACGCTCTGGCGCTTGGGCGTCACCCGGCGCCATCTGCTTGAATGGGTTCCGGCGGCGCAGGCGACGCTCGGACCGCGCCTCGACCTCATGGGCTTGACGCGCCGAATGGCGGCGGCGGTCGTCATTGGCGCCGTCGCGGCGATTGTCGCTCTGGCGTTCGGCCACGGATCGTGGCCTGTCGCGCTTCCGTTCGCCGCGCTGTGGGTCGCCTCGCCGGCGGTCGCGCGCCGCATCAGCTTGCCTCGTGGAGCGACCGCTCAATTGCCGATGTCCGGCGCCGACGCCGAGGCGCTCCGACGAACCGCGCGCCGCACTTGGCGGTTCTTCGAGACGTTCGTCACGCCGGCCGACAACATGCTGCCGCCCGACAACTTTCAGGACAATCCGACGCCGGCGATCGCGCATCGGACATCGCCGACCAACCTCGGCCTCTATCTCCTTTCCGTCGTCAGCGCGCGCGATTTCGGCTGGACCGGAACCGATCGGGCGATCGATCGGCTTGAGGCGACGCTGGCGACGATGGGCGGGCTGCAACGTTTCCGCGGACATTTCTACAATTGGTACGACACCCGCGATCTGCGCCCGCTCGACCCGAGATACGTGTCCACCGTCGACAGCGGCAATCTGGCCGGGCACCTGATCGCGCTGGCGAACGCGTGCCGGGAATGGAAGGTCCGTCCGCTTGCGGCCGAGCGGCGTCTCGACGGCGTCGCCGACGCGCTCGAAATCACCCGCGCGGAATCGGCGCGCCTGCGCGACGGCGGCCAGACCCAGACTGTGACCCTCAGCCAATTCGACGACGCGGTCGCGGCCGTGGCGCTCGCCGTGCGCCAGGCGCGGCTTTCGGACGACGATCTTGCCGCGCGACTCGCGGGTCTTCACGCCGACGCCGAGATCATGGTCGACATCGCCGGAGCGCTGGCGATCGAACGCGGCGACGGCAGCGGCGCCGATATGCTGTTCTGGGCGCAAGCGACTCTGAAAGCGATCGACGCCCACAGCCACGATCTCGCGCAGTTCGCGCACGCGTCTCGCTCTGCGGCGGCGCGGCTTTCGAAGCTGGAGGACACGGCGCGGTCGATGGCGCTGGCGATGGACTTCGGCTTCCTGTTCAACCGCCGTCGCCAACTGCTGTCGATCGGATTTCTCGCGCCGGAAGGCGCGCTCGATACGAATTGCTACGACCTGCTGGCGTCCGAGGCGCGGCTCGCCAGCTTTTTCGCCATCGCCAAAGGCGACATCGCCGCCAAGCACTGGTTCCGGCTCGGCCGCGCCGCGACGCCGGTCGCCCATGGCGCGGCGCTGATTTCGTGGTCGGGATCGATGTTCGAGTATCTGATGCCCTCGCTCGTCATGCGAGCGCCGACGGGAAGCTTGCTCGAGCAGACCAACCGTCTCATCGTGCGCCGGCAGATCGCCTACGCCGCCAAACTCGGCCTGCCTTGGGGCATATCCGAATCCGCCTACAACGCCCGCGACCTGGAGTTCACCTACCAATACTCGAACTTCGGCGTTCCCGGTCTCGGGCTGAAGCGGGGCCTCGGCGAGAACAGGGTCATCGCGCC
>NZ_JBEKVH010000089.1:0-15834 GCF_049514155.1 Roseiarcus sp. | reverse complement strand
CGTGCGACCCGCCGTCGTGCAGAACGGGCGACCGTTCGTCTATCTCGCCCTCTCGGGCGGCGGCGGCGGCGGCGCCTTCGGCGCCGGCGTTCTCAACGGCTGGAGCGCCGCCGGAACGCGGCCAGAATTCACCATCGTCTCGGGCGTGTCGACCGGAGCGTGAAATCGCCGTCGACCCAACAGCCAGCCGAAGGCGTCGCGAACGAACGCCGCGCCATTGGCGTAAACGGGTTCGCTATGCGCCATCAACACACGCTCGATCGGCCAGGCCAGTATGCGCTCCAGCGCAGCGCGCGCCGCTCTGCGATTGGTGAAGCTGGCGCGCCAATCTCGCGGCGCGCCCGGATGGGGTGCGACGATGCCGGCGAAGCGAGCGAGAAGCGCGCGCCAGCCATTGAACCAGCCTTGAGGGAAGTTTTGGATCAAGTCGGCGAAGATGGCGGCGCCGCTGGCGCGATGGAAAAAGACCGCCTCCGTCATCGCGAAACTGCGCGCACGAGAACCTGATCGATGTCCGCCGCCCAGAGCGGATCGGGCGCGTCGCCCAAGTCGGCGTCGAAGGCAAGGTCCTTTCGCCGCCGTCGCAGGCCCGGAGAAGCGAAGAGGCGCGCATCGGGACACGCGGCCTTCCACTCGCCGAGAAAACGATGGTGCAGCAGATTGGGCGAAACGACGCAGCAAACCGGTCCCAGTGCGTCGATCTCGCGTTTGAGCGCCGGAGAAAGCGCGACGGGCGACCAGACGAACAGTCCACCGCTAGACAACTTGATTGCGGCCATGCGGGTCGGATAGGGAAATCCAAAGAATGACACGACCGGACCTTCAGTCGTCCAGATTCCGGGTCCGAATTCGCGCAACATCGGTTCCATCGCCGGCCTCCAGGGTTGTGTAATCCATTCGGGTCATGACGGCGCCGCGGACACTTGGCCGTTCCGCATCGGCAAGGGACGCCGCGGCGGACATTCGCCCGCCCCCCGTGTGGGGCGCTCGCGCGAGGACGCCGCGCCATTGCCTGATCGCGGCGCCGCGTCGCCAACCACGATCACGCCGTGTCGATCCAGTCCCAAGCCCGCAGCGACTGACCGGCAGGAAAAGTCCTCATCTCTCCGGCGATGAATGGCGCGAACAGCTTGGCGGACCAAGCGATCCACTGCGGCCCTCCGACCATCGCGATCTTGCCGAAGTCGGCGCGATGGGTGAAGCCGAAGGCAACGTCGTCCCACGCCGCAGCCATCTCCCATCCCCCGAACGTGTCCGCGATTTCAACCAGCAGGCGCGCGCGGCCGTGCTCGGCGATTGTCTTCTCCAGCAGCGGTATCAGAGTTTGCTTGTAGTCGGCGTCGGTCAAAAGGCCGCTCGCGCGGACGCCAACCGTAGCGTCGTGGCTCTGCGGCAGGATCTCGATCATCGCGTGCTCCGTTGTTTCGGCGCCGTCCATTCGGCGGCGTTATGCGCCCGGCCGATTTGTCTGAGCCGCCGGAGCGATTCGACCAGCAGAGGCTCCTGCTTCAGCAATTCCTCTACGTGCAGTGCAGCCAGGCGCTCCAGCAAGGCCGCCCCTTTTGCGGAAATGGAAACGAGCACGCTGCGACCGTCGGTCGGCGAATGGTTTCGTTGAACGAGCCCGCCGGCGACCAGGCGGTCGACCATTTGCACCGCGCCGTTGTGCTGGAGCAGCATCTGATCGGCAAATTCGCGGATCATGATCGCGCCGGTCGAATGAGTCTTGATGGCCAGCAAGGCCTGATACTGCTGCGCCGTCACGCCCGCCGCGCCAGTCGCCGCCTCGCTGAACGTCAGAAACCGGCGCAGCGCCAGCCGGAACGCCGCCAGACCTTCATAAACGCTCGGATCGACTGTCGTCATTTCGTTCATCTCGGCGCTGTGTCGACGTTCGGGGTTGCAAGCGCCCGGCACGGTTTCGCCGCCCTCTTCGCAAAATCCCGGGCGATCGGATCGGCGCTGAGGCCGGCGGCCATGCGGACGAAGCCCATCGAACCACGCTTTTCAAACGCTCGTGGTTATGTCATGACGTGACATATTCCGCCAGCCCTTGGAATCAAGAGGCCACGCATCACGCGCGACCGATCGACCGAAAATCGGTCGCGTCCGGCGACGGCGCGATAGGCCGGAAGCAATCGAGCCGAAAGCCATTATGAAGCCCGACGTTGCCGATCTCCCCGTCTCGCCGACCGCCTCCAGCGCGATCATAGAAGACGAAACCCGCACGCTCAGTCTGCTCCGTCTGACCCTGCTCGGCCTTTTGCTGGGAATCGTGACAGGAATCGGCGCAGTGCTGTTTCGCGAGCTGATCGGCCTGCTGCACAACCTTTTTTTCGCCGGCCAATTCTCCTTTTCCTATGACGCCAACGAATTCACGGCGCCGAGCCGATGGGGCGCGCTCGTCATCCTGGCGCCGGTCGTCGGCGGCGTCATCGTCACCTTCCTGGTCAGCAACTTTGCTCCCGAGGCGAAGGGGCACGGCGTTCCGGAAGTGATGGACGCCATCTACTACAAAGAGGGCATGATCCGCCCGATCGTCGCCCTGGTGAAGTCGCTGGCCTCGGCGTTTGCGATCGGCAGCGGATCGTCGGTGGGCCGCGAAGGTCCGATCATTCAGATCGGCTCGGCGATCGGCTCGACGCTCGGCCAAATCATAACTATGCCCGCGGGCCAGCGCATCACGCTCGTCGCCGCCGGCGCCGGCGCGGGCATCGCCGCAACTTTCAACACGCCGATCGGCGGCGTGATGTTTGCGATCGAACTGATGCTGCCCGAAGTCAGCGTCGACACCTTTCTGCCCGTCGCGATCGCGACCGGCGCGGCCACATTCGTCGGCCGTTGGATCTTTGGCGATCAGCCCGCCTTCCAGGTGCCGTCGATTGTGGCGATGACGCCGCACGCCAACACTGTGTCGCTGCTTCTCCTGTACACGCTCTTGGGCGCGCTGGTCGGCGTCGCCGCCGCCGGTTTCGTCCGCGGCATCCATATCGTCGAGGACGCTTTCGACCGCATCCCGTGGCGATACGCGCGGCACATGCTGGGCATGCTGATGGTAGGCGCGATGATGTACGCGCTGTTCCGAGCATTCGGCCAATATTACGTCGACGGCGTCGGCTACAGCACGATCGAGAGTATTCTCATCACCGACCCGACGACGACCTGGCTGCTCGGCCTGCTGTTCGTCTGCAAGATGCTGGCGACTTCGATCAGCCTCGGCTCCGGCTCGTCGGGAGGAATCTTCTCGCCGTCGCTGTTCATGGGAGCGACGCTGGGCGGCGGCTTCGCCTCGCTGCTGGCGGACGCGGGCCTGCACATGCCTCTGAGCGTCCCTGCCTTCGCCATGGTCGGCATGGGCGCGATGGTCGGCGGCGGCACCGGCGCCGTGATGACCGCCGTCACCATGATCTTCGAGATGACGCGCGACTACGACATCGTCATGCCGCTAATCCTTGCGGTCGCCGCCAGCGTCGGCGTCCGCCGGCTGCTGTCAGCCGAGAGCATTTACACGCTCAAACTCGTCCGACGCGGCCGCGCTCTGCCCAAGGCGCTGCACGCCAACATGTTTCTGGTGCGCCACGCGCGCGAGGTGATGGACCCCAACGTGCTGGTCCTGCCCGCCGAGACGACCTTCGATTCGCTGCTTCGCGAGCACGAGGCACAAGGCCGCCTTCAGCATATCGTGGTGACCCAGCAGGGACGCCTCTACGGGGTCATCCGCGTCAACACCGGTCTATGGCGCGGCCTCGAAGGCGCGCACACGCCGGTAACCCTGGGGGACGTAGCCACGCGCGACTACACCGTCGTTCGCGACGACGCGATCGCCTTCGATGTCATCGCAAGGATGTGGCGCAAACGCGCCTTCATGGCGATCGTAGTCAAGGGCCGCGGCGTTCCACACGGCGACGACGTCGTGGGCGTCATCACCAAGGAGCACGTCGCCGACTCGGTGGCGAGCGGCATGAAGATCTATCCGAATTGATGATGAAGAGAGGCGACTTCTTGAGTGTCACTGGATTTGATCACCGCTTTGGAAGGTGGTGCGTGGTAAGAACGATGCGGCAATTCCGCGTCCTGGGCGGCGATCAACGGCAGGTTCGCGTGGGGCTTGGCTCTCAATCGTCAGCGGATGCAAGCTTCGACGGGCGCAGTTCGAAGCCATCGCCTGTCTGCGAGATCGGCTTGCAGCGATCCACGACCCATTCTCCGCCATGACCGGCGCGGAGCTGATAAGTCCGGAGTTTATGGACGCCTTGCAACGTGAGGCGTTCGACTATTTCGTCTACGAGGCGAACCCGCTCAACGGTTTGATCGCCGACAAAACTCAAGCGGGCTGGCCCGCCAGCATCGCCGCCGTCGGCTTCGCCCTCTCGTCCTATCCCGTTGCCGTAGAGCGCGGCTTCATGACCAGGGCCAACGCCGTCCATCGAACGCTCGCGACCCTGCGATTCTTTCATGGCAGCGTACAGAGCAGGGACGCGGACGCGACGGGGTACAAGGGCTTCTACTACCATTTCCTCGACATGAACGACGGCAAGCGCGCCTGGAATTGCGAGCTTTCGACGATCGACACCGCGCTTCTCCTGGCGGGCATGCTGACCGCGGCGCAGTATTTCTCGGGCGACGGCGCCGACGATTGCGAGATCCGCGAACTTGCCGACACGCTCTACCGCCGCGCCGATTGGAACTGGGCGCAGAACGGCGCCCCGACGGTGACCCTTGGTTGGAAGTCCCGCAGCGGCTTCCTGCGCTATCGATGGCAAGGCTACAACGAGGGGCTGTTGATCTACCTGCTGGGCCTGGGCTCGCCGACGCATCCGCTGCCGGTCGAAAGCTATCCGCAGTGGACCGCCACCTACCAATCGCGAAAGGTCTACGACCAGGAATTTCTGTATGCGGGACCGCTCTTCACACATCAGTTCCCTCATGTCTGGGTCGATTTTCGTGGAATTCAGGACGAATATATGCGCGGCAAGCGCAGCGACTATTTCGACAACAGCCGTCGCGCGACCCACGTTCATCGGCAGCATGCGATCGCCAATCCCGACCGTTTCTCCGGCTATGGCGAAAACGCCTGGGGGTTCACGGCGAGCGACGGTCCGGGCCCAGCGACCTATCGCATCAAGGGAGAGAGGCGACGTTTCTTTGGCTACAGAGCCCGAGGCGCGCCTGTCGGACCCGACGACGGCAGCCTCGCGCCGTGGGCGGTCGCCGCCTCCTTGCCGTTCGCGCCCGAGATCGTCGCGCCGGCTCTACGATATTTCGAGGCGCTGAAGTTGCGGGAAGGTAATCCCTATGGGTTCAAGGCCACTTTCAACGCCACGATCGGCGAGAGATCCCATCCGCCCCAATTATGGGTCTCGCCGTTCCACTTCGGCATCAACCAGGGACCCATCGTCTTGATGATCGAAAATTTCCGCACTGGCCTCATCTGGAGTCTAATGCGGCGATGTCCCCATCTCGTGGTCGGGCTCGACAGAGCCGGATTTACCGGCGGCTGGCTTGGCGCGCGGAAGACGGGGCGTCCGGTATGAAGCGGCGCCACATGCTGACCTCTCTCCGCCCAATTTCGTCAGATGCTTGCTGCGCCGATCGGCTTCCGGACCCTACGCCGATATAAACCCTGAAATCCATTGTCGGATTTGGGAGAAGGAGCGAGTGGGCAAAGCGCTTGAACGGTAACGCGCCTCTGTCCGATCCATTTCGCGGCGCGCTTGCGGGTAAGAGCATCGAGCCGCTGGATCGCTGAGTATTTTCCGACGCTGGCGCAATTCTGGACTCGATATAGCAGAGGAGCCTCGGTGACGCGCCGACCGTCCTGTCGACGTTCGGCGCGGTCGACATTGAGGAACATCAAGATGCCTCGCAGTATCCGCTTCGGCCCCGTCGCCACGTGCCTCTATATTGCGCTGACGGGTCCGCTTGTGGCCGCCCCGACTGCCAACGCGAACGCGACGCCCCCGCCCGCGACAGGGAGCGACACAGCTCCGGCCAAGTCCGCGGACGCGTGTCGGAGCGACCTGAAAGATTTCAGTCATCGGATGGAGAAGGACGGTTATTGGGTCGCCGGTGAGGGCTACAGTCTCGGCTACCCCGTGGACGCGGCCGGCTTCGGTATGTACGGCGGAATGACGAGCGGACCCGCCGTTCAGGCGCGAGGGGCTTACATGGGGCCTGGCGACTACAACGAGCGGCCCGGCTACGAGGTGCGAGTCCTCATGGCCTCTGCGAACATCCTGGCGCGGCACGGGCGGCAACAGCCGTGCGAGGACGTGCTCACCGAGACGCGAGGAGTTTACGAGAGCTATTTGTCGAATTTGCAACGTGAGGGCGCCACGCAGGTCGACCTGCCCCAATGGCGCGAGCGACAGATCGCCGCCGCCGTTCCGGTCATAGGATCGAACGTAACCTTCCGCTCCGACGAACTGCTCGGCGTCGAAGTGCGAAACCCGGACGGCGTGGCGCTCGGCAGCGTTGATGACCTCGCGGTGAATCCTGGGACGGGAAAGCTCGGCTATCTGGTGATCGCGCGAGGCGGATTCTTCGGCTTCGATGAAACCCGCATTCCGATCCCGTGGGACGATTTCAAGGCCGCGCCGAACGCGAGTCTGCTGGTGCTGGACACGACCAAGAGCGTGCTCGACGCGGCGCCGCACGTGAGCAGAAACTCCTTCACGGTTGGCGCAGACGCCAACAGCGATAGCCAGAAAGCGGACGCCTACTGGAAGGCGAACCAGCCGGCCAAGGTAGGCCCTTAGACCCTAAGTCTTACTATGTTGGGGGCCGTCGCCTCGCGGTGTCGTGTCTGGGCGTAGAGCCGGCGATTGCGAGATGACCATCGCGCCGCGGTCCGCCAATGCGCCCGCGGCCGGCTTCGTCACCAGAGACTGGATAGTCCGCCGCGACGCTCATTCACTCGAAGACATCCGCTCGCTCGGGCGCAATAGCCCCAAGGTTGACTGGCGCCCTCGCTAAGGGCTCGAAAGACCGACCACGGACTTGCCTTCGACGCCCTGAGCGGATCGGTGCAGGCGCGGCCGCAAGGAGAGATCTTCCGAAAACACATAGGTCAAGATCGCGGCAAGAAACATCGCAACGCCGACCCAGAACCACGGCGAGTGATGGACGTGCCGCCAGTCGCGCCTTCGGGCGTTCAGCTTGGCGTGGTGATGGGGGCCATTTCTCGTCACTTGAATCCATTCCCTCCCTGTCGCCGTCGTTCGCGCGCCGACGGCTCGAGAGTCACCGCGTTGACGGTAACCCGAATCCGAAATCGAAGTCTGCTCGGCGAATGCAACATAGATGCGTTCTTGGCCCGGAGCGAGCCGAGCTTGAGACAAACTCGGCGAATCGTCGAGCGTGAGTAGATTCCGACTCTTCATCGGCGTTCGGCTGCAAGGTATCGAACCGTGTGTTGAAGGCCGATGGCTCTCAGCGAGAAGGACCCGACTCTCGGCGAAGATGGACGTTTGCGCAGCGCGCTGGCGTCGCGTCGGATTTCTGGGCAAACAGATTGGACGAATCGATGAATTTCAACAATCTCGTCGCCGCCGCCGCCGCCGCGACATTCGTTTTCGCAATGGCGCTGCCTGCCTCGGCCGACCAACATGTCAAAGTCGGCGCCTTGCGTTGTGAGGTCTCCGCCGGCCTCGGCCTCATCATCACGTCGAGCAAGGAACTGAGTTGCGCCTTCACGTCCATGCATGGTTGGCGGGAACATTACTACGGCAGGATCCATAAGTTCGGCCTCGATCTCGGCGCAACCGACGGGGGCGTTCTCGCCTGGGACGTTTTTGCTCCCGTCGAGGGACCGCGGCGTCACGCGCTCGCGGGCGAGTATGGCGGCGTCGATGCGTCGGCGACGGTCGGCGTAGGAGTCGGCGCCAATGTTCTGGTTGGCGGCTCCGACCGCGCGTTTACCCTGCAGCCTCTATCGGTCCAAGGGCAGACGGGTCTCGCTCTTGCGGCAGGTGTCGAGTCCTTGACGCTTCGCCCCGGTCGCTGAACGAAGATCGCCAGAGTTGGCGACGGCTTGTTCCAGCGCCGGACGGCGACCCGACGGGTCCCTGTCCGGCGCTGGAACAGAGATGGTTTATAGTCGACCGAAAGTTGAGCCTTCGGGACGAAGACGCGTTGCGGCTTGCCTTGTGAGGCCGTGGGGGCCCCTGGGGCGCCGATGGGAGCGCCGACCGCGAACGCCGCTCTTCGTCAGACGCGCCCAGACGATTCTGGTCGTCTTGTTGGCCGGCGCCGCCGCTAGGCGACCCTGTCGCAGTTGGTTCGATGTAAGAGAGCCGAGGCGTCCAGCGGGCGCGTCAGGCCGGGGGCCGTTCGGTCGCCTAAGTCGCTCGGCGCTGTGGGTAGATTCCGAGGCTGCCCTGGCGTTTCGTCATGGCCTATTTTCTCCTCTGCGCGAAGCAAGCGAGCGTGCCGCTTGCGCGCCGCATCAATTCCGCCGGCGCGTCGACGCTCGACCCGGCAAGACCTATGAAAGGCGCCAGACCAATGTTGACTTATTCCGCCTATCTCATTCCCGTCGTTGCTTTCGTCGTCGTCGTGTGCCTGGCCGCCTCGGTGCGCATCCTGCGCGAATACGAGCGAGCCGTGGTGTTCACGCTCGGACGATTTCAAAGGGTCAAGGGCCCAGGCCTCGTGCTCTTGATTCCGTTCATACAGGAAATGGTGCGGGTGGATCTGCGCATTCAGGTCATCGAGATACCCAGCCAGGATGTGATCTCACGCGACAACGTCTCGATGAAGGTCGACGCTGTCCTCTATTTCAATGTCGTCAATCCCGAACGGGCGATCATCAAGGTGCAGGATTATCTCCCGGCGACGAACATGTTGGCGCAGACGACCTTGCGCGCCGTGCTCGGCCAGCACGAACTCGACGAGATGCTGTCCGAACGCAAGAAGCTCAGCGCCGACGTCCAAGGCATTCTCGACTCACAGACGGAAACTTGGGGGATCAAGGTCAGCAACGTCGAGATCAGAACCGTCGAACTCACCGAAAACATGGTGCGAGCGATCGCCAAACAGGCCGAGGCCGAGCGCGACCGGCGCGCCAAGGTCATTCACGCCGAGGCCGAGTTCCAGGCCTCCCAGACGCTCGTCGACGCCGCCAAGATTCTCGGCAGCATTCCCGCAGCGATGCAGTTGCGTTACCTCCAAACCTTGACCGAAATTGGCGCAGAGCAAAATTCGACGGTCGTTTTCCCGATGCCGATCGACATCATGAAGCCGTTCCTCGACCTTCTGGAAAAGGCGGACCGTTCGACGGCGCGACCCAACGGATCGGAAAAAGCCTCGCCCACAATCGACAGCCCGCGGGAGCATTGAAGTCCTGTTGCGAACTGGCGCCGTACGCGACGACCTGGCGAGGGAAGCGCACAGTTCCCCATGCGCGCGCGATCATCGTCGCCGCCGGAGATCGACGGCCCGACAGTGGGATGGCGCCAGCCTGAAGAGCGAAGCGTTCGCGGCTATCTTCGCGAGCGCGCAGGCGGAAGGCTCGGCAATAGCCGGCGAATGGGCGCGGCGCCGGCGTTTCGTCACTCCGCATCCGCGGGGCGACAGCAATTCCAGGGGACGCCACAATGCACGTTGGGATCGCATCTGATGACCACCGCGGATTCGCGCTGAAGGCCGAGATCGGCCTGATGTTGGGCGGCGCAGGGCATGAGGTCCTCGGCTCCGGCGCCCATTGGGAACCCAACGGATGACGATCCCGACTCGTAATTCCCCTCGCCAGATCGATCGCGTCGGACTGATCCGTGATGTCTTCTCCGCGCGTCAGGGCGTCAAGGACAACGACATGAACGTGCTCTGTCCGGGGGGCGGCAGTATGATCGGCGAACGTCTCCCGCCGAGGCGGCTTTCCAACTGAGGACGATATGACTGTAGCCGATCCACGCCGGAAACCCCCTGCCGGGCCGAAGCTCTCGCTCTCCACGGTCGGCGCGATTCTGGTCGCTTTGGCGATCGGCGGGCTATTCCAGGAAGTGCGGTGGCGCGGCGGCTTTTCCGGCGTCGTCCCATCACCCATGGAATCGAGTGCGCAACAGCTCAAATTCGCCAAGCTTGCCTTCGCCAACGGGAATGACGCCGTCGCGCTGAATTTGTTTGAGCGCCTCGCCGCCGAAAACAATGCGACGGCTCAATATTGGCTCGCGCACATGTCGGAACTAGGCTTGGGCGTGCCGAAAGACATTGCGAAGGCGATTTCGCTTTACGAGAAAGCCGCTGCCCAGAATTCAATTCCCGCGCAGGCGAGGCTCGGAGAAATCTATCTGAATGGCGACCTCACGCCGCCCGACTATGCGAAGGCTTTCGATCTCCTGGGCCAGGCGGCGCGGCAAAGCAATCCACGCGCCGCGATGCTGCTTGGTCAAATGTACCGTTTCGGGCTGGGAACGACGGCCGATCCGATCGAGAGCTACGCCTGGTCGGAAGTGGCGGTGATCGAAGGGCTCGGCTTTGCAAAGGTCGAGCGCGAGGCCGCGTTCGCATCGATGTCGCCGAGCGACCGAGACAAAGGCGCGGCGCGCGCGAGCGTTATCATGGCGGAGTTTCAGAAGAAACCGGCGCCGGCCAAAAAGACCTGACGCTCCCGGGGCGCGTCAAATACCGCAGCTCGCCGCTCGATTGCGATTCGCAATGAACTCCCAAGCTTTGCGATGAGCAAGCTTCGGTCAAAGCGGCTTCCTTCCCAGCGCGATGAAGAAAGCTTAACGCGCCGGCCACCTGGTGCGCAGGCGCCGAAGCGCATGGTGTCGTCATGGAGCGCGGAGAACTCCCTTTCCCGCCATGGAGGCACATTATGTCTTTCTTCAATTTGAACGACCGCAGCCATCATCGCCATCGCATGCTCGCCTCCGCGGCCGTCGTGGCGCTGATCGCCTCTGGCGCGATCGGCGGAACGGTCATGTCCGCTTCGGCGCCGGCGAGCGCCGCCGCCGTCGTGACGTCGGATCTGCAACCTCAGTCGTTGCCGTCATTCGCCACGGTCGTCGAACGCGTGAAGCCGGCGGTCGTGTCGGTCAAAGTCAACATCGAGAACGCAGCGGCCAACTCCGACGATCTTTCCGGCCAGATGGATAATCTGCCGCCGCAAGTCCAACAGTTCTTCAGGCGGTTCGGCAATCAGAACGATATGGCGCCGCGTCAGACGGAGCCGCAGCGCGCGATCGGTCTCGGCTCCGGGTTCTTCATTTCCGCCGACGGCTACGTCGTCACCAACAACCATGTCGTCGCCAACGCCAAGACCGTCACCGTGACCACGAATGATGGAAAGACCCTGGACGCCAAGGTGATCGGCACGGATCCAAAGACCGATCTGGCGTTGCTGAAGGTGACTGACAAGGGCGATTACCCGTTCGTATCATTCGCCAAGGAGGCGCCGAGGGTCGGTGACTGGGTCGTCGCCGTCGGCAATCCCTACGGCCTCGGCGGCACCGTGACCGCGGGCATCATCTCGGCCGAAGGTCGCGACATCGGCGAAGGACCCTATGACAGCTTCCTGCAGATCGACGCGCCGATCAACAAAGGCAACTCGGGCGGACCGACCTTCAACCTGAAAGGCGAAGTCGTCGGCGTGAACACCGCGATCTTTTCGCCCTCCGGCGGCAGCGTTGGGATCGGCTTCGCCATTCCGGCGAGCACAGTCGACAGCGTGGTCGGCTCGCTCGAACACGGCGGCGTTGTGCAGCGGGGATATCTCGGCGTCATGATTCAGCCGGTCAGTCAAGACATCGCTGACGGGCTCGGGCTCAAAGCCGCCGGCGGCGCCTTGGTCGACCAGGCCGAGCCCGGAACGCCCGCCGCCGAGGCTGGCCTGAAGTCTGGCGACGTCATCACCAAATTGAACGGCCAGGCGATAGCGGACGCCGCGGACCTCACCCGCCACGTCGCCTCGCTAAAGCCCGGCGACAAGGTGGAGATCTTCTACCTTCGCGATGGCGCTGAGAAGACGGTCAGCCTCACGCTCGCTTCGCAGAAGAACGAGCAGACCGCCAAGGCGGACGACTCGCAAAGCAACGCCGCGCCCTTGCTGGGCGTGGAATTGGCCCCGGCCAAGCAGGTGGCCGGCGCCGGCGATCAAGGCGTGGTCATCGTCAATGTCGATCCTAGCGGACTGGCGGCGGGCAAGGGTCTCTCGAGCGGCGACGTCATTCTCGATGTCTCCGGCAAGACGGTCTCCCAACCTGACGAGGTGACGGCCGACATCGCGGCTGCGCGTCATGACGGCAGGAAGGCGGTGCTGATGAGGATCAAGACGGCCGACGGCTCGCGCTTCGTGGCGTTCGAATTGCCGAAAGCCTGACGCGCAAGCAATGCGGCGCTAGCGAAGGTCCGAACATCGGTCCGTGCGTCGCTCCAAGCAGGGCGGCAGGCCGGAGAGAATCCAGCCTGCCGAACCGGTTCCCGGGAAAATCGTCGGCCACAATGTCCGACGAGCGATGCTGAAACTTACCTATGCTCCCGGGGCGGAGATCGCGCGGGCGCATGGAAACGCCGCGCATCGCCGGCGCCCATCCTACTTCTCCAGGCACGCGCAAATCGCCTCGACGACCCGCTTGGTTTCGTCCGGGTCACGTACCCGGATAGACTCGACGCCCGCCTGCTCGGCAGGATAGTCGTTGCCGCCGGGAAAGATCGCGTCGCCGACAAAGATCATGTCTGCGATCGGCACGCCCAGCGTCTCCTTCAGTTTCTTTATCCCGTAGGCCTTGTCGATGCCGGGCCGCGTGACGTCGATCGACGTGGCGCCGCCCAATCGTATCGAGAACCCCGGAATCATGGGCTCGAGAATCGCCTCGATTTTCCGACGCTTGGCGAAGTCGGGATCCCATTTTGCCTTCTCGGCCAATGGCGCCGCCTGCCCGAGCGCCGAGAACGTGATCTGGCTGTCGCGATCCTCGATCAGATCGCCCCAATGCTTGTCCGCCCTGAAGCCTGAGCGATCGACCGCCTGATCGAGCGCGCTTATGATCTTCTTCTTGTCGTCGGCGCTAAAATCCTCGGAATAGAGCTTCTTCCAGTCGCCGTCGAAACGATAGAATTTCGTGCCGCAGGTCGGCAGCATCGAGAGGCCTTTGAGCCGATCGTCGTGGGGGAGAAAGGCCAGCACCTGCTTCTCGAACTGCGTCCAGGCGCCGCCCGATATGACGGCGACCTTGACGATGCCGAGCAGCCGGCCCAGCAGCGCCGCCATCTCGGCGTCGAGAGACGACTTGCTCGGGGCGAGCGTGCCGTCGAGATCGAAAACGACAAGGCTTTTCATTTCGGCGCCTGAACGTCGAAGTCGCGTTTCAGCGGGCGGCGCGACGCCGAGGGATTGGATGGCGGATCGGAGCGGCTCGCGCCGCCGGGCGAACGGAGCCCGCTCATTTGGTCAGCGCCTTACGGAACGCTTGCAGCTCGATCTCCCGCTTCGCGTCTGTCTTCGGATAGCTCATCGCGAGCCCCTCCAGCGTGTCGAGCAGGATCTGCGAGACGATCAGACGGGCGTTCTCCTTGTCATCGGCGGGAACGACATACCAAGGCGCCTCGCTCGTGCTCGTGGCGCTCAGGCATTCCTCGTAAGCCTTGGCGTAGTCGTCCCAGAATTTGCGCTCCTTGAGATCCGCGTCGCTGAACTTCCAGTTCTTCTTGGGATCGTCGATGCGATCGAGGAGGCGCTTTCGCTGTTCATCCTTAGAAAGGTGGAGGAAAATTTTGACTATGTGTGTTCCGTTGACGTCCAGATGCCTCTCGAAATCGTTGATTGAACGGTAACGCTCGCGCCAGACCTTCTTGTCGTGATGCGGCGCGTCCGGAATGGCTTCGTTCTCGAGAATGTCGCGATGCACCCGGACGACGAGCACCTCCTCATAGTACGAACGATTGAAGATCGCGATCCGACCGCGCTCAGGGAGATCGGCGGTCGTTCGCCAGAGGAAGTCGTGCTCCAGCTCCGCTGCCGTCGGCTGCTTGAAACTGTAGACGCGGCATCCCTGAGGATTGACGCCGGACATCACGTGACGGATCGCGCCGTCCTTTCCTGCGGCGTCGGTCGCCTGAAGGATCAGCAATATCGCGTGACGATTGGAGGCGTAATGGAGCTGCTGCATCTCGCTGAGCTTTGCGACGTGCTCTTCCAGCAGACTCTTGTATTGCCCCTTCGATTTGTAGACCGGGTCGACCTTCGTCGGCCACTTGTCGAGGTTGACCTTGTCGCCCTCGCGCACCCGAAAGTCCTTGGCTTCGATCTTCATGGCGACCCTTTCGGCGGCGCAGGGCCGCGGCTGTGTTCGACGGTCTATCCGGCGGCGCGAGTCGTGTGGGGCGACGCGCGCTGGACGTCCGGCTTCGCCGGGGCGGTCTTGGGCTCGTCGCTTCGCTTTGGCGCGGCCGTCGCGGTGGCGGCCAGAACGCGATAGGCGAGCAGCTTGAGCGGATCGGTCACAAGGAACCAGCCCAGCGCGTAGCCCCAGACCATCGCCGCCCAGCCCCACCACAGCGGCGTCACCAGGAACCCGAACAGGCAGATCGCCGTTGCTAGGGCCTGCGTGCCGACGACCGCGCCCAAGAGGATCGGGGCTGGCCGGATCGACCACCAGGGCCCACGCGTGCGGGTCTGGAAGATCGTCAGGTGTCCCGCCACGGACAGCAACAGGTACATCATGGTCTGAAGCTGCGGGCGGTCGACGTGGAGGACCTTGTCGCCTATGTAGAACAGCCCGAAGGCGGCGATCGGACCGACGACCCCGAGCACAGTTGCGATCGTCAGAACCGTCCGCATGTCCCAGGCTTCCGGCTGGTTCCGATAGCGGACATTGTCATAGGCGATCGACAGGATCGCGCCGTCGTTGAGCAGGGCGAGCATCACGATCATGATCGCGGTCACGGGGAAGAAGTCGAACACCACGATCGCCAGCGTCATGAACAGCAACACGCGCAATGTCTCCGCGATGCGATACATCGCGTAGCTGTTCATGCGCTGGAAGATTTCACGGCTCTCCTTGATCGCGTCGATGATCACGCCGAGCCCCGGCGCCACCAGCACGATGGAGGCGGCCGCGCGCGCGGCGTCGGTCGCGCCGGAGACCGCGAAGCCGCAATCGGCCTTCTTCAGCGCGGGCGCGTCGTTGACGCCGTCGCCGGTCATGCCGACGATGTGGTCGTGCTTCTGCATGACGTCGACGATGTGGAACTTGTGCTCGGGGAAGACCTGGGCGAAGCCGTCGGCCTCTTCGATCTCCTTGGCGGCCTCCGCCGTTTCCTCCTTCTTGGAATCGCCGAGTTCGCCGCCGTCGAGAATGTTCGAACCCATGCCGAGCGTCTTGGCCATCTCCCGCGCGATCGCCAGCGCATCGCCCGTCACCATCTTGATCTTCACGCCCATTTCGGCGGCGGTCGCGATTGTCGCCTTGGCGTCTTCACGGGGAGGATCGAATAGCGGCAGCACGCCGAGAAACTGCCATTTGCCGTCGCCATCCGCCCGCGCGACGCCGAGCGCGCGAAAGCCGCGGGCGGCGAAGTCGTTGACTGCCTTGTCGACCGCGTCCTTCACGGCGGCGGCATTGGCGGATAGGCCCTGGATAACCTGCGGCGCCCCCTTGGTGACCTTGAAGGTCTTGCCGTCCTTGCCCTTCACCTTCGCCTCGGTGCGCTTGTGCACAGGATCGAACGGCATGAAATGCGTGACCTCGAAGCGCTTCAACGCATCCTTGTCCTTCAGGCCGCCGAGCACGGCCAGATCGATGGTGTCGTCGTTCTCCTGCCGCGAGGCGAGCGCGCCGGCCAGGATGAGATCATCGGGCGTAATCCTGTCGAGACAGAAGGGCGCTCCAA
>NZ_JBEKVH010000088.1:0-16691 GCF_049514155.1 Roseiarcus sp. | reverse complement strand
TTCGAGAAGGGCACGCGCCAGCTCGTTCCCGCGCTCGTCGACGTGCACAACCCCGGCCTGACCGGCGGCGTGCAGAACCAGCCCGACTTCCAGGCCGGCTCGGTCGACCATCGCACCCATTTCGTCAGCGAGGTTCCCCATATCGCCCGCGAGGCGATGGCGGAATATTCGCAGCTGACCGGCCGTCCCTACGCGCCGATCCTGACTTATATGTGCGACGACGCCGACACCGTCCTGCTCGGCCTCGGCTCGGTCACCGACGACGCCCAGGCGGCGGCCACGTATCTGCGCAGCCTCGGCAAGAAGGTCGGCGTCATCTCGGTCAAGCTGCTGCAGCCGTTCCCGGAGGCCGACGTCGTGGCCGCCCTCAAGGGCAAGAAGGCGGTGACCGTGCTCGAGCGCTCGGAAGTGACCGCGCTCACCAGCCTCGTCACCCAGGCTTTGTTCAAGGCGCGCGAGAACGCCGAAGGCGCAACCCATCCCGACATTCCGGCGCTGCGCGAATCGCCCAAGGTCATCACCGCGATCTTCGGCCTGGGCGCGCACGACTTGCAGCCGCGCCACCTGATCGCCGCCTACAAGAACATGGAGGAGAAGAACGCCCCGTTCGTCTACCTCGGCTCGCAGTTCTTCTCCAAGAGGCGCGGTTGAAGGCGGCCTATCCCGAGACCGAATTCATGGCGCTCGAGTCCGGGCCGAACCCGAACCTGCTGCCGAAGGGCGGCTTCCGCACCCGCTTCCACTCGGTCGGCGGCTACGGCACCATCGCCACCGGCAAGCTGCTCACCGACATTCTCGCCGGCGTGCTCGGCCTACATTCGAAGGCCGCGCCGAAGTACGGCTCGGAGAAGAGCGGCGCCCCGACCAACTACTACATCACGCTCAGCCCCGAGCCGGTGCTGCTGACCAACGCCGAACTCGAGGACGTCGAGATCGTCGTTTCGCCTGACCACAAGGTGTTCAGCCACAGCAATCCGCTGCGCGGCCTGGTCGAGGGCGGCACGTTCATCCTGCAGTCGAACCTGTCGCCGATCGAGGTGTGGAAGGAACTGCCGGCGCAGGCGCGCAAGACGATCCGCGACCGGAAGATCAACTTCTTCGTCCTCGACGGATTCGTCGTCGCCAAGCGGCACGCGCCGCGACCCGAGCTCGAGACCCGCATGATGGGCATCGCCTTCATCGGCGCGATCTGCGGCAATTGCGAACAGGTGACCGAGGGCGCGTCGCCGGAAGCGGTGCTGAAGAAGATCCGCCAGCAGATCGCGAAGAAGTTCGGCGCCAAGGGCGGCGCCGTGGTCGACGGCAACATGGCGGTGATCCAGGACGGTCTCGCCGCGACGCAGCGGGTCGATTACGAGCAGCCGGAATTCGCCCTCGCCGAGACCGCCGTGGCGGCGCGCGCCAATGGCCGCACGGTCGGCCTGTCGGCGGCGTTCTGCCGCGCCAATGCGACGGCGGCGCCCTCGGGCTTCCTCGACGCCGAGTATTTCGACGACGTCTACGCCACCGCGTTCCGCGACGGCGCAATCGCCGAAGCGCCGGTGCTGCCGGGCACCGGCATGTTCATCCCCGCCGGCAGCGCCGCCGGCAAGGACAAGGGCCTGTTCCGGCTCAAGGCGCCGGAATTCCTGCCTGACCTGTGCACGGGCTGCATGGAATGCGCGCTCGCCTGCCCCGACGCGGCGATCCCCAACACCGTGCACGACATCAACGACCTGCTGCTCACCGCGGTTCGTCAGCTCGACATCGCCGAGGCGCAGCGCGAGGCCCTGCGCAATCTCGTCCATCCGCTCGCCGACGCCGCGCGCGAGGTCTATCGGCGCGACAAGTCGCCCAAGCCCTTCCACGAGATCGTCGCCGCTGCGGCGGAAGGCCTGTCGGTCGACAGCGCAGTCCTGCGCGGCAACCTGCGCAAGCTCGCCAACGCGCTCGTCGCGTTCCCGGTCGCCAAGACCCGGCCGTTCTTCGACGCCGCCGAAAGCGCGACGCCGGGTTCGGGCGGCTTGTTCTCCGCGGTGATCGATCCGTGGAAGTGCACCGGCTGCCTCGAATGCGTCGACGTCTGCGGCCCGCACGCGCTGGTCGAGCGCCAGCAGGACCCTGCACTGCTCGACATGATGCAGGCGCGGTTCGAATTCTTGAGCCGCACGCCAAACACCCCGGCTCGCTTCGTCGACGGCGCCACCGAACCCGGCGGCGAGACGAAGCGGCTGATGCTCGATCGCCACAACTACTACGCCACCACCGGCGGCCACGGCGCCTGCCGCGGCTGCGGCGAGGTGACCGCGATCCGCCTGGTGACCGGGACCAACCATGCGATCCACGACAAGCGGCGGCGCGAGCAGATCCGCGAAGTCGAGGACCTGATCGACAAGCTCACCGCCAAGCTCGGCTCGGCGGTCGACACCGAGGACGACCCGAAGCGCAAGCCGCGCATCGCCGCCACGCTCGCGTCGCTCGAGAAGTCGCTCTACCTGCTCGAGAGCGGACCGCGCGGCGACGGGCCGGCCAGCGCCGTGATCTCCAACGCCACCGGCTGCAGCAGCGTCTACGCCTCGACCTTCCCGTTCAACCCCTACACCGATCCGTGGGTCAACAGCCTGTTCCAGGACTCGCCTGCGGTCGCCAAGGGCGTGTTCGAGGGCCTCGGCGCCGACGCGGTCGAGCAGGTGCGCGCGCTGCGCGTCGCCAAACTCGAGCTCGACGACAGCTACGATCCGCAGGTGCACGACAAGGCGCTGCGGACATTGAGCTGGAACGAGTTCACACCCGAAGAGCTGAACCAGCTGCCGACGGTGCTGAGCATCGGCGGCGACGGCGCGACCTACGACATCGGCTTCGGCGCGCTGTCGCGCGTTCTCTCCACTTCGACGCCGATCAAGGTCGTGGTGCTGAACACCGGCGCCTACTCCAATACCGGCGGCCAGGCTTCGACGGCCAGCCTCACCGGCCAGGATTCCGACCTCGCTCGCTACGGCGCAGCCCATTCGGGCAAGCAGGAACGGCGCAAGGAGCTCGCGCTCATCGCCGCCTTCCACCCGAACGTTTACGTCGTGCAGAGCTGCGCCTCGATGCAGGGGCACTTCCTCAAGCACGTGGTCGAGTTCCTCAACCACAACGACTCGCCCGCCGTGCTCGACGTCTACACGCCCTGCCAGGGCGAGCAGGGGATCACCGATCCGCTCGCCAACCGTCACGGCCGCGTGGCGGTCGAAAGCCGGATGAACCCGCTGTTCGTCCACGACCCGCGCCGCGGCGGCGACCTGCACAGCCGCTTCTCGCTCGAGGGCAACCCCGCCATCGACAAGGACTGGATCACGACGACGCTCGAATATGTCGAGGACGGCGCAACCAAGTTGATGGACGTCCCGCTGACGCCCGCCGACTTCGCGCTGACCGAAGGCCGGTTCAAGAAGCAGTTCCGCCCGCTCAAGGCCGACGCGACCGGCGTCCCGCTGCACGACTACATCGACCTCGGTCAGGCCGACCGGATCGGCAAGACGCCGTTCGTCTGGTCGGTCGACGACGAGAAGAAGCTGGTCAAGGTCGAGGTCGCCTCGACGGTCGTCGCGCTGGTCGAAGAGCGTCGTCGCAACTGGCGCACCCTCCAGTATCTCGCTGGTCAGGACATCGCCCGGCTCGACGCCAATCACCACCTCGAGCTCGAGACGCTGCGCCAACAGTACGAAGAGGCGGTCGAAGCGCGCGAAAGCTCGATCGACTCGATCGCGCAGGCGATGTCCGAGCTCGCCGCTGCGTCAAAGGCCCCGCCGGCAGGCGGCCTGTCCTTGGCGCTCGGCGGGGGGCCCGCGGCGGCGGCTAGGCCGTCTACGGCGCCCGCGGCGGCGAAGGCCAACGGGGCGGCGGTGTCGCTCGCCGAGGACGACGTCGCCAAGTGCACCAACTGCAAGACCTGCTACCAGGAGCTTCCGGAGCTGTTCGAGAAGACCCGGGTCGTCGTCGACGGCGCGACCAAGGAAGCCGGCCACCTGATCGCCGGCGCGCTCGCGCGCGTCACGATCACGCCCGAACTCAAGAGCAAGATCGCTCGTGTCGCCGCCAACTGTGACGCGGAAATCATCCATGAGCACTGAACTCGCCGCCCCCTCGCCCGCTCCCGCGGCGCCTCCCGTGCGCCTCGACCTCGAGCATTATCGGCAAGTGACGCATGCGCTCGAGTCGACCCAGACCGAGGTCGAGAAACTCGAGCACACCGAGGCGTTCGAAGTCTTCCAGAAGCAGCTGGGTCTGCTGCGCAAGCGGCTGCTGAACAGCCCGCAGTCGCTGCGCCAGGTCTTCATCGACGACGGCCTGCAGGCGATCGTGTGGGAGTTCGCCCAGGACGCGCTCGGCGCGAGCTTCACCAAGATGTTGTGGAGCCTGCTGCTGCGCGACGACGACATGTCGAGGATCCTGTTGCGCTTCATCTGGGCGATGCCGCTCAAATTCAAGCGCAGGTTCATCGCTGCGATCGACGCCCACCTGTCGGACCGCTACCCGATGTTCAAGGGACTGTCGGAGAACTGGCCCGGCGGGAACTACATCCACCCGTACGTTCGCCCGGCCGAAGAGCGCAAGAACGACTTCGAGCTGGTGACGACGGGCTATCTCGGCTACCGCGCGCTCGGCTATTCGCTGCGCGAGGTTGACATGTTCGTGTGGCTTGAAGTGCTGCGCGACAAGCAGTGCGAGGACAGGCCTTGCGAGCAAGGCGTCTTCGGTGAAAACAAGCGCAAGAAAGGCGGCTGCCCGGTCGCCATCCATATCCCCGACATGCTGAACCTGATGGGCCAGGGCAAGCTCAAAGAGGCCTTCACGCTGATCCAGGCGAGCAACCCGCTGCCGGACGTCACCGGCCGCGTCTGCCCGCAGGAACTGCAATGCCAGGGCGTCTGCACCATCACCGGCCGGCCGATCGAGATCGGCCAGCTCGAATGGTACCTACCCGAGCGCGATCGCCTCGCTCGCGAGGAAAAGGGCGACACATCCCTCGTTGCGGCGGATTATGTTTCCCCATGGGAGCGAGCCGAGAAGCCGGCGATCGCCGTGGTCGGTTCCGGTCCCGCCGGCCTGATCAACGCCTACCTGCTGTCGGTCGAGGGCTATCCCGTCACGGTGTTCGAAGCGTTCCACGACCTCGGCGGCGTGTTGCGCTACGGCATCCCTGAATTCCGTCTGCCGAATTCGCTGATCGACGACGTCGTCGAGAAGATCGACGCGCTGGGCGGCAAGTTCGTCAAGAACTTCGTCGTCGGCAAGACGGCCACCCTGCAGGACCTCAGGGACGCCGGCTTCTACAAGATCTTCGTCGGCACCGGCGCCGGCCTGCCGCGCTTCATGAACATCCCCGGCGAGCATCTCAACGGCGTCATGAGCGCCAACGAGTTCCTCACCCGAGTCAATCTGATGCAGGCGAGGCTCGAGGACTACGACACGCCGCTGCCGATCGTGAAGGACAAGACCGTCATCGTCATCGGCGGCGGCAACACCGCGATGGACGCGGCGCGCACCTCCAAGCGCCTGGGCGGCAAGGTCACCATCGTCTATCGCCGCACCCGCAAGGAGATGCCGGCGCGCGTCGAAGAGCTGGCGCACGCGCTCGAAGAGGGCGTCGAGCTGGCCGTCCTGCGGGCGCCGCGCGAATTCGTCAGCGGCGGCGAACATCACGTCTGCCACACCGTTCTCGAGGAAATGGAACTGGGCGCGCCCGACGCTTCGGGCCGACGCTCTCCCGTGCCCACCGGCAAGACCGAGACCATCCCGGTCGACCTCGTGATCATGGCGCTCGGAAACGACTCCAACCCGATCATCAAAAACTCCGAACCCCGCATCAAGACGTCGAAGTGGGGCAACCTGATGATGGAGAACGGCGCGGAGACGTCGCTCAAGGACGTCTACACCGGCGGCGACGCCGCGCGCGGCGGTTCGACCGCGATCAACGCGGCCGGCGACGGCAAGACCGCGGCGGCGCAGATCGCCCAGGAGATCCCGTTCAGCCCGGCCCAGATCAAGGACATGGTCGCCCGGGCGGCGGCCTACACCGCCAAGGCGCAGACCCCCTACACGATCGTCGCCCGGCGCGACATCGCTCAGGGCATCGTCGAGATCACGGTGAAGGCGCCGATGGTGGCTAAGTCCGCCCAGGCCGGTCAGTTCGTCCGCGTTCTGCCCAGCCGCAAGGGCGAGCTGATCCCGCTGACGCTGGCCGACTGGGACGCCAAGGCCGGCACCATCACGCTCGTCATCCAGGGCGTCGGCGCGAGCTCCATCCTGATCAACAAAATGCAGCCCGGCGAAGCGCTCGAAGGCGTCGCGGGACCGCTCGGCCAGCCCTCGAAGCTTCACCACTACGACGCCAAGAAGCAGACCGTCGTCTTCTGCGCCGGCGGCGTCGGGCTGCCGCCGGTCTACCCGATCGCGCGCGCACACCTGCGCCTCGGCAATCACGTCACGCTGATCGCCGGCTATCGCACGGAAACGGCGCTGTTCTGGGTCGGCGCAAACGAGCGCGTCGACAAGCTCAAGGCCGAGTTCGGCGACCTGCTCGACATCATCTATTGCACCAACGACGGCACCTTCGGCCTCAAGGGCTTCGTCACGACGCCGCTGCAGGCGATGCTGGACGCAGGCAAGAAATCGAACGGCCGCGACGTCGCCGAAGTCGTCGCCATCGGCCCGCCGCTGATGATGAAGGCGGTGTCGGAGCTGACGAAGAAATTCGCCCCGATGCCGACGGTGGTCAGCCTCAACTCGATCATGGTCGACGCCACCGGCATGTGCGGCGCCTGCATGGTGCCGGTGACGATCGACGGCAAGATGGTGCGCAAGCACGCCTGCATCGACGGGCCGGAACTGGACGCCCACATCATCGACTGGGACAAGTTCCTGCCGCGCTTCAATCAGTTCAAGGAGCAGGAACAGCAGAGCCGCGCCCGTCACGGCCTCGCCTGAGGCTCGACGTCAGGCGCAAACGAAACGGCGTCCGTCCGAAAGGTCGGACGCCTTCTTTTTTCCGATTGGGCCGCGTCTCGCCCCCTCGCCGGCGCTCGAAAAAGCAAATCCCGCGGGGAGCGCCCGCGGGATCAGCGAAACCCAGGGATTTTTCGGCGCGATCAGGCGGCGGTGATGCGCTCGTCGGCCGGCGAAGGCTCGCGCAGCACGTAGCCGCGGCCCCAAACCGTTTCGATGTAGTTGCGGCCGCTCGACGCCGTCGCCAGCTTCTTGCGCAGCTTACAGATGAACACGTCGATGATCTTCAGCTCGGGCTCGTCCATGCCGCCGTAGAGGTGGTTGAGGAACATCTCCTTGGTCAGCGTCGTGCCCTTGCGCAGCGAGAGCAGCTCCAGCATCTGGTATTCCTTGCCGGTCAGATGCACACGCTGGCCGTCGACCTCCACGGTCTTCTGGTCGAGGTTGACGACGAGATCGCCGGTGATGATCACCGACTGGGCGTGGCCCTTCGAGCGGCGCACGATGGCGTGGATTCGCGCCACCAACTCGTCCTTGTGGAACGGCTTGGTGAGATAATCGTCGGCGCCCAGGCCGAGGCCGCGCACCTTGTCTTCGATGCCAGCCATGCCGGAAAGAATGAGAATCGGCGTCTTGATCTTCGTCAGCCGCAAAGCCCGCAGGACTTCGTAGCCCGACATATCCGGCAGGTTCAGGTCGAGGAGAATAATGTCGTAGTCATAGAGCTTGCCGAGATCGATCCCCTCCTCGCCGAGATCGGTGACATAGACGTTGAAATTTTCCGACTTGAGCATCAATTCGATGCTTTGCGCCGTCGCAGCGTCGTCCTCGATTAGTAAAATCCGCATGTTAAATCCCCAGACTTGCCCTTTAGGCACGCCGCCGCGGAACGCTAACCGCAACCGCGCCGCAAGACGTCCGGCGCAAGGCCGGGGCGCGAACCCGGCCGACTCGACACGCAGAGTGACCAGCAACGGTTAACAAACTGTGATTCACTTGCGCAACCCCTCGCCCGGAATAAATCCGTCCAAAAGGGAACGTCTTGATACTTTTGCCTGATTCGTCGTCGATTTGCTTAAACCGTTACCTGAACCCCTTAGCCTAAGCGGCACTCTTGATTCATCCTTCGCCGCTGCGGCGCGACCCACCGCCGCGGGGTAACCGATCTCGCGCGGCGCGACGCGCACAGCGTCATCTCGCTAAGGATTGTTAATGACGCGGGTAAACGAACCGCTAACGCGGAGCCCGTCGGCGACGGATTTTCACGTTTCCCGATCGGCGTGACGGGCGCTGCCTGCGCGACAGCTTCGCCGCCGCCGCTAACCAATGAGCAACCTTCCTGCGCCATCTTCACGCTGTCTCGTGGCGTTGAATCGTCGGGCGGCCGTATCCGCCCGTTGTCGTCGTATGGAGTGCGTAAAGATGAAATCGCGAGACACGCTCATTCGCCTCAAGCGGTTCCAGGCCGACGAGAAGCGGCGGCGGGTTAAGCAGATCGAGGCCATGGTGGCTGAATTCACCCGCATGGCCGGCGATCTCGACCGAGAAATCGCCAACGAAGAAAAGCGCGCCGGAATTTCCGACCCCCATCACTTCGCCTATCCGACCTACGCCCGCGCCGCGAGCGCGCGGCGCGACAATTTGAAGCGATCGATCGAGGAGCTCAGCGGGCAGATCGAGGAGGCCAAAGCCGGCCTCGAAGAAGCCCTGTCGGAGCTCGCGAAATACGAATCGCTCGAGGGCCGCGAGAAGGCGATGGAACGCGCGCACGAGGCCGCCGCCCGCGCCTGAGCGGCCGCCGCCTGCCGATTGCGACCCGCCCGCCGATGCAGTACACCGAACCGGTGTTTGGCCATCGACGGGAGCGGGAAGGATATGGCGAGCAATAACAACGCGGCCGCGGCCGATGCGGCGGGGGATCTGGCCGCACACGAATCGACATACGCCGCGTTCGTCGCGCTCACCGAAGTCGCCGTCGCGCTGCTGCTCTGCATCGTTCTTTGTCTTGTTCTTTGGGGTCTGGAAGGCCACGGCTTCGTCGCCTTGGTCGGCCTGATCGTCGCGTGCGCCGCCGCCGCCGTCGGCTCCGTCGCCGGCTACGGGTGGCGCGCATTGACGCCGATCATATTGCTGCTCGGGCTCGCCTCTATCGTTCTGAAATAGCTTGGCTCCGGCGGAAGCTGGCCGAGCGCTGACAGTCTGGGATGTCGTCATGCTGATCCCGCATACGCCGGATAGCGCATTGATTTCTGGCGTTTGTGTCGCGATTCAGCTATTATAATCAGCATCTTAAGCTGATTTGAAGGCTGTCTTCATGACGAACCCGGCGGGTGAATCGAACGGCGAGGCGCTCAAGCTCGATTGCGACCGCCGTCTGGCGCTCCTGTTTCGGAGATCGGTAGTCACTTCGGGCGCCGGTTTGCTCGTCTATCATGAACTCGACGACGCGCTCGGCCTTAGGGCGATGGCGGGCGAGAAGCTCGCGGACGTCCGCACCGGCAAAAAACGGTCTGAGGCTGAAACCAGCCGCCATCTGGGGGATGTCGGTTTAGTTGCGTGTCAATCAACCGTGGAAGAACCAAAATGCCATCGATCATAGGAATTCCGAAAGAGACGTATGCGGGCGAGAAACGTGTCGCGACCACGCCGGAGGCGGTGACGAAGCTGATCGGCCTCGGCTTCACGGTGGCCGTGGAGTCGCACGCGGGCGACGGCGCCAGTTTCTATGACGACGCCTACGCCGCCGCCGGAGCAAAGATCGTCTCCGCCGACGAAGCGTGGTCTTCCGCCGACATCATCTTCAAGGTGCGCGCGCCTTCGACCGACGAGGTCGCCAAGCTGAAGGAAGGCGCGACGCTCGTCAGCTTCATCTGGCCGGCGCAGAACCCCGAGCTGATGAAGGCGCTCGCCGCCCGCAAGGCGACGGTGCTGGCGATGGACGCCGTCCCCCGCCTGCTCTCCCGTGCGCAAAAAATGGACGCGCTCACGTCGATGGCGGGCATCACCGGCTATCGCGCCGTCATCGAGGCGGCAAACGCCTTCGGCCGATATTTCAATGGCCAGATCACCGCCGCGGGCAAGGTGCCGCCGGCCAAGGTGTTCATCGCCGGCGCGGGCGTGGCCGGTCTTGCCGCCATCGGCACAGCGGCGGGGCTCGGCGCCATCGTACGCGCCAACGACACCCGCGCGGAGGTGGCCGATCAAGTCAAGTCCCTGGGCGGCGAGTTCGTCAAGGTCGACTATGAGGAAGAAGGCTCGGGCGGCGGCGGTTACGCCAAGGTGATGAGCGAAGGCTTCCAGACGGCCCAGCGCGAGATGTACGCCAAGCAGGCGGCGGACGTCGATATCATCATCACCACGGCGCTCAGTCCGGGCAAGCCGGCGCCGAAGCTCATCACCGCCGAAATGGTGCGCTCGATGAAGCCGGGCAGCGTCATTGTCGACCTCGCCGCCGAACAGGGCGGCAATTGCGAGCTGACCGAGCCCGGCCAGGCGGTCGTCAAGCACGGCGTCACCATCATCGGCTATACGGATCTGCACAGCCGTTTGGCCAAACAGTCCTCGACGCTCTACGCCAACAATCTGCTGCGCTTGACCGAGGAGCTGTGCAAGGCGAAGGACGGCCAGATCGTCGTCAACATGGACGACGACGCGATCCGCGGCTTCACTGTGATCAAGGACGGCGCGATCACTTGGCCGGCTCCGCCGCTGAAGCTTCCCGCCCCGCCCGCAGCGGCGCCCAAGCCGGCCGTTGCGCCCGCCGCAGCGGGGAAGAAGGGCGGTCACGGCGCCCCCTCCGGCCAATCGTCGCTCACCTCAACGCTGGTGTTGTTCGGCGTCGGCGCCGTCGTGTTCGCGCTGATCGGCGGATTTGCGCCGCAGGCGTTCCTCGGCCACTTCACGGTGTTCGTGCTCGCCTGCTTCGTCGGCTACATGGTGGTCTGGAACGTCACCCCGGCGTTGCACACGCCGCTGATGAGCGTGACCAACGCGATTTCCTCGATCATCGCCATCGGCGCGCTGCTTCAGGTTGCGCCGCCTCCCGCGCCTGGTCGTCCGGCGGAGCTGATCCTCTGGATCGCCGTCGTCGGCGTCGCGCTCACGTCGATCAACATGTTCGGCGGGTTCGCGGTGACCCGCCGCATGCTGATGATGTTCCAGAAATAAGGAGGCGGGAAAATGCCTGTCAGTCTCGTCACGGCCTCCTACCTCGGAGCCACCATTCTCTTCATCCTCAGCCTCGGTGGGCTATCCAATCCGGAAACCGCCAAGCGCGGCAACTGGTACGGCATCGTCGGCATGGCGATCGCCGTGCTCGCCACCGTGTTCGGCTACCGCGCGCTGATGGCGGGCGATCAGCCGATCGTAACCGGCAACGGCTACGCCTTCATTGTCGGCGCGATGGTGGTCGGCGGCGCGGTCGGGCTGTGGGCCGCGCGCACCGTCAAGATGACGCAGATGCCGGAGCTGGTGGCGATCATGCACTCGCTGGTCGGCTTTGCCGCCTGCACCATCGGCTTCGCCAGCTACATCGACACCTCAACGGTGTTTCCGACCCACGCCGAGCACGTGGTCCATGTGCTCGAAATCTACATCGGCGTGCTGATCGGCGCGGTGACCTTCACTGGTTCGGTGATCGCGTTCGGCAAGCTGTCGGCGAGGATCGGCGGCAAACCGGTGCTGTTGCCGGGGCGCCATTGGCTCAACCTCGCGGGCCTCCTCATCGTGATCGTTTGCGGCTACTGGTTCCTCAGCGCCGAATCGATTGCGGCCGGCATGCTGCCGCTCATCGTGATGACTGTGATCTCGCTCGCCTTCGGCGTTCACATGGTGATGGCGATCGGCGGCGCCGACATGCCGGTGGTGATCTCGATGCTGAACAGCTACTCGGGCTGGGCGGCGGCGGCGACCGGCTTCATGCTGTCGAACGACCTGCTGATCGTGGTCGGCGCTCTAGTCGGCTCGTCGGGCGCGATCCTTAGCTACATCATGTGCCGCGCCATGAACCGCAACTTCATCGCGGTGATCGCGGGCGGCTTTGGCGCCGCTGAGGGCGCGGCGGCGAAGAAGAGCGGGGAGCCGGTCGGAGAAGTCACGCCGATCAGCGCGGCGGAAACCGCGGAGCTGCTTCGCGACTCCAAGAGCGTGATCATCGTGCCCGGCTACGGCATGGCGGTCGCGCAGGCGCAGCACGCGGTCTTTGAAATGACCAAAGCGTTGCGCGAAATGGGCGTCAACGTGCGGTTCGGCATCCACCCGGTCGCCGGGCGCATGCCGGGGCACATGAACGTGCTGCTCGCCGAAGCGAAGGTGCCCTACGACATCGTCCTCGAAATGGACGAGCTTAACGACGACTTCCCGTCGACCGACGTCGCGATGGTCATCGGCGCCAACGACATCGTCAACCCGGCGGCGCAGGAGGATCCGACCAGCCCGATCGCCGGCATGCCGGTGCTCGAGGTGTGGAAGGCCAAGACCTCGATCGTGATGAAGCGCTCGATGGCCTCGGGCTACGCCGGCATCGACAATCCGCTCTTCTACAAGGAGAACAACCGGATGCTGTTCGGCGATGCGAAGAAGATGCTCGAGGAGGTCATCGCGGCGCTGAAAGCGAAGTGAGCACCTCGTCAGCGATGGCGCACTGAAACGGACGGCGCGTCGCCGCCAACGACGCGCCTTCGTTCCCCAGCAAATCGGATCGGAAGTCGGAGACCGCGGCGCTCACTCGCGCCGCCGCGGCTGAAGCTCAGGCTGCGCCCAGCCGCTGCAGCCCGGCCTTGGCGGCCGAATTGCTCGGCGCGACCATGGTCGCTCGCTCGTAGGACTCGACCGCCTTCGGCTTGTTGCCGAGCTTCTCGTAGGCGAGCCCCAATCCCGCCCAGGCTTCGGCGTTGTTCGAATCGACGTTGAGCGCCGCGTCGAAGTCGTCGACCGCCTGATCGTACTTGCCGGTCGCCAGCAGACTCTGGCCGCGCGCCTGATAGGGCGCGCCGGCGAACGGGTCGCGGTCGATGGCGTTGTTGAAGTCGGTGATCGCCTGTTCGTTGTTGCCGAGGCGTTGATAGATCAGGCCGCGCGCGTGGTAGGCCTGCGCGCCTTCCGGATTGAGACGGATCGCGGCGTCGAGGTCGGCCATCGCCTCCGGCAGATGGTTCTGCGACCGGAGCAGATTGCCGCGGCCGAGATAGGCCGACGCGTCGTTCGGGTTGGCGGCGATGGCGGCGCTGAAGTCGGCGAGCGCCGGGCCATCCTTGCCCATCTGGCGAAAAGCGAGCGCGCGATTGGTGTAGGCGGCGTTGAACTTCGGATCGATCTGCACCGCTTTGGTGAAGTCTTCGATCGCGCTCTTGTAGTTGCCGGCCTTGGCGAAGGCGATGCCGCGGGTGTTGTAGGCGACCGAATCGCCGGGGTTGCGCTGGATGACGTCGGTCAGCGACCCGATGTTGCCGGCGTTGGCGCCCGGACTGTCGGCGTCGACCTCCGCGACCTTGCTCGGCGCGCCTTGCAGCGGACCGAGGGTCTCGCTGCACGCAGCAAGCGCCAGCGCCGCACAGATCACCGCCGCCGGGCCGACCGCGCTGCGAAGGGTTCGCGCATTATTCCGCATGAGCCGCCAAACCTCCGCCGCTGCATTGAAGCGGATTGCTGCCTGCGCTTGCGCTCCACGGCCGCGGAACGCGCGCCTCGACGATCTCAGCCCGCGGTGCGCGGCGCGCCGACAGCCGTCCTCGGCTTCATCGGCAGCAGGCCTTCGCGCTGCAGCTTCTTGCGCGCCAGCTTGCGGGCGCGACGCACAGCTTCCGCCTTTTCGCGGGCGCGCTTCTCGGAGGGCTTCTCGTAATGGCCGCGAAGCTTCATCTCGCGGAAAATGCCCTCGCGCTGCATCTTCTTTTTGAGCGCTTTGAGAGCCTGATCGACGTTGTTGTCACGGACGAGAACTTGCACGGGCGATCCTATGTTGGCGAGGCGTTAGCCCCGACGGTCGTTGCGATTTCACGAGAGACAAGAGAGGCGCGCCGCCTTTGCGAGCAGCGCGCCTACTTGTCGCTGCCCTAGCAGATTCCGCCTGCTCTGTCCAGCCAAAGCCGCGCCCGGAGCGGGCCTTCCGGCGCCGCTTCAGCCGCCGTGCGGCGGCTCGGCGAACACCCGCGTCACATGGCCCATCTTGCGGCCAGGGCGGGTCTCCAGTTTGCCGTAAAGGTGCAGCGACACATCGGGCTGAGCGAGAATGTCGCGCCATTCGTCGGCCTCGTCGCCGATCAGGTTGGACATCTCGATTCGCCCCCGCCGCGCCGGACTGCCGAGCGGCCAGCCGGCGATGGCGCGGATGTGCTGCTCGAACTGCGAGGTCTGTGCGCCCTCGATCGTCCAATGGCCTGAATTGTGGACCCGCGGCGCCAATTCGTTGACCAGCAGCCGCGCGCCGCCCGTCGCGTCGCGCGCCACGAACAGCTCGACGGCGAGCACCCCGACATAGTCGAGCGCCTCGACCGCCTTGGCGGCCAACGCCTTGGCCGCCGCCTCAACCCCCGGCGCCACGCGCGCCGGCACATGGGTGCGCGCGAGGATATGGCGGTCGTGCTCGTTCTCGCACAGGTCGTAGGCGACCATCGCCCCCTCGAGGCTGCGCGCCACGACCACGGAAGCCTCGCAGTCGAAAGCGACGAAGCCCTCGAGAATCATCGGTCCGCCGCCGAGGCTGCGGTGAAGCGCCGGCAAATCGGACCCCTCGCGGATCATCGCCTGGCCCTTGCCGTCGTAGCCGAGGCGCAGGGTCTTGAGCACCGCCGGGCGGCCGATCTCGGCCAAGGCGGGCGCGAGCGCGGCGGCGTCGGGAACCGCGCGAAACGGCGCCGTCGCCAGGCCGAGGCCGCTTAGGAAGGTCTTTTCGGCGAACCGGTCCTGAGTGACCGCCAGCGCCCGCGCCCCGGGCCTCACCGGCTTACGGCTTTCGAGGAACTCGACGCAGCCGATCGGCACGTTCTCGAATTCGTAGGTGACGACGTCGACCGCTTCGGCGAAGCGGGCGAGCGCCGCCTCGTCGTCGAAGCCGGCGACGGTGCGCTCGCTCGCCGCGTCGTAGGCCGGCGCGTCGCTCTCGGGCGCATAGATGTGACAGCGCAGGCCGAGCTTCAACGCCGCCATCGCCAGCATACGGCCGAGCTGGCCGGAGCCGAGAATGCCGATCGTCGCGCCGGGGGCGAGGATCATCCTGCGTCGCCGTCGTTGGGGAATTCCGCGACCGATGCGGTCCGCGCGGCGCGCCAGGCGTCGAGCCGATCGGCGAGCGCCGGATCGTTCAGCGCCAGCACCGCGGCGGCGAGCAGCGCCGCATTGACGGCGCCCGCCTGCCCGATCGCCAGCGTCCCGACCGGCACGCCGGCCGGCATCTGGACGATCGACAGCAGGCTGTCCTGACCCGAGAGCGTTTTGCTCTCGATCGGCACGCCGAAGACCGGCAACGGCGTGAAGGCGGCGGTCATGCCGGGCAGATGCGCCGCCCCGCCCGCCCCGGCGACGACGACTTTGAACCCCGCCGCCTTGGCCCCCTTGGCGAAGGCGACCAGACGGTCTGGGGTGCGGTGGGCCGAGACGACGCGCGCTTCGTAGCCGACTGCGAGCTCGTCGAGCGTCTCGGCGGCGCGCCGCATCGTCGCCCAGTCGGACTGGCTCCCCATGACGATGGCGACGGGCTTGGAAGTTCCGCTCAAGCGCCCCTGCCGGGAAAAAGCGGGCGAAAACGCCCCGGCGCTGCGCTTATCGGAAGCGCGCGCGGCGCGCAAGGCGAACGGCGGAACGGCGCGCCGAAGGTCATTCGTAAGGTCAATTTTCGGCGTTCGGCCGCCGCGAGACCCCGCCCCGCTCGCGGCGGCTGGACCTTCCGACCCAACCGGAGCCCAAATGAACCGCCGGCCCGGGAGAATTTGTCGCGGCCGGTTGTTCCTGCCGCTAGAATCGGGCTGAATGCCGCCGCCGCGTGGGGCCGGAGGAGGCGCGCCGGCGTCATCGCAACGCCGCACGAGGCGCGCAAGAACTCGAAAGAGGCGCAGCCGTCGCTCCGGCTCGGACGGCGAACCTTGGAGGGAACAGCGATGGCAACGCCGTTTGCGCAAAGCGAACTCGAGCTGATCGACGCCTACTGGCGCGCCGCCAACTACTTGTCGATCGGCCAGATCTATCTGTTCGACAATCCGCTGCTGCGCAAGCCGCTGGTCAAGGAGCACATCAAGCCGCGGCTGCTCGGGCACTGGGGCACGACGCCCGGCCTCAATTTCATCTACGCCCACCTCAACCGGCTGATCAAAGCGCTCGACCTCGAGGTCCTGTTCGTCACCGGCCCCGGCCACGGCGGCCCGGCGATTGTCGCCAACGTCTATCTCGAAGGCGTCTACAGCGAGGTCTACCCCAACATCTCTCAAGACGAAGCGGGAATGAAGCGGCTGTTCAAGCAGTTCTCGTTTCCCGGCGGCATTCCGAGCCACGTCGCGCCGGAGACGCCCGGCTCGATCCACGAGGGCGGCGAACTCGGCTACGCGCTGTCGCACGCCTTTGGCGCGGCGTTCGACAATCCCAACCTGATCGTCGCCTGCGTCGTCGGCGACGGCGAGGCGGAGACCGGCCCGGCGGCGACCGGCTGGCACTCGAACAAATTCCTCAACCCGAAGACCGACGGCGCGGTGCTGCCGATCCTGCACCTCAACGGCTACAAGATCGCCAACCCG
>NZ_JBEKVH010000087.1:0-16528 GCF_049514155.1 Roseiarcus sp. | reverse complement strand
CCGGCGACCGCAGCGGCGCCAACGCCGCGACGCCGACCATCGCCAGCGCCGCCCCGAGGCCGAAGACGAGACGGCGCGGCCAGCCGGAACCGCGCCGCGGCGGCTTGACCTCATGCGTCCAATAGGGGTCGAACGGCCCGAGGCCGTGCGCCGTTCCGCCGCTCATGTCGAATTCGCGCCCTGTTCGGGCTCTCCCGTTCTCGACTTTAGCGTCGAGCGAGTCGGCAAACGGTTACGGCGCGCGGCAATCCTTTCGGCAGCGTCAATGCGTTGTTAACGCGCGCTTTCGCCGGAGGCGCTGGCGCTGAATTGCGCGCCGGACCGCGCAGCGTCGTTGACAGCGCTGCAGCGACACGCCCATTTTGACCAATCCCGTTTCGGAGTGCGTCAATCATGACCGTAAACCCCGCTATCGCCAAGCTCGTTCCCGACGCCCAGCGCTGGCGCCGCCATCTCCACGCCTGCCCCGAGCTGCTCTACGACCTCGATCAGACCTCGGCCTTCGTCGCCGAGCGACTGCGCGAATTCGGCTGCGACGAAGTTCGCACCGGCGTCGGAAGGAGCGGCGTCGTTGGCGTCATCAAGGGGCGCAAGGGCGCAAGCGGGCGCGTGATCGGCCTGCGCGCCGACATGGACGCCCTGCCGATCGTGGAGACGACCAACCTGCCCTATCGCTCCACCGTTCCCGGCCGCATGCATGCCTGCGGCCACGACGGGCATACCGCGATCCTGCTCGGCGCGGCGCGCTATCTCGCCGCCACCCGCGACTTCGCCGGCTCGGCGGTCGTCATCTTCCAGCCGGCCGAAGAAGGCGGCGGCGGCGCCAAGGCGATGCTCGACGACGGGCTGATGGACAATTTCGCCATCGAGGAAGTCTACGCCCTGCACAACGCGCCCAAACTCCCGGTCGGCGAAATCTCGATCCGCAAGGGCGCGGCGATGGCCTCGGCCGATTTCTTCGTCGTCAAGCTCGAAGGCAAGGGCGGCCACGCCGCCTTTCCTCACAATTGCGTCGACGTCATCGTCGCCGGCGCACAGATCGTGACCGCGCTGCAGACGATCGTATCGCGCAACGTCGACCCGCTCGAATCCGGCGTCGTCTCGGTGGCGCGCTTTACCGCCGGCAACACCGACAACATCCTGCCGCAGTCCGCCGAGCTCGAAGGCACGGTGCGCACGCTGTCGCCGGCGGTCCGCGATCTCGTCGAACGGCGCTTTCGCGAGATCGTCGCCGGGATCGCCGCCGCCTCCGGCGTCCGATTCACGATCGATTATCGCCGTAACTATCCGGTGACGATCAATCCGCCGAAGCAGACCGAGTTCGCCGCCGGCGTCGCGCGCGACGCGGTCGGCGCGGACAAAGTGCGCACCGACGAGCCGCCGGTGATGGGCGCCGAGGATTTCTCGTTCATGCTCGAGGCGCGGCCGGGCGCCTTCGTCTGGCTCGGCAACGGCGACACCGCCGGCCTGCATCATCCCGAATACGATTTCAACGACGCTGCGCTGCCCTACGGCATGGCCTATTTCGCCCGGATCGTCGAAACCGCGCTCGCGGCCTAAGCCTTAAGCTCCTCGCGCAAGATCTCGAGCGCCAGCCATTCGTCCTCGGCGCGCTCGAGCTCGGCGCGCTTCTCGGCGTAGGCGTGCGTCGCGCGATCGAAGCCGGCCGGATCGCGGCCGTGCAGGTCGACGTCGCCGAGCTTCCCCTCCAGCGCGGCGATCTCGTCGCGCAGCGACGCGATCCGCCCCGGCAGCCGTTCGAGCGTGCGCTTCTGGTTGAACGACAGCTTGCGTTTCGCCGCCGGCCGATCCGTCGCCTCGCGCGCCGGCGCCTTGTCCGGCTTCGGCGCCTCGGCGACGCGCGCCCCGGACAGGCCATAGCCGCGCTGCGCGACCAGGTCGGAATAGCCGCCGGCGTATTCACGCCAGCGTCCGTCACCCTCGGCCGCGACCACCGAAGTCGCGATGCGGTCGAGGAAATCGCGGTCGTGGCTGACGATCAGGATCGTGCCGGAATAGTCGCCGAGCAGCTCCTGCAACAGGTCGAGCGTCTCCAGATCGAGATCGTTGGTCGGCTCGTCGAGCACCATCAGGTTCGACGGCTGCGCCAGCGCGCGCGCCAGCGTCAGCCGGCCGCGCTCGCCGCCCGACAGCTTGCCGATCGGCGTGCGCGCCTGATCCGGCGAAAACAGGAAGTCCTTCATGTAGCCGACGACGTGCTTGCTCTCGCCGTTGACCAGCACATAGTCCGAGCCGCCGCCCGTCAGCGCGTCGGACAGAGTCGTGGTCGGCAGCAGCGACGCGCGTCGCTGGTCGAGCTTGGCCATCGCGACGTTGGTCCCGAGCCGGACGACGCCGGAATCGGGAGCGAGCGCGCCGGACAACAGCTCGATCAGCGTCGTCTTGCCCGCGCCGTTGGCGCCGACGACGCCGACCCGGTCGCCGCGCATCACCCGGGTCGAAAAATCCTTGACCACCGGCCGGTCGCCGTAGCTCCTGCCGATCTTCTCCGCCTCGATCACCAAGGCGCCCGACGATCGCGCCTCCTGCGCGGCCATGCTGGCGACGCCATCGACCTGGCGCGCGTCGCGCCGTTCGCGCCGCATCGTCGCCAGCTCGCCGACCCGGCGCATGTTGCGCTTGCGCCGCGCCGTCACGCCGTAGCGCATCCAGTGCTCTTCCTCGACGATGCGACGGTCGAGCTTGTGACGCGCGAGCTCCTCCTCTTCGAGCAATGCGTCGCGCCAAGCCTCGAAGGCGGCGAAGCCCTGGTCGAGGCGGCGGGTGCGGCCGCGGTCGAGCCAAACCGTCGACCGGGTCAGGTCGGCGAGCAGGCGGCGATCATGGCTGACGACGGCGAACGCGGCGCGTGATTCGCCAAGCGTCTTTTCCAGCCACTCGATCGCGATCAGGTCGAGATGGTTGGTCGGCTCGTCGAGCAGCATGATGTCGGGGTCGGCGGCGAGCACGCGAACGATCGCGGCGCGGCGCGCTTCGCCGCCCGAGAGCTTGGCCGGGTCGGCTTTCGGATCGATTCCGAGCTCGTCCATCAGCGCGCGGGCGCGATAGGCGTCGTCGCTCTCGCCAAGGCCGGAAAGGACGAAATCGAGCGTCGTGGCGTGGCCGGAAAGATCGGGCTCCTGCGGCAGGTAGCAGAGGCGCGCGTTGGGTTGGACGAAGCGCGCGCCCGCGTCGGCGGTCGTTTCGCCCGCGGCGATGCGCAGCAGCGTCGACTTGCCCGAGCCGTTGCGACCGACCAGCGCGATGCGCTCGCCCGGCGCGATCGACAATTCCGCTCCATCGAGCAGCGGCGCACCGCCGAGCGTCAGGCGGATGTCTCGCAATTGCAATTGGGGCGGCATAGAAGCATGCTCGGCGTGGCGGGGGCGGGCGCAACGCATAGTGCGCCGCGCCGGAAAGGGAAAGTCCATGAGCGATTCGACGCCCTCGATCGTCTTCGCCGAACTCGCCGCCCGGCGCGCCTCGCTGCTCGCCCGCTCGGTTGCCGATCTCTTTGCCGCCAGTCCGGCCCGCTTCGACCGCTTTCACGCGGTCCTCGGCGACCTTCTTTACGATTTCTCCAAGCAGCGGATCGACACCGAGACCCTGCGGCTGCTGCTCACGCTCGCCGAGTCGGCCGACGTCGCCGCCAAGCGCGACGCGATGTTCCGCGGCGAGCTGGTTAATTCGACCGAGCGGCGCGCGGCGCTGCATAGCGCGTTGCGCGATCTTTCCGGCGCCCCGGTCCTGGTTGACGGCGTCGACGTCGCCCCTGCGGTCAAGGCCGAACGCGACAAGATGCTCGCCTTCGCCGCCGACGTGCGCGAAGGACGCGTGCGCGGCGCGCTTGGCCAGCCGATGACTCACGTCATCAACATCGGCATCGGCGGCTCCGACCTCGGCCCGGCGATGACGTCGCGCGCGCTGTCGCCTTACGCCCAGCCGGGTCTGCACAGCCATTTCGTCTCCAACGTCGACGGCGCCGACATCGCCGACACGCTGCACGGGATCGAACCGGCGCGCACGCTATTCATCGTGTCGTCGAAGACCTTCACCACCCAGGAGACGATGACCAACGCGAGAACCGCGCGCGCCTGGATCGTCGCCGCGCTCGGCGAAGGCGCGGTCGCCGACCATTTCGCCGCCGTGTCGACGCGGCTCGACAAGGTCGCCGAATTCGGCGTCGAGCCGACCCGGGTGTTCGGCTTCTGGGATTGGGTCGGCGGGCGCTATTCGATCTGGTCGAGCATCGGCTTGCCGCTGGCGATCGCCGTCGGACCGGATCACTATCTCGAATTCCTCAGCGGCGGCGGCGAGGTCGACGCCCACTTCCGCGAGGCGCCGCCGGAACGCAACATTCCGCTGTTGATGGGGCTGGTCAGCGTGTGGAATCGCGACGTGCTCGGCTACGCGTCGCAGGCGGTCATTCCCTACGACCAGCGTCTGGGCCGCTTCCCCGCATATCTCCAGCAGTTGCAGATGGAGAGCAACGGCAAGAGCGTGCGCCGCGACGGAACGCCGGTCGAGCGCGCGACCGGGCCGATCGTCTGGGGCGAGCCCGGCACCAACGGCCAGCATGCGTTCTTCCAGCTCCTGCATCAGGGCACCGAGATCGCGCCGCTCGACTTCCTCGTCGCCGCCAACCCGACCGGCGCCGACGCGCATCACCACGACCTGCTCGTCGCCAATTGCTTCGCCCAGGGCGAAGCGCTGATGCGCGGCCGCACGCGCGCCGAAGCCGAGGCGATCACCGCCAGACAAGGCGCGAACGCGGCCGAGGCGGCGCGGCTCGCGCCGCACAAGACCTTCTCCGGCAGCCGGCCGTCGTCGACCTTTGTCTATGCGCGGCTCGACCCGCGCACGCTCGGGCGGCTGATCGCGCTCTACGAGCACAAGGTGTTCGTCGAGGCGGCGATCTGGGACATCAACCCGTTCGACCAATGGGGCGTCGAACTCGGCAAGGAGCTCGCCTCGCGCCTCGCCCCGATCGTCGCCGACGCCAACGCCGAGCTCGGCGCGCTCGATCCGTCGACTGCCGGGCTGATCGCCCATATGCGGGCGCTCAAAGGCTAACCGCTCGCTTTCGCCCGCCGACGGCGCGTTCGCATCGCCGCACGCACGTTGCTTGACTTTCCGGCCAGTCGTGAAACGGATAGTCTCGTCTAGTCGTCCGACTGGGGCGACCTTGCGAGACTTGTCCGATGACGGTCGATCGTCGCCATCAATTCGCGACCTTAGATGGACTTCGCGGTCTGGCGGCGATTGCGGTCGCAATTCTTCACATGCCGAGAGTCTTTGCCGGTTTTACTGTTCCAAACGCTCATCTCGCGGTTGATTTCTTCCTTCAGCTCAGCGGATTCGTCATCGCCTATGCCTACTCCGCCCGCATCCTCAACGGCATGCCGTTCAGGCAGTTTCTCTGGCTGCGAGTAAATCGACTGTATCCGGCCTTCGCGGTCGGCATCGCCCTGGGGTTTCCTGTCGCCTTGGCGGCTCTGCGATACCCCCACTCCGGGCTCAGCGTCGAATGGACGCCCGCCTCCCTCGCCTGCTCGACCCTTCAGAACGTCTTCATGCTTCCGGCCTTCGGCTGCGGACAGCCGGAGACCATCTTTCCGCTGAACCCGCCGATGTGGTCGGTCTTCCACGAAATCCTGGTCAACGTCGCGTTCTTCGCGCTCGTTCCGTTCCTCGCATACGGGCGGCGCGTCCTGCCGCTCATCGTCGTTCTGTTCGCCGTCGCCGCGTCCTACGCGTTCATGAGGGACACTTTCGGCTTCGGATACGGCTGGAACGACTTCCTGCCGGGCTTCGTCAGGGTGTCGGCGTCGTTTCTTGTCGGCTTCGCGATTTTCAAGTTCAAGCTCGTCGAGGGGCGCCGCTCCAACGTCGCCTGCGCGATCGCGTTTGCTCTTCTCGCCGTCGCCTTGTTTCTCCAGCTCAACAACGTCGCCTACGAACTCTTCGCGATTGTCGGCCTTTTCCCGATCGCGCTTTTCATCGGACAGGCCAATCCGTCGAATGGCGCCGTCTTCTGGCTTTGCGCCCAGCTCGGCAGGACGAGCTACGTCCTCTACGCCATTCACAAGCCGCTTTATCAGCTCGCCTACGGCGCCATCTTGAAATTCTCGCCGAAGCTCGTCGACGACCTCGGAATCTCGCTCGGCTGCGCCATGCTCGCCGCCATCGTCCTGATCGCGTGGCTGCTGTCGATCGGCTTCGAACCGCCCGCCAGAGCGGCGATGAACAGACTGCGCTGGCGCGCCCGCCTCAGGCGATCCGCCGCGTCGCCGCCCTGAGCCATTTGCGCGTCGCCGGATCGACCAGCGGCGACAGTTTGGCGCGCGTCTCGGCATGGTAGGCGTCGAGCCAGGCGACCTCGTCGCGGCTCATCAGCTTCTTTTCGACCAGCCTGCGGTCGATCGGCGCGAACGCGATCGTCTCGAAGCCGAGCGTCGGCCGATCGGCGCCGGAGACCTCGACCTCGCGCACGACGACGAGGTTCTCGATGCGGATGCCGAACCGCCCCGCCGCGTAATAGCCCGGCTCGTTGGAAAGGATCATGCCGGGTTCGAGCGCGGTCGAATCGGTCTTCGACAGCCGCTGCGGCCCTTCGTGGACCGAGAGATAGACGCCGACGCCGTGGCCCGTGCCGTGGTCGAAGTCGAGCCCGCCGCGCCACAGGGCTTCGCGCGCCAACGCATCGAGCTGGCCGCCGGTCGTCCCGCGCGGAAAGATCGCCCGCGCGATGGCGATGTGGCCCTTGAGCACGCGGGTGAAGCGGTCGCGCAGCTCGGCGGTCGGGCGGCCGACGCCGATCGTGCGGGTGACGTCGGTGGTGCCGTCCTCGTACTGGGCGCCGCTGTCGATGAGGAACACCCCGCGGCCGATCTCGAGATTCGATGCCTCGCTGACCCGGTAATGGGCGATCGCCGCATGCGGGCCGGCGGCGGCGATGGTGGGGAAGGAGACGTCCTTCAGCGCGCCGGTTTCACGACGGAACGTCTCCAGCGCCGCGGCCGCGTCGATCTCGGTCAGTTTGCCGCCCGGCGCCTCGGAATCGAACCAAGCGAGAAAGCGCGACAGCGCCGCGCCATCGCGAATATGCGCGGCGCGCGTTCCCGCGAGCTCGACCGCGTTCTTGACCGCTTTCATCCGCGCGATCGGATCGGCCTTGACGATCGCCTTGCCGCCCGCCGCCTCGAGCGCCTGGGTGAGCCGCGCCGGCGCGGTCGCCGCGTCGAAGACGATGCGCGCGCCCGCCGCGCCGCGCGCCGCGACAAAGGGAACGAGCGCCTCCGGCGGCGCGATGTCGGCGAAGCGGCCGAGCCGCGCGCCGACCGCCTGCGTGAGCTTGCCCGCGTCGACGAACAAGGTCGGCCGGCCCTCGCGCGGCGCATAGGCGAAGGCGAGCGGCAGCGGCGTATGGGCGACGTCGCCGCCGCGGATGTTGAACAGCCAGGCGACCGAATGGGCGTCGCTGACCAGCAGGCCGTCGGCGCCCTTCAGCGCCTCGCCGACGCGCTTCAGCTTGGCCGATGCGCGCTCGCCGGCGAGCCGCTCGGGATGGGCGTGGATGGGCGCCAACGGCGGCCCCGGACGGTCGGTCCAGATCGCGTCGATCGGGTTGGTCTCGACCGCGATCAGCTCGCCGCCCGCGGCGCGGCAGGCCTTCGCCAGCCGTTCGACCGATTCCGGCGTGTGCAGCCAGGGATCGTAACCAAGCCTGCCGCCCGCGCCGAGATTCGCTTCGATCCAGGCCGACGGCGGCTCGCTGACGACATGCTTGACGGCGAACGCCGAACCGTCGATCTGCGCCGGCGCCTGCAGCGTGTAGCGGCCGTCGACGAACAAAGCCGCCTTGTCGGCCAGCACGATCGCCAGGCCGGCCGAACCCGAGAAGCCGGTCAGCCACATGAGCCGCTCGGCGCCGGGCGGCACGTATTCGTTCTGGTGCTCGTCGGCGCGCGGGACGACGAACCCGGCGAGCCCGCGCGAAGCAAGCTCGGCGCGCAGCGCGGCGACGCGCGCCGCCCCGTGCGCCGGCCCGCCGACCTCGGCGAAGCTTTGATAATTGGCGACGAACTTCGCCGGCCGCACGCTCACGGACGGTCGGCCTCGGTGACGACGTGGCCGATATACGGCAGTTCGCGATACGAATGGGCCACATCCATGCCGTAGCCGACGACGAAATCGTCGGGGCAGACGAAGCCGACGAAATCGGCGGCGATCGGCACCTCACGCTTGCCGCGTTTTTCGAGCAGCGTGCACACCAGCACCCGCCGCGCGCCGCGCGCCACCAGCAGATCCTTGGCGAAGGCGAGCGTGCGGCCGGATTCGAGAATGTCGTCGATCAGCACGACGTCGCGATCCTTCACCGCGGATTCGATGTCGCGCAGGATCTTCACCGTGCCCGACGAGACCGTGCCCTCGCGATAGCTCGACAGATGGAAGAACTCGACATGCGGTTCGAGGCCGGCGCGGTGCATCGCGCGCAACAGGTCGGCGGCGAACATGAACGAGCCCTTGAGGATCGCCACCACCAGCAGGTCCTTGGGCTTGGCGGCGGCGATCTCCGCGGCAAGCGTCGTGACGCGTTCGGCGATCAGCTCTTCCGGGAACAGGACTTCGACTTTGCGCGCGCCGCTCATGATCCCTCATCCCTCCGGGGCGAGGGAATTCTTATCGCCCGGCGCGACGAATTTGACCAGCGCGTCGACGACGCCGGGCGGCGGCGCGGCGAGGCGGGCGACGAAGGAAATGCGCTCGCCGGCGGCGAGCCGGTCCTTGGGCGGTCGCGTCGTCCAGACATAGAGTTCGCGTCCATCGGCGGCGCGCAAGGCGATGCGCAGATCCGGGGCGGCGATCTCCTTGCCGCGCAGGTTGACGAGCACGCCTTCGACAGCGAGCAGCGACTTATCGCCGCCGGCGCCGAGACGGGCGCTGACGTCGGCGATCGCCAATCCGAGCGGATTGACCGGCAGGCCGATCGCCGCATAGAGACCGCCGGCCGCCGGCATCGCGGCGACGATCTCCGCTCGCGCCGCGACCGCCGCCATGGCGCCGGCGAGCGCGGCGGCGCAGGCGAGCGGCGCGACGAGCCGACGGGCGCGGGCGCCGAGCCGGCGCAGGCGCGAAGTCTTCCTCCCCGCGGTCCGCGCCGCCGGCGCCGCGCCGCGGAACGGCGCCAGCGAGCCGGCGAGCGTCGGCCGCGGCTGAATGTCCCAGCTATGGCCGCAGCGCGAGCAGCGGAAACGGCAAGTCTCGTCGCCGAGAATCTCGTCGGGAATATGATATGTAGCGGAGCAGGTCCTGCAGACGACGACCATGGCGAATCAGCCCCGCTCCAGCTCGGTGAGGGAAGGCTTGGCATTTGGTCGCGTTCATGGTTAAGGCGGGGTTAAGCCTCCATCCCGCGAGGGTCGCCGTTGCTGCGCTTTGATAACGTCGGTTTGCGCTACGGCGTCGGACCGGAAGTGCTGCGCGACCTCGATTTCTCCATCGCGCCGCAGAGCTTCCAGTTCCTCACCGGCCCCTCCGGCGCCGGCAAGACGACCATGCTGAAGCTGATGCTGCTCAGCCTCAAGCCGACGCGCGGGACGATTCACATCTTCGGCGCGGAGGCGGGCGGGCTCACCAAGGACGAGATCACCGCGCTGAGGCGCCGCATCGGCGTGGTGTTCCAGGATTTCCGCCTGCTCGACCATTTGACCACCTACGAGAACGTCGCCTTGCCGCTGCGCGTGATGGAAAGGGAAGAGGCCGGCTATCGCGCCGAAGTCGTCGAGCTGCTGCGCTGGGTCGGTCTCGGCGACCGGATGAACGCGCTGCCGCCGGTGCTGTCGGGCGGCGAGAAGCAGCGCGCGGCGATCGCCCGCGCGCTGATCGTTCGGCCCGAACTGCTGCTCGCCGACGAGCCGACCGGCAACGTCGACCCGAGCCTCGCCCGGCGGCTGCTGAGACTGTTCGTCGAATTGCACAAATCCGGCACCGCGGTGGTCATCGCCACCCACGACCTGTCGCTGATGGATCAATTCGGCTACGCCCGCCGCCTCGTCGTCGGCGACGGCCAATTGCGCGTGTTCGAGGGCGACCCGCGATGAACGACGCCGGCCAAGGCATCCCAACGGATTCGCAGCTCAAACGCGACATGCCGCTGGTGCCGGCCGATTCGATCGCCGGCCGCGCGCTGGTGGTGGTGATCGCCATCATGACCTTTCTCGCCTGCCTGACCGCCGGCGGGGCGATCCTGGTCGGCGAGGCGTCGCAAGCGTGGCGCGGCGACGTGTCGCGCGACGTCACCATCCAAATCAAGCCGCGCGCCGGCGAAGACGCCGACGTTGTCGTCGCCGCGGCGGCCGAGATCGCCTCGCGTGCGCCCGGCGTCGCCGACGCGATGGCCTATTCCAAGGCGCAATCGGAGGCGATCCTCGCCCCCTGGCTCGGCGACGGGGTCGATCTCGGCCAATTGCCGATCCCGCGCTTGATCATCGTCCACATGCAGGCCGGCCATCGCGACGACCTCGAGCCGCTGCGCGCCGCGCTCGCGGCTGGGGCGCCGGCGGCAAGCCTCGACGACCACCGCCTGTGGCTGTCGCGCCTCGACGTGATGGCGGGCGCAATCGTCGTCTTCGCCGCCGCCCTGTTCGCGCTGATGATCGTCGCGATGGGAACGGCGGTCGGCTTCGCCACCCGCGGCGCGATGGCGGGGGCGCGCGAGATCGTCGAGGTGCTGCATTTCGTCGGCGCCGCCGATTCTTACATTGCCGGCCAGTTCCAGGGACATTTCTTCCGCCTCGGCCTCAAAGGGGCGGGGATCGGCGGCGGCGCGGCGGCGGCGTTCTTCGCCGTGGCGGCGCTCGCCTCCTTCATCGCTCGGCGCACCTCGGCCGGCGCGGAGATCGCGGCGCTGTTCGGCGCCTTCCGGCTCGGCCTGCCGGGCTACGCCGCGATCGCAATCGTCGCCGGCGCGATCGCCGTCCTGACCGGCGTGCTGTCGCGCCGGATCGTCTTCCGCCAACTCAGCCTGCTTTTGTGACCGCCCGCCCCTTCGCTTGCTTCGGACCGCCATGACCGCGCTGCGCTCGCTCGCCTTCAACATCGCCTTCTACGTCAACATCATCGTGCTGATGATCGTCGGCCTGCCGTTGGTCGTCTTCGGGCGCCGCGGCGTGTTCTTCATGGCGCGGCTGTGGAGCGGCAGCTCGTTGTGGCTGCTCGACAAGCTCTGCGGCCTCAAGGTCGAGTTTCGCGGGATCGAGAACGTCCCCCAGGGCGGCTACATCCTCGCCGCCAAGCACCAGTCGTTCCTCGAGACCTTCGCGCTGCTCCGCCACGCGCGCGATTTCGCCATCATTTTCAAGAAGCAGCTCGTCTGGATCCCGCTGTTCGGGCTCTATCTGGTCGGCGGGCGCCAGATCGCCATCGACCGTTCGCATGGCCGCGCCGCGCTGACGCAGATCATCGCAAAGGCGCGCGAGGTGCTCGGCGCCGGCCGGCAGATCATGATCTACCCCGAGGGCACCCGCCGACCGCCCGGGGCGCCGCCGCGCTACAAATTCGGCGCCGCGGCGATCTACGCCGGCAACAGCGCGCCCTGCGTGCCGGTCGCGGTCAACACCGGCCTCTACTGGGGCCGGCGCAACGCCACCCGCCGCCCCGGCGTGGCGGTGATCGAATATCTGCCGCCGATCCCGCCCGGCCTCGACCGCGACGCCTTCGCCGAACGGCTCGAAAGCGCGATCGAGGCGGCCTGCGCGCGGATCAACGCGGAAGCGGTCGCCAACGACCCGCGCTTGGCGCCGGTGCTGGCGGCGGGCCAGGCGACGGTCGACGACCCGCGACCTGGCCACGCAAGCCGCGAGGCTTGACGAATCGGCGCCTTTGTTCTACGTTTGTTCTCTCTCGCGCCCCCACTTGGAGATGGACCGATGGCGACCTTCGGCCTCGACTTCGTTTCGCCCGCCCTCGTCGCGTCGCGTCCGCCGATCGATCCGTGGCCCGAGCCCGCCCCGCCGACCGCGCCCTATTTCGCCGAGACGGACGCCGAGCCGCTCGCCGCGCTCGCTGACGAGCCGTTGTCGCCGCGCTTCTGCGCCTGGCGCGGCGCGTCCGGCCGCCGCTACATCGCCTCGGTCTACGAGGCGCGCGCCTGCCCGGCCTATTGCGACGCGGCGCTGATCGTGGTGGCGGCCGAGCCGGACGGGAGGCGGCGCATCGTCGCGCTCGCCGACACCGGCGCGTTTCCTGAGCCGGTCGTCGCCCGTCTCGCCCGGACGCCGGCGCCGATCGCCGGCCGGCTCGAGCTTCACCTTCACCTGCTCGCCGCGACGACGGCCGAACGGCGCGCGGCGCTCGACGACCTCGCCGCGGCCGCGCCTCACGCGGCGCGCAGCTGATCGGCGAGCCATTCGAGCTCGGCGTCGACGATGCCGAGCTCGCGCAGATGGTCGCGGGTGGCGAGCACGTATTCGGCGTTGGGGCCTGACCGGCCGAGGCCCTGCCTGACCAGCGTCAGCAGCGCCGCGCGCGGCATCGCGCCGGCATATTGGCCGTGGGCGCGATCGGCGAGATAGGCCACCGCCGAGACCCGCCGTCCGTCGTCGAGCGTCACAGGCACGATCCGCTCGAGATAGACCGCCGTCACCAGTTCCCGCTCGCGCAAGTAGCGCACCGTCGCTTCGGCGCGCGCCGCCTCGACGCGAAAGGCGACGCCGCGGCAGGCGCCGCCGCGGTCGAGGCCCAGCACCAGGCCAGGCCGCTCGGCGGTGCCGCGATAGACGTGCGAATAGACGCACAGCCGCCGCCGCCAGCCGCGCAACAGCGCCGGCCGGCGCTCGACAGCGGCGAACCCCGGCCGCCACATCAGCGAGCCGTAGCCGAACACCCACAGTTCGCGCGGCGGCGCGGATGGCATATCGACTCCGATGTTTGACGTCGTGAGTTCCTGAGGGCCACGTCGCGCCGTCGCCGTCAAGCCGCTGCGCGGCTCCTGCGCTTCGCTTTGCCCGCCTCGCGGTGACGGCAAGCCTGGCTCCGGCGCGCCGCGGCCGAAATCGGCAAAGACTGCGAGACCGCCCGCCCGCCTCAGCTTCCCCCGTCGCCGTCCTCGTCGTGAGGGCGGCCGAAGTCGGGCGCGGCGGTCTCCTGACCCATTTCGACGATGCCGCGGCGGATCGCGCGGGTGCGGGCGAACAGCGCGAACAGCCCCTCGCCGTCGCCGTAGCGGATCATCCGCTGTAGCGCGGTCAGATCCTCGCTGAAGCGGCCGAGCGCCTCGAGCACCGCCTGCTTGTTGTTGAGGAACACGTCGCGCCACATCGTCGGATCCGAGGCGGCGATGCGGGTGAAGTCGCGGAAGCCGCCGGCGGAGAACTTGATCACCTCCGAACGCGTCGTCTCCTCGAGATCGGAGGCGGTGCCGACGATGTTGTAGGCGATCAGATGCGGCACGTGGCTGGTGATCGCCAGCACCAGGTCGTGGTGGGCGGCGTTCATCGTCTCGACGTTGGAGCCGAGCGCCTCCCAGAACGCGCGCACTTTCGCCACCGCCGCCGCGTCGACGCCCGCGGCCGGCGTGAGGATGCACCAGCGGTTGACGAACAGAGTCGCGAAGCCCGCGTCCGGGCCCGACTGTTCGGTGCCGGCGACCGGGTGGGCGGGCACCAGGGCCACGCCCCTGGGCAGATGCGGGCCGACCGCGGCGATCACCGCGCCCTTGACCGAGCCGACGTCGGAGACGATCGCTCCGGCTTTGAGCTGCGGCGCGATTGCCCGCGCGACCGCTTCGTCGGCGCCGACCGGAACGCAGAGGATGACCAGATCGGCGCCGGCCGCCGCGTCCCCCGCATCGGCGACGACCTCGTCGCCGAGCTCGAGCGCCACAGCGCGGTCGCGCGCCTGCGTCGATTCGTCGGCGATGGCGATGACGCGCGCGACATTCTTGCGCCGCGCCGCGCGGGCGATCGAAGAGCCGATCAGGCCGATTCCGATCAGCGCCAGGCGGTCGAAAAGCGGCGCGCCGAGCGGCGGGCCGAGGCGTTCGCTCATGGCCGACCGTCCGCCATGAACGCCGCCAGCGCCGCGGCGACGCCGCGATTGGCTTCTTCGACGCCGACCGTCATACGCAGGCAGTCCGGCAGGCCGTAGGCCGTCACCGCGCGCAGCACGAAACCGCGCCCGCTGAGGTAGCGGTCGGCCTCCGCCGCCGTCTTGCCCGCCGCCCCCGGAAACCGCAACAGCAGGAAATTGCCGACGCTCGGCGCCACCTCGATTCCGTGCTTGGCGATCTCCTCGGCGAGCCACGGCAGCCAGCGCGCGTTATGCGCCGCCGCCGCGGCGACATGGCCGGCGTCCTCGATCGCCGCGACGCCGGCGGCGATCGCCGCGCCGTTGACGTTGAACGGCCCGCGCACGCGGTTCAGCGCGTCGAGGATGCGCGCCGGCGCGTAGGCCCAGCCGATGCGCAGATTGGCGAGACCATAGATCTTCGAAAACGTGCGGGTCATGACGACGTTGTCGCTGGTCGAGACCAGCTCGATGCCGGCGGCGTAGTCGTTGCGCGCGACATATTCGGCGTAGGCCGCGTCGAGGACGAGCAACACGTCGGCGGGCAGGCCGGCGTGCAAGCGCTTGACCTCCGAGAACGGCAGGTAGGCGCCGGTCGGATTGTTGGGATTGGCGAGATAGACGATCTTGGTCTTCGCCGTCACTTTGGCGAGCATCGCGTCGACATTCGCCGTCAGGCGAATCTCGTCGGCCGCCACCGCGATCCCGCCCGCGGCGCGGATCGCGATCGGATATTCGAGAAAGCCGTACTGGCTGTAGAGCCCCTCGTCGCCCGGCCGCAGATAGACGTGGGCGAGCAGCGACAGCAGCTCGTCGGAGCCGTTGCCGCAGATGATCTGCTCGACGTCGAGGCCGAAGCGCCTGGCGATCGCCTCGCGCAACAGGCGCGACGAGCCGTCGGGATAGATCGCGAGCTCGCCGGCGTTGGCGCGAAACGCCGCGATCGCGCGCGGCGAGGGGCCGAGCGGCGATTCGTTCGACGACAGCTTGTGGACCTTGGCCAGCCCGGCGACGGCGCTCTTGCCAGGCACATAGGCGTCAATCGCCATGACCTCGGCGCGCGGCTCGGGCCGCACAGGCTTCAAACTCGACATCGTCCCCTCGTTCCTCGTCTAGCCGCGGCGTGGCCGCAGCTTCGAGCCGTCGTAGCGCGCGGCGTGCGCCCCGATCTCCTGACTGCGCGCGTCGGCCGCCCCCGCCGCAGCCAGCGCCGCCGCCGCCGACCCTTCCCTCAGCGCCCCCGGTCGCGCCACCAGCAGCGCCAGGCCCATGCCGTCGGCGGCGTTGCCGACGATCTCCCCGCCGAGCTCGGCGATCGCCTGCGGATATTCGCCTCGCCAGCGATCGACCGTCACCGCCTCCAGCACCACGTCGCGCGCCGCGCCGTCGGCGAGCGGCTTGGCGATGACCAGGATCGGCATGCCCGCGGGATGATCCGGCCGCTCGACGAACGGCAGGCGGGCGATCACCTTGGGCGCGTCGGGCCGCGCCAGCCCCATCCACCACGCGCCCGACGCCGGGCCGCGGTCGAGCGCGAGCATACCGAGGTCGCCGGTCGCGTTGGCGACCGCCGCGATCACCGCCGCCGCGCTCATATGCGGCGCGCAGGGCGTCGTGAAGCCGAAATGGAACCGCGCCGAATCGCGCATCGCCGCGTCGCCGCGCGACACGTCGAGATGCACGCTGTAGGGCGCCTGCACGTAGGTGAAGGTCGAGATGATGACCCGCCAGATGCCCTCGACGGTGTCGAGCGGCAAATGGCCGGTGTGGCGTTCGACGATGGCGCGCATCATCGCCGCTTCGCGCGCCGGCCGGAAGGCCGAGCCGCCGCCCTGGCGATGCTTGATTTCGATCAGCTTGTCGATGATCTGTTCCTCTGCGGCGGCTTCCGTCACGACGTCGATCCGATCAGGTGTTCATCGATTCGAAGAAATTGGCGTTGGTCTTGGTCTCGCGCAGCTTGCCGAGCAGGAACTCGATCGCGTCGACCGTCCCCATCGGATTGAGAATGCGGCGCAGCACGTACATCTTCTTGAGGATGTCGGGCGGCACCAGCAGCTCTTCCTTGCGGGTGCCGGAGCGGGTGATGTCCATCGCCGGGAAGGTGCGCTTGTCGCTGACCTTGCGGTCGAGGATGATTTCCGAGTTGCCGGTGCCCTTGAACTCTTCGAAGATCACTTCGTCCATGCGCGAGCCGGTGTCGATCAGCGCGGTGGCGATGATCGTCAGCGAACCGCCTTCCTCGATGTTGCGCGCCGCGCCGAAGAAGCGCTTCGGCCGCTGCAGCGCGTTGGCGTCGACGCCGCCGGTCAGCACCTTGCCCGACGACGGCACCACGGTGTTGTAAGCGCGTCCGAGGCGGGTGATCGAATCGAGCAGGATGACGACGTCGCGGCCGTGCTCGACCAGCCGTTTGGCCTTCTCGATCACCATTTCCGCGACCTGGACGTGGCGCACCGCC
>NZ_JBEKVH010000086.1:0-17290 GCF_049514155.1 Roseiarcus sp. | reverse complement strand
ACGGCGCGTTCCACAACGACTCGGACGGCTTCAACGGCCGCCTGCACATCGTTCGCTCGTTCTGAACGACGTCTATCTGACCAAAATCTCGGCCCCGGAGCGAAAGCTCCGGGGTTTTTTGTTTTCGCGGCAGGCGGCCTCGGGGATCGCCTCGTGGCGCCGCGCCTGCGGAAAGCGGCTCGGCTCGCGGGCGAAAGGCTTTACGTCTCTGCGCCGAGCGCCTCGAGCAGCGGTCGCAGGGCCGCGGCGTGGGCGCGCCAGCGGCCGACGGAAGCGCGATAGATCGGCTTGCGCACCTGATTGACGCTGGCGGTGCGGACGGGGCGCTTGGTGCGGTGGAACTCGAGGCACGTCGGGTCCCAGGGCAGGTCGAGGAACGCGATCATGCGCCGCGCCTGCCCCTCGAGATCGTCGACCACGGCTTCGTAATCGACCTCGAAGAAATGGGTCGCCGGCAGGCTCGTGCGCCAATGCGCCATCAGCTTGTCGTAGTCGCGATAAAACAGCCCAAGCTCGGTCTGATCGTAGGTGTAGGGGAGATTGGCCGCCTTGAAGATCTTGGAGTAGCAGGAGAGGCAGGTGTCGATCGCGTCGCGGCGGACGTGGATGATGCGCGCTTCGGGCAGGATCAGGCGGATCAGGCCGACATTGACGAAATTGCCCGGCAGCTTGTCGACGACGCGCGTCTTGCCGGGGGGCGGAGCGCCGGCCCGCGCGAGATAATCGTCGCCGAGCCGCGCGAGGTCGTCGCCCGTCAAACCGCCGAGGCCTTCGGGCACGCCGCCGATCTCGGCGGCGATCTGGGGCAGCGCGTGCAATTCGCCGGCGCCGTGAATCGCCGAATGGCTGGCGAGGATCTGCTCGATCAGGCTCGTGCCCGACCGCGGCATGCCGACGACGAAGATCGGCGTCGCCGACGGCGAGCCCGCGGCGGCGGCGATCGCGGCGGTGTGGGCTCGATTGGCGTCGGCGTCGTAGGCGAGCTGGGCGCGCTTCATGTGATTGCCGGCGTCGAGGTGGACGAAGGCGCGCTCGGAATCGCCGACGTCGAGATAAGCCTTGGCCAGCGCGAAATGCAGCGCCAGCGCCTCGCTCGGCTGCCTGAGCTCCACTTCGGCGAGACGCGATTCCATGGCGGCGAACGCGGAATCGCCGGCATCGAACTTGTCGAGGTCGGCATAGGCAAGCCACGCGACGGCGGCGTTCGCGCCGCCGTCAATGGCGCGGCGTAGGATGAGCCGCGCTTCCTCCGTGTCGCCCGCCTCCGCCAGCGCAGCGCCGCGCGCGGCGAGACCCTTGGCCTCGCCGTCGCCGCCGAGCGCGATCGCCTGGTCGAAGCAGGCGAAAGCCTCCGGCAGCCGGTTCATCAGCTTCAGCACGGCGCCGCGGCCGACGAGCGCGTCGACGTAGTTCGGTCGCAGCGCGAGCGCGCGGTCGAAGGCGGCGAGCGCCGGTTCGAAGCGCCCGATCGTATCGAGCGCGCGCCCGTAGCTCAGCCAGGCCTCGTGCGCGTTGGGTTGCAGCGCCAGCGCGCGTTCGTAGTCGGCGAGGGCGAGGCCGAACTCGCCGCGGATCGAACGGATGTTGGCGCGGACGAGATAGGCGTCGGCGAAGCGCGGACGCTCGGCGATCAGCGCCTCGACGGCGCGCAGCGCCTCGTCCTGCTCGCCCAGACGCGTCAGCGTGACGGCGTATTCCTTGCGACCCGCGAGGTGGTCGGGGGCGAGGCGGAGCAGGGCGACAAAGGCGGCGCGCGCCTCATCGAGGCGATCGAGCTTCTGCAGCGACGCCGCATTGAGATAGAGAACGTTGGCGTTGCGCGGTTGCCGCTTGAGCGCCGTGCGGCCGAGTTCGAGCGCCTCGCCGAAGTCTTCGGCGAGCACGAGGACTCCGACGTAGTTCTCGAGAAAGGCGAACTCGCTCGGCTTGAGCTCGAGCGCGCGCTTCATCAGCGCCTTGGCGTCCTGGACGCGTCCGGCCGAGGCGAGAAGCGCCCCGAGGTAATGGCGCGCCTCGGCGTTGCCGGGCTCGCGCGCGGCGATCGCCTCGTAGATGCGCGCGGCTTCGCCGAGGCGCCCCTGGCCGTGCAGGGCGAAAGCGTCCTGAAGGGTCGGCTGTCTGACGTTCATCGAAGGCCTTTCGCGCCCGCCTTTCGGGCCTCGCCGCGCCGCTGTCAAGCGCCCGCCGGCGCGCCCCGCCTCGGCGCCGCTCAGCGCGCCTCGATGATGACGAAAGCCTGCGCCAGCGGGGGCTCGTCGGTGATGGTCAAGTGGATGAACGCCTCCATTCCCGCCGGGGTGATGGCGGCCAGGCGCGCCGCCGCGCCGCCGGTGAGCCGCATCGTCGGCTGGCCGGTCGGCAGGTTGACGACGCCCATGTCGCGCCAGAACACGCCATGGCGCAGTCCGGTGCCGAGCGCCTTGGCGCAGGCTTCCTTGGCGGCGAAGCGCTTGGCGTAGGAGGCGGCGCGGCCGGCGCGCGCTTCCGAGCGCCTGCGCTCGATTTCGGTGAAGCAGCGCGCGACGAAACGCTCGCCGAAACGCGCCAGCGTCTCCTCGACCCGGCGGATATCGCAAAGATCGCTGCCGATGCCGATGATCATCGCGGCGCCCCGCCGCATTGCCCCTTCTCCCCGTGAACGGGGAGAAGGGACTCTCCCGACCTCCTCATTTCGCCCGGCTCCGCCCTTCCGCCATCGCCGCGCGCATCTGGCGCACGCTTTCGGCGAGGCCGACGAAGATCGCTTCGCCGACGAGGAAATGGCCGATGTTGAGCTCGACGATCTGTGGCAGCGCCGAAATCGTCCGCGCCGTGTCATAGTCGAGGCCGTGGCCGGCGTGGCATTCGAGGCCGAGCGAAGCGCACTGCGCCGCCGCGACCCTGAGCCGGCCGAATTCGTGATCCGCGCGTTCGCGCTCCTCGCGCGCCAGCGCGTCGCACCAGGCGCCGGTGTGCAGCTCGACCACCGGCGCGCGCAAGGCGGCGGCGGCGTCGAGCGCCTCGATCGAGGGTTCGATGAACAGCGACACGCGGACGCCGGCGCGGCCGAGCTCGGCGACGAACGGCTTGAGGTGGTTGAAGCCGCCGACCACATTGAGGCCGCCCTCGGTGGTGCGCTCGGTGCGGTTTTCCGGCACCAGGCAACAGGCGTGCGGCCGGATGCTGAGCGCCATGTCGAGCATCGCCTCGGTCGCCGCCATCTCGAAATTCAGCGGCTTGGCAATCGCCGCCTTGAGCCGACGCATGTCGTCGTCGTGGATGTGGCGGCGATCCTCGCGCAAATGCGCGGTGATCCCATCGGCGCCGGCCTCGATCGCCAGCAGCGCCGCCCGCGCCGGATCGGGAACCGCGCCGCCGCGCGCGTTGCGCACCGTCGCGACGTGATCGACATTCACACCCAGCCGCAGCTCGGCCATGGCCGCACTCCTTGTCGTCGCCTCGCCCGTCGCGGGGCCGTTTCGCCTCAGCCGGCGAGCGCGCGGCTGCCCGGCTTGACCGCGGGCGTCGCCGCGAGCTCAGGCGGCAGCGCGTCGGCGGGATAGGCGGGAATGTCGAGCGTCGCCAGCGCGACGCGCGGAACGCCAAGCTCGGCCTTGCCGCCCGAGCGGTCGATCAGGCAGGCCGCGCCGACGATTCTGCCCGGATGCTCGGCGACTGCCGCCAGGCATTCGCGCGACGACAGGCCGGTGGTGATGATGTCTTCGACCATCAGCACGCGCGCGCCCGCCGGGATGACGAAGCCGCGGCGCAGCGTGAAGGCGCCGTTCTCGCGCTCGACAAAGATCGCCTTGGCGCCGAGCCAGCGCGCCGTCTCGTAGCCCGGCACGATGCCGCCGACCGCCGGCGAAACGACGACGTCGATCTTGCCGAAGGCGGCCTCGACTTTGCGCGCCAGCGCGCGGCACAGAAGCTCGGTGCGGGCGGGGTCCTGAAAGACGAACATCTTCTGCAGGAACACCGGCGAATGCAGTCCGGAAGAGAGGATGAAATGCCCCTCGAGCAGCGCGCCGGCGGCGCGGAATTCGGCCAGCGTCTGTTCCGGCGTGAGGTCGGGGGCGGCGTCCATGGGCGCTTTCATAGCAGGACGGACCGGCGACGCCAAAACGGTTGCGAGTCCCCATGAATCGCCCTCATCATGAGGAGTGCGGCGCCAGCGGCGCGTCTCGCACGATGAGGGCGACGCCGCTCTCCGGCTGGTCGGAGTTGAGGACTGCGCCGGCTTCCTCGTCGTTCGAGACGCCCGCTTTGCGGGCTCCTCACGATGAGGAAGCCCTTGCGCCTCGCCGCCTCGCGCTTGCCACAGTGGCCCTGCGCGCCCAATTTGACGCGAACGTTCAAGGAGCCCGGCATGCGCGCCTTTGAGACGAGGACCCTCGGCGCCGCGCCCGACGCGGTCGCGCCCGACGGAACCGCGGTGAGGCTGCTCGCCGCGCTTTCGGGCGGCAGCTTCGCCCATTTCGAGCTGCCGGCCGGCGCGATCTCGCACGCCGTTGTTCATCGCACGGTGGAGGAGATCTGGTGGTTCGTCGCTGGTCGCGGCGCGCTCTGGCGCCGCTCGGGCGAGCTTGAGGAAGTCGTCGCGGTCGGCCCCGGCGTTTGCGCGACGATCCCGCTCGGCACAAAGTTCCAGTTCCGCGCTTCCGCCGAAGCGCCGCTCGCCTTCGTCGCCGTCACCATGCCGCCCTGGCCGGGTGACGCCGAGGCGGAGGTCGTCGAAGGAAAATGGCGCCCGACGGTCGGGTAGCGGGCGACGTGGTCTCCAGCCGCAAGGTCGCCGTCGCGCCGCAGTCGCTCATTGACGGCTTGGCTGCAATTTTGCGCGAGGAGAACTTGAACTCGAACTCGAGGACGGCCTTCGAACGCCGCCGCGGGCGGTGCGCCTTTTGGCGCATCCTTGACTTCAAGTTCTCCTCGCGCCCACGCTCCGCCAAGCATTCAATGAACGAATCCGTCCATAGACCGCCCATTAAGGCCGCGTGTGTAGGACCTTGCCTGCCTTCGCCCGCGCTGTTAGCCATCTGCGCTTGCGAACCACGTTTGGCCCGCCGGATTAGCTCAGTTGGTAGAGCAGCGGTTTTGTAAACCGAAGGTCGGGGGTTCAAATCCCTCATCCGGCACCACAAACCCGAAGCGCGCCCCCGCCTCACCCGGCCTTCGGCCGCGCGTAGGGCGAGAGGCCCCGCTTGAGGAACTGACCCGCGCCCTTTTCGCCGACGATTTTGCCGTCTTCGGCGACGACCTTGCCGCGCAGCATCGTCATCACTGGCCAGCCGGTGACCGCCATGCCCTCGTAGGGCGTGTAGTCGGCGCCGTGGTGCATGAACTCCTGGCGGATCGTCTCGCGCTTGTTGGGGTCCCACAGCACGATGTCGGCGTCGAAGCCGACGCCAATCGCGCCTTTGTGCGGATAAAGGCCGTACATCTTGGCGTGGTTGGTCGACGTGAGGGCGACGAATTCGTTGACCGTAATGCGGCCCTCGACGACGCCCTTGGAATAGAGGATCGGCAGCCGCGATTCGACGCCGGGGATGCCGTTGGGCACCCATTTGAACGAGGTGCGCGCCTTCGGGTTCAGCTTGCCCTCCGAGCCCTCGTAGAAGAACGGGCAATGGTCGGACGAGAAGGTCTGGAACACGCCGGTGCGGATGCCCTCCCAGATCGCCTCCCACGAGGCGCGGTCGCGCGGCGGCGGCGAGCAGACGTATTTGCCGCCGCTCTCGTCCATGTTGAGGCCCTTGAGGTCGTCGGCGGTCAACGCAATGTATTGCGTGCAGGTCTCGCCATAGATCTTGAGGCCGCGCCGCTGCGCCCAACGGATCTGTTCCATCGCCTCGCGCCCTGAGACGTGGACGATCATGATCGGCGTGTCGAGCAATTCGCCGTGGCTGATCGCGCGGTGCGTCGCCTCGCGCTCGACCACCTCGGGCCGCGAAACGGCGTGGTAGTAGGGCGCCGTCTTGCCCGCCGCCTCGAGCCGCTGGGTCATGAACTTGATCGCGTCGTAGCCCTCGCAATGGACCATCACCAGCGCGCCGCATCCGCGCGCGCAGTCGAACACCTCGAGCAACTGGCGATCGTTGAGCACCATGTCGTCGTAGGTCATGAACACCTTGAACGACGAATAGCCGTCGGCGACCAAGGCCGGCAGTTCCTGGCCGAGCACCGAGGGCGTGGGATCGGTGACGATGAGGTGGAAACCATAGTCGCAATACGAATTGCCGTCGGCCTCCTTGTGATAGGCCATCACCGAGGCGCGCAGCGACGCGCCGCGCGGCTGCAGCGCGAACGGCAGCAGGGTGGTGTTGCCGCCGGCGATCGCCGACCGCGTGCCGGTCTCGAAACCGTCGGCCATTTTCGGTCCGCCGAAGGCGTTCTGGGCGAGATGGACGTGGCTGTCGATGCCGCCGGGCATGACCAGCAGGCCGGAGGCGTCGATCACCCGCGCGCCATCGGTGAGCTTGTCGGCGATGGCGACGATCTTGCCGCCGCGCACGCCGACGTCGGCGCGGAATTTGTCGGCGGCTGTAACCACTTCGCCGCCGCGCACGATCAGTTCATATTCGCTCATTGACGCCTCGCCTTCGCTTTCACGACGGATTCCAAGCATAAAGGGCGCCTACGCCCAGGGTCGACCATTGCGTCGATTGACCGCGCCACGGGCCTCAAGGCTGCATGCCGCCGCCGTTGTGGCCGCCGCGTGACGCTCCGCTTGGGCTTGGGCTTGGGCTCGGGCCCGCGCCCGGCGTCGCTCCGGCCATGGCGCCCTTGCAGCTGCCGGAGACATAGGCGAGCAGCGGATTGAACTCCGCCGCGGTGAGATAGGCGGCGCCCTCGCCGCCGGGGTAGTTGGTGAACTGGAACGACGTCACCGCGATCAGCGCGTTCTTGTCCTTGCCCTCGGCAGTGGAGAAGTTGACGATCCACGCTCCGCCGCTGGTGCCGAAGGTGAGGTCGGTGGTCGGCGCCCATTGCACGACGATCCCCGGATACGATTTGTCGAGCATCGGGATCGCATCGGCGAAGAACAAGGCGCCGCCCGACTTCTGCACGATCTGGCCGTTGAGGATGTCGCTGGCGTAGCCGACCCGCGTCGCGTAGCCGTACTTGCCCTTCCAGTCGAGCGTGTAGGGCATGATTCCGGTTGGGCTTTCGCCGTCGGTGAGCAGCATGGCGAAATCGTGCTGGTCGGCGACCAGCTTGGCGTCGTCCCTCTCCGCCGTCTTCATCGCGGCGAAACTGCCCGGCAGGGTCCACAGCGGATTGACTGCGCCGCAGAGGATCTTGAACGGCGCGCCCTCCTGGTTCTGGTACTGCAGCCAGAACGTGCCCTTGGTCACGTCGGGCCACGGGCCGTTCGGCTTGTCGGCGAGGTCGCGCAGACAATGGGCGGCGGTCAGCACCACGTTCGGCTTGATGAACTGCCCGGTGCATTCGACGATCGCGCGCGGGTCCTTATCGGTCGGGTCGGGGATCGCCAACAGGCCGACCCATTTGAGCGGCGCCAGGCTCGGATTGCCGGTGGTCGCCTCGGCCGGCGCGGTGTCGGGGATCACCTGCGCCAGATGGATCCAGCCGTGGTTTCCGCCTGCGCGCGCCGCCGCGTCGGCGAGAACCGCCGCCCGCGTCGCGCCGACGCTCGCGACGGCGGCGAGCGCAACGACGGCGAAGCCCAATGCGCGCATGCGAACCCCCGGCCGTTGCGCCTGATCAGCGCCGTCAAGCTTAACCGCGACCGGGCGACGAAAAAAGGTGGGCGGCCGCGGCGCTGCGCCGCTGGCGCGATCGCTGCCTTGCGCTCTAAGATCGCCGCCGCCCGCCTGGCGAGGAGCTTGACGCGATGAAGACAATCGCCCGCCGCTTGCTGACGCCGCTGCTCGCGGCGCTCTTCGTCGCCGGCGCGGCGGCGGCTGAGACGCCGACGCTGGCCAACCGGCTGGTCGGCCATTGGAGTCTGGTCTCGGTCGCGATTGGCGGCCAGAAACCCTACGGCGCCGATCCGCAGGGCTCGATGTTCTTCGACGTCGCCGGCCATTACGCGGTCGTCGTCATCGGCGTCGGCGGAGCCGGCGCAATCGCCTATTTCGGCGAATATACGCTCGACGAGGCGACGGGCGCCCTGTCGTTGCACGTCGACGCCAGCAACCGCGCCGGCGCCGCGGGGCGCGACGAAAAGCGGCTGGCGCAACTCGACGGCGACGCGCTCACCCTTCGCAGCGCTCGCGCCTCCGGAGGCCTCGGCGGCGTGACGCTGGTGTGGAAGCGCGCCGACTAGCCGGCCGTAACGCTCGGCGACCGGTCTGCGGCATGCGCCAGCGTCAGAACGTCTCGGCGATCAGCGCGCCGATCTCCTTGTGGACGGCGTTGCGGGCGTCGATCGAAGCGGTCGAGCCGGTGAAATAGACGGCGGCGAAGAGCGGCGCGCGATCGGGCGGACGGATGATGGCGATGCAATTGGTCGATCCGTAATCGCCGGTGCCGGTCTTGTCGCCGATGCGCCACGATTCCGGCAGGCCGGCGCGCAGGCGCTTGTCGCCGACCTTGTCGTTGATCAGCCAGCTTTCGAGCCGCCGGCGCGAGGATTCGCCGAGCGCGCTTCCGGTGAGAACCGCCCGCATGTCGCCGACCATCGCCCGCGGGCTGGTCGTGTCCCTTTCGTCGCCGGGGGTCGAGGCGTTCAGCTCGGGTTCGATGCGATCGAGCCGCGTCACCGAGTCGTCGAGCGAACGGGCGAATTGGGTGAAGCCCGCCGGGCCGCCGATCGATTGCAGAATGAGGTTGGCGGCGGTGTTGTCGCTCCAGTCGATCGCCGCGGCGCAGAGGTCGCCGACGCTCATGCCGCCCTCCGCCACATGCGCCTTGGCGACAGGGGCGTAGGAGAGGAGGTCGGCTGTCGTGTAAGCGATTTTGCGATCGAGTCGCTCCGCTCCGTCGTCGACGCGTTTCAGCGCCGCGGCGGCGGCGAGCAGCTTGAACGTGCTGCACATCGGGAAGCGCTCATCGTCGCGATAGCCGAGAGTGGCGCCGGAGGTCGTGTCGAGAAGCGCGACGCCGAGCCGTCCGCCCTCGCGCGCCTCGATCGCAGCGATCTTCTCGCGCGCGCTCTCGACCGTCGAAGCGGCGCGCGCGGCGATCGGCGCGAGACAGGCCGCGGCGCCGAGCAGGAAGGCGCGGCGGCTGCCGCCGTGGCGGCGCTCCCCCACGGCAGAAAATCGCATCGATTTGTCGCGCCAGATGTTCACTTCGCCCCCTAGATCCTGAATGATCAGCCCCCCTCGACAGGTCTGGCGGTACGTTAGCTCAGGGCTGATTTCTCGCCCAGAGCAGTTTTCGCGCGGGCAGAATCGACGGGGATTCCCGGCTTAACGGACTTTTGATTGATGGATGTCGAAGACGTCCGGGTCGAGCGACAAGGCGGGGCGAGAGCCTTGTGCCGCCGCCGGCGTCACGCGGCGATCGAATCTCGAATTCCGGACATTCAGAACCGCTGGAAATCTCCTCGGTCGCGCTCTGAGTACATTCCGACTCTGATAGGTGGAGCAAAAGACCGATAGCGTTGAAGCGCGATCAGGCGCCTCGTCCGAAGTATTGCGGGCGCGCTGGCATGCGCCGGGCGATCGACGGGAGAGTTGCACTGTGCTGGAAAATAGGGCGAATGATCCGCCGGGATCGATCGTAGATAGCCATTCGCGCCGCCAGGGCTACGGGAGCGCGTATGATTTCGCAGGCCTGGGCAAACAGGCCGCCGCGGTTTCGATCCTGGCGACGGCGTACTTCTTGGCGGCTGCGGTTGGCGCTCACATCGTCAACACACAGTATAACGTCTTCAGTGACTACATCAGCGACTACGCCGTAGGCCCCTTGGGATGGATCTATGGATCGGCTTTCCTCGCATCCTGCCTGGGATGTCTCGCTCTCGCGATTTCCGTCGCTCTCGTGGTTCCACCGGAGGCGCTGTCGAAGACGGGGGCCGTCTTGCTGGCCGTTGTCGGCGTCAGCTTTGCGATCGACTTCGCCTTTCCGACGGATATCCTTCCCCCCGGAGCGCCGCCAACGACAACGGTCGGCGCGATTCATTTGGTGGACGCTCTTTTCGGATGGGTGCTCTTCACGATTGGTGCCATCTTGATTTCGACGCGATTGAGACGCGACGCCTATTGGAAGACGTGGCAGCCGATTCTGACAACCCTCGCTTGGCTGTCGGTGCTGCTCCTTGTCGTGCTGATCGTCGTCGTCGTCTCAAAGGCGCCTATCGGCGGCCTCGCCGAGAAGGCCTTCATATTGGATCGCAACATTTGGGGGCTGATGCTCGCCATATTGATTTTCACGGCGCCCAGAAAACTCATAAGTCAGGCTCGGCGGTAAGCAGCGCTGAGCAAACGATTATGGCCGCTCGACTGACAGTGAATGTCGCGTGTGGGATAACTCGCGTCGTTCTGCCGCCGGCGACGAAGAACCGCGACGGGTCGATTCCCGACCTTTTCGGGGGGGAATCAAGTGCCGAGTTTTGATCGCCAGCAGCCGTTCGCGTCCTCGGGCCGAGCGTCATTGCCTCAGCGTCGCGCCGGTCTTCTTGCCGACTTCGGCGACGACCTTGGCCACTGCCGCCTCGATCTCGGAATCGGTTAGTGTGCGCTCGCGCGGCTGCAGCGTCACCGCAATCGCAACTGACTTCTGACCCTCGGGCACGCCGGGGCCGCGATAGACGTCGAACACGTCGGCGGCCGCGATCAGCGCGCGATCGGCGCCAAGCGCGGCCTTGAGAATGTCGCCCGCCGGCGCGCTTTCGGCGACGACGAAGGCGAGGTCGCGCGACACCGGCATGAACTCGGAGCGTTCGAGCTTCGGCTTGGCCTTGGTCGGCCGCGCCTTGGCTGGCGGGATCGCGTCGAGGACGATCTCGAAGGCGACCAGCGGCCCCTCGGCGTCGAGCGCTTCGAGCGCGCTTGGGTGCAGCTCGCCGAACCAGCCGACGATGTTCTTCGGTCCGAACTGCAGCGTCGCCGAGCGGCCAGGATGCAGGAACGCGGGGCCGCCGGGCGCGATCTGCACGGCGTTCGCCGCGACGCCGAGCGCGGCGAGCAGCGCCAGCGCATCGCTCTTCGCGTCATAGGCGTCGACCGGACCGCCGCCGCTCCAGTGGCGGCCTTCGCCGCGCGCCTTGGCGAAGCCGCGCCTGACGGCGGCCGCTGCGACGCGCTGGTCGTTCTCGCCCGCGCCGAGGAAGATCTGCCCGACCTCGAACAAGGCGCCATCGGCGAACCCGCGCCGCGCGTTGCGCTCCGCCGCGGCGACGAGGCCGGGGATGAGGCTCGGCCGCATGTCGGAGAGATCGGCGGCGATCGGATTGGCGAGCGCGAGTTCGGGCTTGCCGCCGCCGAACAATTCGGCCGCCGGCCTGGCGATGAACGACCACGTCACCACTTCGCGCAGGCCCAGCGCCGCGAGCGCGCGCTTGGCCAGCCTTGTGCGCTTCTGCAGCGGTGTCAGCACCGGGGCCGGCACGCCTTCATCCAGGCGCGGCAGCGCCGCCGGCGGCACGCGGTCGAGGCCGGCGATGCGGACGATCTGCTCGACAATGTCGGCCTTGCCCTCGACGTCGGGCCGCCAGCTTGGCACGATCGCCTTGCCGTCCACGAGCTTGAACCCGAGCCGCGCGAGGATCGCCTCGCCTTCGCTCTGCGGGATGTCGATTCCGAGCAGCCGTTTCACTTCGCTATAGGGGAAGTCAATCGTGCGCTTCGGCTTGACCGGATCGCCCGCGACGATCAGCCGCGACGGCTCGCCGCCGCAGAGGTCGACGATCAGATGCGTCGCCAGCTCGGCGCCGGGGACGCAGAAATCGGGATCGACGCCGCGCTCGAAGCGATAGCGCGCATCGGTGACGATGCCGAGCTTGCGTCCGGTCTGGGCGATGTTGGGCGGGTCCCACAGCGCGCTCTCGACCAGCACGTCGCGGGTGTTCTCGTCGCAGCCCGAATGCTCGCCGCCCATCACGCCGGCGATCGACTCGACGCCGTCGTCGTCGGCGATGACCACCATGGAATCGTCGAGCGCGTAGGTCTTGCCGTCGAGCGCCAGTACGCTTTCGCCGGCGCGCGCGCTGCGCACCTGCAACGCGCCCTTGACCTTGGCCGCGTCGAACACGTGCAGCGGCCGGCCGCGGTCGAAGGTGACGTAATTGGTGATGTCGACCAGAGCGCTGATCGGCCTCAGGCCGATCGCCCGCAGCCGCTTCTGCATCCACTCCGGCGACGGGCCGTTGGTGACGCCGCGCACTAGGCGCAGCGCGAAGGCGGGGCAGAGGCGCGCGTCTTCGGGCGCGAAGTCGAGCTTGACCGCGGTCGGACAGTCGAAGCTTGCAGCGACCGGGCGCGGCGCGTGGGTCTTCAGCTTGCCGAGGCCGGCGGCGGCGAGATCGCGGGCGATGCCGGAAACGCCGGTTGCGTCGGGCCGGTTGGGGGTCAGCGACACGTCGATCACCGGATCGTCGAGGCCGGCGTAGGTCGCGTAAGGCGCGCCGACCGGCGCGTCGTCGGGCAGTTCGATGATGCCGGCATGGTCGTCGGAAAGCTCGAGCTCGGCCGCCGAGCACAGCATGCCGTTCGACTCGATTCCGCGGATCACGCCCTTGGCGAGCGTGATCTTCTTGCCCGGGATATAGGTTCCGACCGGCGAGAACACGCTCTTCATGCCGGTCATCGCGTTGGGCGCGCCGCAGACGACCTGCACCGGCTTGTCCCCCGCGTCGACCATGCACAGCCTCAGCCGGTCGGCGTTGGGGTGCGGCTTGGCCTCGATCACCCGCGCGACGACGAAGCCCTTGTACTTGGCGCCCGCGTCCTCGACGCCCTCGACCTCGAGCCCGACGCGCGTCAGCGCTGCGACGATCTCGTCGAGCGACGCCGTGGTTTCGAGGTGGTCTTTGAGCCAGGAGAGGGTGAGTTTCATCGGTCGTGAGCTTGTATTGGATGAACGGTCAGCGTCGTTTGAGAAGAAGTTGCGCCGCAAGGCGACGCATAATCGGCGTCGGAATGGCCTCGACGATCTGGCAAGCGCCGCGCGCCTGTTCGATCAACTCCGCGACCTGGGACTTTCCAAGTGGAAACGTTCCTGGAATGTAGTCAGCCTGAGTCCGCGCCTGATTGAGCCGGACGAAGGCGGCGCCCAACGCCGCAATCTCATCTCCAAAGGACGTGCCTATGTCCCTTGCTCCCAGCAGTCTCTGAGCGACCGCGTGATCGAGCGCCCTGTAAGCGATCGTGTAAGTCTCCCAATCCGATCCGCTATAGGTTACGAGCGTTGCGGCGCACCGCGCCGCGAGCGTCTGAAAGACCGCGTAGTAGGCGGTCGAAACTGCCCGCCTCAGTAACGCTTGCCTCGGCGATGTCTGTTGCGCGGCCGTCGCCAGCAGTTGGGCGACGTCCAACAGGTCTTTATCCATTTGTGCGCTCGGTTCGGTCGCTTCCCGAATTCGGCGAGGCGTCGACGGGGAATTCATCGTCGGGATGGACGAGACTGAGGTAAGGGAAGCGAATTTCGCCGTTCTTCAACAATTCATTGCGCAAGGCTGCGGCGGCCGAATTGATCACATCGCCGCGCACCACAGGAACGCCTGTGACGAGAATTGCGTTGACGAACAGCGAAGGCGCGTCGTCTACATCGGCTCCGCTACGGACTTCGACACGATCATAGCCGTGGCCCTCGAGCGCTTTGCGTAGGATACGATCCGCGAGCACGGAAACGTCTTCATCGGTCAGCATCGACGCTCCTTTGGCGGTTGTTGCCCGGTTGAGTACTATCCCAGAAATAGGTACGGGCGAAGTTTCCGTCCTCTCGTCACCCGCTCAATCCCCCCGCCAGCGTCGGCGCGTCGAGCGGCTTGAAGCCGTAATGGTCGATCCAGCGCAGGTCGGCGTCGAAGAAGTCGCGCAGGTCGGGCAGGCCGTATTTGAGCATGGCGATGCGGTCGATCCCCATGCCCCAGGCGTAGCCCTGGTAGACCTCGGGATCGAGGCCGCAGTTGCTGAGCACGTTGGCGTGGACCATGCCGCAGCCGAGAATCTCCAGCCAATCCTCGCCTTCGCCGAAGCGGATCTCGCCGCCCGTGCGCCGGCACTGGATGTCGACTTCCATCGACGGCGAGGTGAAGGGGAAGAAGCTCGGCCGGAAACGCATCCCAACCTTGGGCACCTCGAAGAACGCCTTGCAGAATTCCTCCAGCACCCACTTCAAATTGGCGAGCGTCGCCGACTTGTCGATCACCAGCCCCTCGACCTGATGGAACATCGGCGTGTGGGTCTGGTCGGCGTCGCAGCGATAGGTGCGGCCGGGGCAGATGACGCGGATCGGTGGCTTCTCGCTCAGCATCGTGCGCACCTGCACCGGGCTGGTGTGGGTGCGCAAGAGCTTGCGCTCGCCGTTGGCGTCGGGGGCGAAGAAGAACGTGTCGTGCATCTCGCGCGCCGGATGGCCGGGCGGGAAGTTGAGCTTGGTGAAATTGTAGTCGTCGGACTCGATGTCCGGCCCCTCGGCGATCGAAAAGCCCATGTCGGCGAAGATCGCCGTGAGTTCGTCGAACACCTGGCTGATCGGATGAATGCGGCCGGCGTCGATCGCGGCGCGGCGCAGCGGCAGGCTCATGTCGAGCGCCTCGCGCTTGAGCCGCGCCTCGAGCGCCAGCGCCTTCAGCGCCGTGCGGCGCTCAGCGAGCGCATGGGCCGCTTCTTCCTTCAGCGCGTTGATCGCCGCGCCGGCGCTACGGCGCTCGTCGGGCGACATCGCGCCCAACGTCGCCAGCAGCGCGGAGATCGTACCCTTCTTGCCGAGCGCTGCGACGCGCGCCACTTCCAGCGCCGCTTCGTCGCTCGCGGCGTTTATGGCGGCCAGGGTCTGTTCGCGCAGGGAAGAGAGATCGGTCATGGCGGGCCTGTCGAACGAGTCGGCGCCGCCCAATTCCTTCTCCCGCTTGCGGGAGAAGGTGGCGCGCAGCGCCGGATGAGGGGTCTCGAAGGCACGGGGCTCGGGCGGCATTCGCCCTTGCCCTGGCCCTCTCCCACAAGCGGGAGAGGGGATTGGCTGGCTTTACGCCGCCTTGGGCAGGTGGCCCTTCGCCTTCTCGACGATCGCCGCAAACGCCGCCGGCTCGCTGATGGCGAGATCGGACAGCACCTTGCGATCGACCTCGACCCCGGCGGCGATGAGGCCGGCGATCAGGCGCGAATAAGTGAGCCCATGAATGCGCGCCGCCGCGTTGATGCGCTGGATCCACAGGGCCCGGAACTCGCGCTTGCGATTCTTGCGGTCGCGATAGGCGTATTGCATCGCCTTCTCGACCGCCGCCTTGGCGGTGCGGATGGTGTTCTTGCGGCGGCCGAAATAGCCGCTGGCGGCTTTGAGAACTTTCTTGTGTTTGGCGTGGGCGGTTACGCCGCGCTTGACGCGAGCCATGGTCGATCTCCGGGAATTTGAGGGGCGAGGTCCGTCAGCCGTTCGGCAGGAAGAACTTCTTGATGTTGTCGCCGTCGGTTTTGAACAGGACCGCGGTGCCACGCTTGTTGCGGATCTGCTTGGTGGTCCGCTTGATCATGCCGTGGCGCTTGCCCGACTGGGTGTAGACGACCTTGCCGGTTCCCGTGATCTTGAAGCGCTTTTTCGCGCCCGATTTCGTCTTCAGCTTGGGCATTTGGCTCTCCCGGGCTTGGCGCCCTGTTGGAAAATTGCCGGGCCTTGCGGCCCGTTCGCGTCGGAATGAGCGAAAAGAACCGCCACGGCAGCCCTTTAACAGCCGGGCGGTTCGGATAGACGCGCGCTTTTAGGCGAAAGCTGGGGTCAGCGCAAGGGCGCTCATATCCGGAAGACGCGCCGCATCAGGCGCATTTGCGCCTGCGCTCCGAGAAGCCGGCGCAGCGGGACGAAGCGTCGCGCGTCAGGGCCGGCGAGGTAGCGCATACGGTCGCTTGGGTCGGTTGCGGCGCGGTAGATCGTTTCGGCGACGAGTTCAGGCGGGCTCGAGTTCTCAGTGATGCGTTTGCGCGCCGCCTTCACTTTTTCCATGAAGGGGGCGTAATCGGGCATGGCCGAATAGTCCAAGGCATCCAGCGACCGGCCGCCGAAATTGGTGGCGATCGCGCCGGGTTCGATCACCTTCACCCGGATGCCGAGGGCGCCGAGTTCGTACCACAACCCCTCGGACAGGCCTTCGACCGCGAATTTCGAGGCGTTGTAGAGCGCGTAGGACGGCACCGTCATCAATCCGCCGACCGAGGTGACGTTGATCAGCGTCCCGGCGCGATTGGCGCGAAAATGCGGCGCGACCGCCTGAACGCAGGCGATCAGGCCGAAGACGTTGACGTCGAACTGCCGCTCGATCTGCCGGCGGGTTCCCGCTTCGACCGGCCCGAACGCGCCGTAGCCAGCATTGTTGAGCCACACGTCGATCCGACCGAACGCCTCGAGCGCCGCCGCAACCGCCGCGCGCGGCCCGTCCGGCTCTTGCACGTCGAGCGCAATGCGTTTCAGAGCGGCCGATTCGACGAGATCGCTTTCGGCGGCCGGGTTTCGCATGGTCGCCGCGACATTCCAGCCCTTGGAGGCGAAAAGCCGCGCTGTCGCCTTGCCGATGCCGCTGCTCGCGCCGGTCACCACGATCGTTTGGGTCCGGGCTTCCGCCACGCCAAATCCCTTTCCGCGTTCGCCGACCGGCGATCGAGAAACTAACGCGCTCGCCCTGGGCCCACAAGGTGCGACGCTCTTGCCAGCGGCCCTCGCCGCGGCTTAGTTGCGCTGCAGCAAAGGCGTGTCTCTCGGGCCCGACGATCGTCATGGACAGTCTCCTCGAAGGTTACCGCCGGTTCCGCGCCGAGACCTGGCCGGCCGAGCGCGCGCGTTACGAGGCGCTGGCCCACTGGGGCCAGAGCCCCGAGACGATGGTGATTTCCTGCTCGGACTCGCGCGTCGATCCGCAGACGGTGTTCGGCGCCGTGCCGGGCGAAATGTTCGTGCTGCGCAACATCGGCGGGCTGGCGCCGCCCTACGAGCCCGACGGCGGCCATCACGGCGCCAGCGCCGCGATCGAGTTCGGCGTCCGGGTGCTGAAGGTCAAGCGGCTGGTCGTGCTTGGCCACGGCCAATGCGGCGGCGTGCGGGCGATGGCCTATGGCGCGCCGCCTGAGGCGCCGGACTTCGTCGCCTCCTGGGTCGACATCGCCCGGCCGGCTTTGCTCGCCGCGGCGGGCGCGGACGAAAATTCGCGGCTGACGGCGATCGAGGCCGCCGTGGTGCGGCTGTCGCT
>NZ_JBEKVH010000085.1:0-16528 GCF_049514155.1 Roseiarcus sp. | reverse complement strand
CTTCAAAGCCGATGGAAATCCACGCAGTCTTGCCGCTGGTCGCGTCGGCGACGAATTCAGACTTCGTCTGAGTCAGGCCGGATGAATGACCGTAGGTCATTTCATCTGCGCACAACGCGTCAAGTTGAGCCTTGTCTGCCATCAGCAACGCTTTGCGATAGCGTTCGAGCGCCTCGACGATTGCGTCTTCGTCCACCATATCCGCCATAACAGAATTCCTCACTTTCGCTATGAAGCGCCCCCGTTCCTCGACCAGCCACAACGAGCATCCGCGATTGAGCCTCGATCTTGGTGGTTGGCGAATTGGGGCTCAAGACCACGCCGGTTCACAACCGGATTCTTAGTCAGGTCTTCGGTCGTCGACGCCGGCCAGCGCGACGCCAGATCTCCCGCGACTCCCGCCGGGGGTCTCGGCGGCGGTGAGTCGAGTTCACCAGCATGTATATCCGCCGTCCGCCTGCACGATTGAACCTGTCATCAAGCTTGCGGCGTCGGAGGCGAGGAACAAGACGACGGCGGCGATCTCGTCCGTTTGGCCCAAGCGAGCCATCGGCGTTCCGCCGATCCAAGCGTCAAACATCGGCTTGTTCAACTTGGCGTAGGCGGTGAGAGGCGTGTCGATGTAGGTGGGCGCGACGGAGTTTACACGTACCCCGCGAGTCGCCCATTCGGCCGCGAGCGACTTCGTCAGTTGATGCACACCAGCTTTGGAAGCGTTGTACTGCGCTTGCGGCTGCGGTTTGTTGACGATGAAGCCCGACATGGAGCCGATATTGACGATCGATCCGCGCTTGGCTTCGAGCATCGGCTTGCCGAACGCACGGCAACACCAGAAGAGCCCATTGAGATTGACGTCGATGACGTTCAGCCAATGCTCGTCGGTCACTTCCTCAGCCGGCGTCTCCGAACGGGCGATGCCGGCATTGCAAACGAGAATGTCGACGCGTCCCTTTTCCTTCAGGACGCGCGCAGCGGCGGCGTCGACCTGAGTGGAATTGGTGACGTCCATTTCGATGAAGTCGGTCTTATAGCCCTTGCGCGCCAGGACTGACTGCCCTTCAGCGGCGGCGGCAGGGTTCAGATCTGCGATGTAGACATGAGCGCCAGCTTCCGACAGCGCTTCGACACAGGCGAGCCCGATCGCTTGAGCGCCACCCGTGACGACGGCGATGCGGCCATCGAGGCGGAATCGATTGAGATACATTTCAACTCTCCTTTTCGTAAATTCGACCTCGAGCGCCTGCAGGACGCGCAAACGCTATCGACTAGCGCGGCGCTCCCCCCGAGGCATCTTGCCCTTGCGCTCGCTGCGCAGAGCGCCGTCGCCAGCCCCCTCGCCGATCGCGTCACCGATATCTTCGCGCTGTCGGCGCGGCGGCGCCATTCCGGTAACAAAGCGCGGGCGACCGGAGAGCGCCGCCTCCGGTTTCCGCATGACGGCGGCGCGCCTAAACTTGCCCTCTTGTCGGCGAAAACGGTTCTGCACGGAGTGGACTTCAGTCGCCGCTAAGTTTCGAGCCGTAGGCGTCACTGGCCATGGCGCTTCCCCAGCCTAACAATCAGAAGCCGCTGACGACGTAGCCGCCGTCGATCGGCATGGTCATGGCGGTGACGAACAGCGCCGCGGGCGAACTGAGAAAGACGACCGCGCCGAGCAGATCATCGACCGTTCCCCAACGCTTGAGCGCCGCCTTCGCGGCGATCTTGCCGGCCGGCACAGGGTCGGACCACAGCGCCTTGGTCATGTCGGTCTGGTGGTAGCCAGGCGCGATCGCGTTGACGCGCACGCCATGCGGTCCGAAGCGATGCGCCAGCACGCGCGTCAGACCGACGACTGCGGTCTTGCTGGCGCAATAGGCGGGAACGCCGTCGTCGACGAGATAGCTGAGCATCGACGCGAAATTGAGGATCGAGCCCTTCGATCGGGCAAGCAGCGGATATGCCGCCATCGAGAGGCGCATGACGCTGTTGAGATTGACGTCCATCACGTCGAGAAAGCCGTCTTCGTCGTATTCCTTCTCCGGCTTTGCGATGCCGGCGGCATTGATGAGAACGTCCAGAGACGGAAGCGCGCCGACGAAGGCGTCGATCGCGGCGCGGTTACGTACGTCCAGACGCTCGAAGCGAACTCCCTTGGCCTCCGCGTCCGCCCGCGCGACTTTCAGCCTTTCCTGAGAAGCGCCGGTCGCGATCGTCGCGGCGCCGAGACGGGCGAAGGCTTTCGCCAGGCGGAGCCCGACGCCGCTCGTGCCGCCCGAAATGAGAACACGCTTGCCGGCGAACAGATCGGGCCGAAAAGTGGCGAGAATTTCATCCATGACCAAACGTCCTTATGATCTGGAGCTCCCCTGCGTCATCGGCCGGCGAGCCGGTCGAGATCGTCGTAAAGCGCCTGACTGTGCGAATAGAGCCGGTCGAACACCGGCTGCATCCGCGCATAGATTTCAGCCCATTCGGGATCGGGTTGGATCTCGTCGACATGGCGCACGTAGGCGCCAATCGCTTGCTGGATATCGCCGAAGCGCCCCGTCGCGGCCGCCGCCATCGCGGCGCAGCCGATGACGCCGCATTCCGGCTCCTTTGGCACGACGATGGGCACCCCGTAGACGCTGGCCTTGATCTTCAGCCAGAGCGCCGCCTTGGCGCCGCCGCCCGACGCGATTACCCGCTCCAGTTTGCGGCCCGCAGCGCGCTCCATGATGCGCAGGTGACGCGAGGCGGCGAAGGCGACGCCTTCCATCACGGCGCGATGCAGATGCGCCAGTTCATGCGCCGCGCCCAGCCCGAAGAATTGAGCGCGCGCGTTGCGATGGGCGCCGAGCCTTTCGCCGGTCAGATAGGGCATGAAGAACAGTGCGTCGGCGCCGGCCGGAGCGGTCGCGGCGCGCGCGATGATCTCGTCGTAGCTCAGCAACTTCTCGTGCAGAGCGCGCCGCGCCCAACGCACCGCGTCGCCGCCGGTCTCCAGCAACACAAACGGCCCCCAATGTCCCTCGACGGTGGCGACGTTGCAGATCTCGGGATCGAGCAGCGGCGCGTCAGCGATCAGCGTGAGGATGCAGGAGGTTCCGGTGACGTCTGACGCCAGACCGGGACGGCAGGCGCCCGAGCCCAGTAGAGCGACTGGATAGTCCGCGCCGCCAACCAGCACCGGCGTCCCCGCCTTCAGACCCGTTTCGGCAGCCGCTGCGGCGGTCACGACGCCGAGGATTTCCAGCGGCTCGCGGATCGGCGGGAGCTTGGCGGAGTCGACGCCAAGAAGATCGATCATCGACTGCGACCAGCGACGCGTCCGCGGATTCATCAGAAAGCTGCAGGACGCGTCGCCCGTGTCCATCGCAATCTCGCCAGTGAGGCGCAGATTGATGAAGTCCTTCGGCATCAGAACCGCGTGCGCCGAACGGTAGGCCGGCCCATCGTTGTCGCGCAGCCATTGCAGCTTGAAGCCGGGCCAGGCGGGCGTCGGCGGATTGCCGCTCTCTTTCAGAAACGCGCTGGCGCCGTGATCGCGCTCGAAATCCGCCACGAGGTCGGCGGTGCGCTTATCGTTCCAGAGCGGGGTGCTCTCTCTCGTCGGTTGGCCGGCCTCGTCGACAAGCACCGTGCCGTGCATCTGGCCGCACGCGCAGACCGCCGCAATGCGATCACGCGCTCCCTCGACCGCCGCCAGCAGGTCGCGGATCGCGGCGGCGACGCCATTCCACCAATCGAGCGGGCGTTGCTCCGCCCAACCGAACTGCGGCACGATCTGATCGTGTTCGCGGCTCGCAATGCTGAGAATCGCGCCTTCGCCGTCGACGAGCGCGGCGCGCACGCTGCCAGTGCCGACGTCGATCGATAACGTGAGGTCGCGGGTCACCGGGGCGTCTCCCAACGTCGCTCAGTGCTTCAACGAACCGACGCCGAACTGGATCGACAGGCGCCGGACGAGATTGCGCCAGCGAGCACCAGCGCCGAGACAGTTTTCCTCATCGGGAGTCCCTCCGGACTTTCACTCTTCGGGCGTCGTTGGGGCATCGTTGGGCGGCGCGCTTTTTGTAGCATAAATACAGAGTGCGATTTTCGTCAAGGCAAGCTTCCATCCCGAAAATTTGCTCGCAACATCATTTTGTCGATTTGTGTGCGGCATAATCACGCGCTTAGGGCTCTTTCGGACGAGTCTTGCTTCTGGTCTCGGTTCTCGCCGCCGACGATCTTGACAAGAATGTATTGAAAATACAGAATTGAGCTGCGGCCGGTCGCCCGTGGGGCCGCGAGAGGAATGGGAATGAAGCTGAGGGAACCGGGAGTCTGTCGCGTAAACCTCGCCAGAGGCGAACTCGAGGGCGCGACAAATCGCTACGTGAAGACGTACGCAGACCTCGCCGGCCTCTACGAGGACGCCGACGCCTATCGCGCGCTCGTCGCTCAGGCCGGAGCCGACGCGCTGGCCTACGAAGTGACGGACTTCAAGCCTTCCGCAGACGCCGGCGACATGATCTTCGGGGTCACGCGGATGCGGCCCGGTAAAGTCGGTCGCGAGTATTTTCTCACGCGCGGACACATCCACGCCAAGGCGAACAGACCCGAAATCTACTCCGGGGAGGCCGGTCGCGGCGTGATGTTGCTGGAGTCCCCCGAAGGCGAAGTTCGCGCGGTCGAGATCGGCCCGCAAACCGTGTGTTACGTGCCGCCCTACTGGATCCATCGCTCCGTCAACGTCGGAAGCGAAGACCTCGTGATGACCTTCGCCTATCCCGCCGACTCGGGACAGGACTACGCCATCATCGAGAAAGCCGGCGGCATGCGAAGCCGCATCGTCAAAGACGGCGACGCCGGATGGAAACTCGCCCCAAACGCCAATTATCGCCAGCGGCCCACCGATGGCATCCAACAGATCTACGCCAGCGCGCAGTAAGTCGTTTTCGAGGGGTTGAGAGCCATATCCGAACTCTTTGCCGCCAAAGCTGCGCTCGGCGTTGTCGCTACGACCGCAGTCGAGCGGACGCGACGCCGTCGCGCCCGCAGCGGCGTCAGTCTGGCGACGATGGAACGCCGGTTGACGCTGAAATCGGCGGCTGCTGTCGGCGGCGTTTGGAGCGCGTGGAACGAAGACATGCCCGAGCGTCGCTTCGCGAAAGTCGCCGAGAGAGCCAAGGCCGCGATCACGCCCGCCGCCGACATCCGCGAGACGGCAAAATGACCGGATATTCGGCCGCGACTGCGCCGACGCTGTTTTTTTTCGGGGTCACGACGGCGAAAAGCTCCATCATGAAAGTCTTTCCCGCCTGGGCTAAGCGGCTCGGCCTGAAAGACGCGGTGATCAAGGGGATCGACTTTCCGCTGCATGCGCCGGCGGCCGACTATCGCGCAGCCGTCGCGTTCGTCAAACGCGATCCGCTCGCTCTCGGGGCGTTGGTGACGACGCACAAGATCGATCTCTACAACGCCTGTCGGGACCAGTTCGACGAAATCGACGCTCATGCCCGCTTCATGGGCGAGACGAGCTGTCTCTCCAAGCGCGTCGGCAAGTTCGTGTGCCATGCGAAAGACCCGATCTCCTCGGGGCTCGCGCTCGACGGCTTCCTGCCCGCGCGCCATTTCGAGCGAACGGGCGCTGAACTGTTTTCGATGGGCGCCGGGGGCTCCTCCATCGCCCTCACGTGGCACATGATGCAGACGAATCGCGGCGTCGACCGCCCTTCGCGCATCGTCGTCTCCAACCGCAGCGCTGCGCGACTGGAGGAGATCCAGCGCATTCATCGCGAACTGGACGCCGGCGTGCCCGTCGACTACGTCCTCGCGCCCAAAGACGTCGACAACGACGCGGTTGTCGCCAAGCTCAAGCCGGGCTCGCTCGTCGTCAACGCGACCGGGCTCGGCAAGGACGCGCCCGGCTCTCCGGCGTCGAACGCCGTTCAGTTCCCCGAGAACGGCATCGTCTGGGACCTCAACTATCGCGGGGATCTGCTCTTCCTCAATCAGGCCCACGCGCAGGCGTCGCTGCGCGGTCTTTCAATCGAAGACGGGTGGAGCTACTTCCTGCACGGCTGGACCCAGGTGATCGCCGAAGTTTTCCACATCGACATTCCGACGAGCGGGCCGGTCTTCGACGCCCTGTCGGAGATCGCGATGCGCGCGGTGAAAGGCTGAGACAATGCAACGAATTCTCGTTACGCCCCGCTCGCTTACGGCCTCGCGCCACCCGGCCGTCGAACGACTGCGCGAATTCGGCTACGAAGTCGTCTATTGCGAGGCGGGAAAGGCGCCTAGCGAGCAGGATCTGCTGCGCCTGACGCCCGATATCGTCGGGTGGCTGGCTGGCGTGGAGCCGGTTTCAGAGGCGGTGATCGCCGGCGCCCGTCGCTTGCGCGCCATCAGCCGCAATGGGGTCGGCGTCGACAACCTGCCTCTGGCGGCGCTTTCGCAACGCGAAATCGCGCTGCGCACCGCTGGGGGCGCCAATGCGCAAGGCGTCGCGGAACTGGCGATCGGTCTCATGTTCTCCGCCATACGCCACATTCCGCTCGCCGACAGCGGAATCAAGTCGGGTCGCTGGCCGCGTCACATCGGGCGCGAAATTCACGGCCGGACTGTTGGCGTCGTCGGCTACGGCGCCATCGGACGCGAGGTCGCGCGGTTGGCTGGGGCGCTGGGCGCCAAAGTGCTCGCCTGCGACCCCCTGCCGCAGGCGGCGAATTCGGACAGCCTCGTACGCCACGTTGATCTCGAAACGCTGATCGCGGAGTCGGAGATCGTCACTCTGCACTGTCCGGCCGCGGCCGATGGTCGTCCAGTACTTAGCGCGCCGCAGTTGGCGAGGTGTCGCCACGGCGCGGTCATCGTGAACACGGCGCGCGCCTCGCTCGTTGACGACAAGGCAATGATCGAGGCGCTGAACGCGGGACAAGTCGCCACATATGCAGTGGACGTCTTCAACGAGGAGCCGCCGCGCGAGCTGACGCTCGTCAGCGACCCGCGCGTGATCGCGACCGCTCATATCGGCGGTTACACCGAGGAGAGCGTCGATCGCGCAACCACTGCGGCAGTGGACAATCTGCTCGAGGCTCTTTCAGGCATCTAACCATGGCCGCGCGGCTGGTCGAGACTCCGTTCGTCGAGACGCTGGTGCGCCGCTTTCACGCGCCGGCGCGGTCAGACGCGACGCTTTATTGGCTGGGCCAGGCCGGGTTTCTGATCGAAATCGCCGGATTGCGAGTCGTCATCGATCCTTACCTCTCGGATACGCTGGCGAAGAAGTACGCCAACAGCCGCTTTTCGCACGAACGCATGAGCCCGCCGCCCGTCACGCCCGAGGAATTGGGTCCGGTCGATCTTGTGCTTTGCACCCACCACCATACGGATCACATGGACCCGGGCACGCTCGCCCCCCTCGCCCGCCTGTGGCCGCGCTTGCGCTTTATCGTCCCGACTGCTTCAGCAACGTTGGCGCGCGAACGGATCCAGGTCGACGACGCGCGACTGATCGCCATGGACGCGGGGCAGTCCGTTCGTCCTCTCCCGGGCTTGTTGGCGCGCGCGACGCGCGCAGCACATGAGACGATCGAGCGCGACGATCTGGGACACTGCCGTTTTCTTGGCTACGCGCTCAGCGCGTCAGGGGTTACGATTTTCCACTCCGGCGATTGTGCGCCCTTTGAGGGGCAGCGCGAGGAAACCGGCGAGCTGGCTGCAGACCTAGCTCTTTTGCCGGCGAACGGACGCTCGCCGGCCCTGACGAATGCCGGTTTCGCCGGCAATTTCAACATCGCGGAAGCGCTTGCGCTTTGCCAGGACTGTTCCATTCCCAATATGATCGCGCATCACTACGGCATGTTCGCTTTCAATACTGCAGAGGCTGCCGAGATCGACCACGCGCTCATAAAAGCCTCTGTCGCGGCGAGGCGGGCGCGGATGCAGATAGCCTACTCGCTGAGCCGAGACTAGCTTCACTCGTTTTCGATAGGGACGACGCCATGGCTCTAGAGGATCGCCTACGGTCGCGCGGAGCCGCAAAGAACGTGGTCGAAGTGACGCGCACCGCCTACAATGATCTGCGCAAGTCCGAGCGGAAGGTCGCCGATGCGGTATTGATGGAACCACGCCGCCTTCTTGCCACGACTTTGGCGCAGGTCGCCGATCTCGCTGGCGTCAGCCAGCCGACCGTCATTCGTTTTTGCATCGCGATCGGCTGTTCGGGCTTCCAGGAATTCAAGCTGCGGCTAGCCCATAGTCTGGCTCTGGGAATGCCCGCGACGCATTCCGTGCTTTCCGACGCCGATTCGCTCGACGCTGTGATCGAAAAGATCTTCGACTACACGATCACGAGCCTCGATTGGGCGCGTCAGCATCTCGATCCCAAGGCGATCGAGCAAGCCGTAGGCCTCTTGCAGAGCGCGACGGCTATCGAATTCTTCGGCTTCGGGGCGTCAGGGATCGTCGCCAGCGACGCGCAGCAGAAATTCCCTCTGTTTGGCGTGCCCTGCGGCGCCCAGCAGGACTCGCATCAGCAGATCATGGTGGCGTCGATGATGCGCCCGACAGACGTCGCGGTGGCGATCTCCAACACGGGCCGCACCAAGTCAGTGATTGACATCGCTCGCACGGCGCGCGCCAACGGCGCCAAGGTGATCGCCGTGACGGGCTCAGCTTCCCCTCTCGCAGCGGAGTGCGATGTCTCTCTGGTCGTGGAGTCGCTCGATAACACAAACATCTACACGCCGACGATTTCACGCATCGCGTCGCTGGTGGTTATGGATGTGCTCTCGACCGCGGTCGCATTGCGTAAGGGCGCGGCGCATCAGGAGCGTTTCCGCTTGATGAAACGACGGTTGAACGAACTGCGATTCGGCAACGACGCGGAGGCGGGAAAGCAGTAGCTCGGCGGGAGGTGCCAACACGAACGAGACGATCAAGGCGCTATTGCGGGAATATAGCGCGACTGGCGTCGCGGCCGGATCGGCTATGGGTCGCCGGCTTCAACGACGAAAGAAAGAGGACCAAAGTGCGCGCACTGATCGCAGACTACGATGGAAGACTCAGCATGGGTGATCTGTCCATGCCTACCCCAACGCCTTACCAAGCGCTTACCCGCACCGTCAGTTGCGGTGTCTGCTCGGGCACCGACATGAAGATCATCCACGGCCAGTTCAAAGGCGTTGACGCCTACCCCGTCTCGCTCGGGCATGAGGCGATCGGTGAGGTCGTGGAGGTCGGTTCCAAGGTCGCGAGTTTTCACGTCGGCGACTTCGTCACGCTTCCCTTCCTGTATGAAACGACGGACGGAGTGGCGCCGGCCTGGGGCGCATTCGCCGAGTACGGCCTGATCGGCGACGCGGCCGCGATGCAGGCCGACGGCGTCGGCGGCATCGACGACAGCTACTTCGCGCAGAAGGTCGTCCACCCCGAGGACGTCGACCTCGTCGACGTCGCCATGCTCATCACGTTCCGCGAGGTTTGTTCGTCGCTGAAGCACTTCGGCGCGAAGGCCGGCCAAACGGCGGTCATCTACGGCGCGGGCCCCGTCGGACGGTGTTTCACCCGGTTCGCCTCGTTGATGGGACTCGACCGGATCATGGTGATCGACATCAACGACGCGAAGTGTGCCGAAGCCGCCGAGTCGGGTGCGACACACACCCTGAACTCCCTGACTGCCAATCCAGTCGAATGGGTGCGCGACCTGGCTCCCGAAGGCGTCGATTACGTTATCGACGCCGCGGGCAACAGCGCCCTGCTCAACCAGGGGATGAATATGGTCAAGGACAGGGGCAAGATCTGCGCGTACGGCATATCGCCGATCATGAACGCGGCCTTCGACTGGTCGCTCGCGCCCTATAACTGGACGATGCAGTTCCAGCAAATGCCGCGCAAGCCCGAAGAAGGCGCCGTCCACGACCAGGTCATGGCCTGGATCCGCTCGGGCCAGCTCAAACTGGCCGATTTCGTCTCCGATCGTATTCCGTTTGACCACATTACCGACGCCTTCGACCTCGTCTCCGAACACCGCGATTCGACGAAGAAGATCGTCATCTCCTATCCACGCTGATCACCTCACCTGCTCAAAAGGAACTGCTTCCTTGCTCACCTCATCTCTTTTCGCGATCCTGCCCGACTACGTCGTCACCCCGGATAGCATGACCATTCATCCCACTGGCGGTGACCTTGTGCTGTCGTGCCCGAACTACGCCAACGAAAGCCTGCCCGGATGCGTCGTCCGGATCGACACCGCGGGCAACGTCCGCAAATGGTTCGACACCCCGTGCCACCCCGAGACCGGGGTCGCCCGCAACATGGGCATCGAGTTCGGGCCGGACGGCACGCTGTATCTGTGCGACAACCAGGGGTGGTCGGGCACGCCGGAGTTCGCCTTCAAGGGACGCATGCTGGCCGTCTACGCCGATGACGACGGGACGATCCTCGACGAGCACACCGTCGCCCGGGACATGCAACACCCCAACGGCGTGCGGGTGAGGGGCAATTACATGTACGTCACCCAGTCCGTCATGACCAAAGTCCACGACCCTTCCGGCCTCATGGCCTCAGCCGTCTACCGGTTCGCCCTCGACGACCGCGACATCCACGTCACCAACACACTCGACGACCCCAACATCATCGCCACGTTCCTCACCCACCACCCGATCACCCAGTACGGCGCCGACGGCATCGCGTTCGGCCCGGATGGTGCGCTGTATGTGGGCAACTTCGGCGACGGGACGGTCTACCGGATTACGTTCGACGCCGACGGCAACGCCACCTCCAACGAGCCGTGGGCGTCGAACCCAGACCAGTTGGCGTCGACGGACGGCATGATCTTCGATGCCCACGGCAACCTGTACATCGCCGATTTCTCCGTGAACGCTATCGGCAAGATCGCGCCGGACAAGACGGTGACCCGCATCGCGCAGTCACCCGACACGGACGGGCTCCACGGCGAACTGAACCAGCCCGGAGAAGTGATCGTCTGGGACGGACGCATCATCGCCAGCTGCTTCAATCTTGTGACGGGGCCCGACAAGGTGAACACCGGTCACACCCTGCCGGCGACACTCGCGCAACTACCGCTCGCCTGAGCCAGCGAAGGACTTGCCGTGACGTATCTTTTGGCACGCGACTTCGGCGCCGCAGGCAACAAGGCCGCGCTGTTTTGTCCCGACGGGACTCTGGCCGCCTCGGTGATCGCCACCTACCCGACGTACTACCCGCACGATGGTTGGCTGGAGCGAGACCCGAACGACTGGTGGGACGCCGTCGCCACGTCGACCCAAGAACTGATCCGGCGCTCCAGCATCGATAATTACGGTGGCACGTCCGTCGGAATTACGGTGTGAACTGCTGAACTGCGCCCCTGGGGTGAGACGAATAACTTGAGTGACAGCTCTTTGGTTGCATCCTTTCAGACGGCTTGAAGCTTTCGGAATTCGATTTCGAACTCAACCGGGGGGTTGTAGCCGAGGGCGGAGTGGAGCCGGTCTCGATTATAGACGTTTTCGAGGAGGGCACCGATGTGGCGTCGCGCGTCTTCGAGCGACGCGCAGGTCTTGCCGTTGACCTCCTCGTCTTTGAGGGCGCGCATGAAGCGCTCGGCCTTGGCGTTGTCGTCGGGGTTACCGGCGCGGCTAATGTTAAGGCGCAGGCCGCAGGCCTCCAATCGATCGGCGTTGGCAGCGCAGGCGTACTGCACGCCGGGATCGGAGTGGTGATCGGACTGGTGAGATGGTCGGCGAGCGCCCAGCCAACGACCTTGCGCGAGAAGGTGTCGAGGACCACCGCCAGCCTGACGTAGGTGATGTCGGCCGCCCAGATCTGGTGGAGGTCGGTGGGGACGAGGCCACGCGTGAGATTGGGCACGATCGAGAACTCATGCCGGGAGTTCGTTGTGTAAGGGACGAACGGCTTGCTTCGCAGGCAAAGCAGATTGTCCTCGCGCATCAGTCGGCGCTGATGCTTGTGGTTGATTGCTGTGACCCCTGCAAATTCCTCCAGCTGAAGCTGGAATTCGAACCGAAGTGATCGCCGAATCAGTCGTCGCTGTAGCGGGCGACGTCCTCCTCGTCGTCAGTGAGCCGTCTTGCGGAAGCGCATTCGCCCACGTTGACAACGCCGGAGAATTGCACCGCCGGGCGACATTCGTCGAAACAAATTCCCCTTCGCCTCGATACGGCTGGACAACTTGGCGCAATGTCATGTTATCGTACAACCCTGATGGAGGACATTAAGCTAGGTTCGCCGTTTCGGCGCGCTGGCGTCGGGCTCGAAATCCGTGCCCTCGCAACCAAACACTGAGACTGGGAGAAGGCGACAATGAGTGACGTCCCAAGCCACTTTCGGATGATGCACACGATGATCCGTGTATTCGACCTCAACGCGTCCATCAAATTCTACACCGAAATGCTTGGCATGAAGCTCTTGCGAAAGGAGGACTTTCCAGACGGGAAATTTACGCTCGCCTTCGTCGGCTATGGCCCCGAAAAGACCAACACGGTCGTTGAGTTGACTCACAATTGGGGCCTGGCCGCGCCCTACGAAATCGGTACGGGCTTCGGCCACCTCGCCCTTGGCGTCAACGGCATTTATGCGGTTTGCGAGGCGCTCGAGAAACGCGGCGTCAAAATTCCCCGGAAGCCCGGCCCGATGAAGCACGGAACCACCCACATCGCCTTCGTCGAAGACCCCGACGGCTACCGGATCGAACTCATCGGACTCGACGCGGCGCGGTGAGGCCGGAGAGATTGGCCGCGGCGTCCTACGGCGCTCGCGGCTGAGTCTTCCGCGAGATTTGGGCGAACCTTTCCCTATTTGATAATCGCGATCTTGCTGCGGTCGATCGTGACGGAGACAGCGCCGATCAGCACCGCGCCGAAGACCATCTGCTCGGCGAAAATGTCAACTCCAACGAATGTCATTCCAATTCGCACGATGGAGATGATGAGAGCGCCTACGGCGGTTCGCTCGACGCCTCCCAACCCACCCGTGATCGCCGTGCCGCCGACGATGACCGCCGCGATGGCGGGAAGAAGCGTCTGATTCGCCAGATTCGGCGAACCGCTGGACAAACGGCACGCCAGGATGACTCCGGCCAGCGCCGCTAGCGCTCCCGACACGGTGAACGCGAGGATCTTCGTGCGATCGACATTGATGCCGACGGCCCAGGCCGCCGGCTCGCCGGCCCCAACAGCCATGCAGCGGCGGCCAAACCGCGTGTAGCGTAGCGCGAGAAAGCTCGCGACGCCCGCCGCGATAGCAATGATGACGACGACCGGCACGCCATCCAGCGATTGGTTCATCCAGGTCGTATCGAGCCGACTGGTTTCCTCGATCGTGATCGCACGGCCGTTCGAGGCGAGCAGCCCGAGGCCCGCCACAACGCCCCCCGTCGCCAACGTCGCGACAAACGAGGGCACCCTCAACCGCACGTGCACAAGGCCACTTGCGAAGCCGGAGGCGACGCCCGCGAGTATCGCAACAACAAACGCCCAGAGGCCCAAACGTGGCAGCAACTGTGCAAGAATTACGCTCGCCAGCGAAGCGACCGACTGGATGGAGAGGTCGATGCCGCCGATAAGAATGGCGAAGGTCGCTCCAGCCGCGAGGACGAAGAGAACCGCGGTGTCAGACAGGATGACCAGCAGCGTGTCGGCCCTCAGGAAGCCGGGTGAAGCGATCCCGATCACCGCAATCAGCACAAGTAATACGGCGGGCGGAGCGACGTTTCGCAACCAGCCGGTCGATCCTGCGGAGAGAAGGGACCGAAATGCATCGAGCGTCTTCATGGCGTCCTCTGTGCTCAGACCATATGCCGCAGCAGCTCGACTTGATCGGGTTTTCGACCCCGCGAGGCGTCAAAACGCGCCGTGATCTCGCCATCGCGCATCACCAAGACCGTATGCGCAAGTCCGATCGTCTCCTCCAGCGTGTCTGAAATCAGAAGGATCCCCTTGCCTTGCGCCGATAGCTCGCGCACCAGTTCGTAGACTTCTTCCTTGGCCCCTACGTCGAGGCCTCGCGTGGGATGATCAAGAACGAGAATGCGCGAACCGGCATTCATCCAACGCGCCAAAACGACCTTCTGTTGATTGCCGCCGCTCAGGTTCCGACAAGCGATGTCAGGGCTCGGCGCCTTGATCCGCAGCCTACGGATCCAATCGACCGCTAGATTTCGCTCGCGCCGATAGTCGATGACGCCGTGGCTCATGACGCAGTCGAGATTGGCGAGGGTGATGTTGATCGCGATCGACAGGAACATGACGAGCCCCTCGACCCGTCGCTCGCGAGGAACATAGCCGATGCCAGCCTTCACCGCCTGTCCCGGCGATACGATCCGGGTCGGAACGCCAGCGACGCTGAGCATGCCGTTGGTCTGTGGGAGGAATCCGCCAACGCACCGCGTCACTTCTTCGCGCCCCGACCCGACCACGCCGGCAATCCCGACGACCTCCCCGGCGTGGAGCTTTAGGTCGACGTTGCGAAATATCCTCGCAACGCCGAGATTCGATGTCTCCAGCAGCACCTCCGCTCCCGGCGACTCCTGTTTCATCTCCTTGTAGTATTCGGATTGCAGACCGCGCCCCACCATGATCTCGTGAAGCCGCGGAGCGGTCACCGCATCGGCCGCATGTTCGGCGACGACTCGCCCGTCCTTCATGACATAGACGCGGTCGCTGATTTTCAGCACTTCCTCTAGCCGGTGAGAAACGAAGACAAAACTCGCCCGCGCCTTCAACGCTCGGACTCGCGCGAACAGCGTCTCGATATCTGCCTGGCCGAGCATGGAAGTCGGCTCATCGAGAAGAATGACCAGTTGACGTTGGGTGCTCTCCTCTAGCGTCAAAGCCTTGGCGAGCTCCACCATCTGGCGCGCGGCAAAGGTAAGCTCCGACGTGCGCGTCGTGACGTCGATGTCGACGCCGATCTTCTCAAGCTGTCTTCGAGCCGCCAGATTCATGCGTCTCCAGTTGACGATACCGAAGCGGGCGAATTGAGCCTCTTGGCCGAAATAGACATTTTCGGCGACCGAAAGGTTGAGAAGCAGCGACTGCTCCTGGAAAACCATGCCGATTCCATGAACGGCGGCATCGCGCGCGTTCCTCAAGCGCAACGGCTTGGCGTCCAGCGTGAGCGAACCGGAATCAGGTCTATGGGTGCCGGCAAGGACACGCATCAGCGTCGACTTGCCCGCGCCATTCTCACCGATCAGTCCAACCACTTCACTCGGCCGCACCTCGACATCGACATTGCTGAGCGCGGGAACGCCGACGAAAGATTTGCTTATTTGAACGGCTGCCAGCATCGCGGTCACTTCACTATCTTGAGACGAGTTCGGTCCAGCGTCAAAGCGACGGCTGCGATGATCATTAGGCCCTGCGCGGTCTGTTGGACGTAGGGTGAGATGCCGAGGAGAATCATGCCGTTCGAAAGGACCGTGACGATGATTACTCCGATCAGCGTGTTGACGACGCCGCCTTCCCCACCGGTGAGAGACGTGCCGCCGACGACGACCGCAGTCACCGCCGCGAACATGCGACCGTCGCCAATCACCGCGTCCGACTGGCCCAGTTGTGCGGCTGCAAGCACGCCCGCAATGCCGTAAAAGAATCCGGCTAGCCCGAAAGCCGCGATGCGCACCCGCACGAGATTGATTCCCGAGAGTTCGGCGACGTCTTCGCCCCCGCCCACCGCAACAATGTGCCGGCCGACCCGGGTGTAATATTGGATGACGACCGCGAAGGCGAAAGCGGCGGCGGCGATCCAGACGGCGAACGGCAGGCCTAGAAAGCGTGACAACGCCAGCCCGCGCAACGCCGGGTCGACAAGACGCACCGCCGAGCCTCCCAGCATGAAGACCGAAAACCCGAGCCCGATGAACCAGGTTCCAAGCGTCGCCATGAACGAGGGAATGCGCAACATCGTTTGTATGACGCCGCTCGCGAGACCCATGACTGTGCTGGCCGCAACGGCCGCGGCGACGGCGGCCCAACCATAATTGTTGTCGTTCAGATTATTTGCCGCCAAAAGCACCAGCACCATCGCCGAGAGCGAGACGGCCCCCTCGACGGACAAATCGATGCTGCCGAGTAGGATGATGAAGGTCGTCCCCATGGCCAAAGTGAGCGGCACCGATGCCGAATTCGCGATGCGGATCAGATTGCGAACTTCGAGAAAATTCGGATTGGCGACCGAAATCAGCGCGGCGAGAACGACCAGCACGAAAAGCGGCGCCAGAGCACGCCAGCGATGGCTAGCCATGCTGCTCAAGGCGACGCCCCGCGGGCGCGACGCGATATCCGAAGGCGGTTTCAGCGGAGGCCTCGAATCGACGCGGTTGGCGTTAAAAGTCATCAATCTGACCCGACCATTCATGGGGAACAAGGCATAGGCCAAGGACCAACCCTTGGCGCGCCGTCGAGGCGGGACGAGGCATCGGCCTCGTCCCGCCCGCGGCGCAGTGGTCAGCCGGCTCGGATCGCGCCTGTGACGCGGCCCCAGAGGTCGTTCCAATCCAACTTCGGTTTCGCCTCGATGTTGGTTTTATAGTAAGCCTCGACGTTGTCGC
>NZ_JBEKVH010000084.1:0-21626 GCF_049514155.1 Roseiarcus sp. | reverse complement strand
GGCAGACCGATGTCGAGCACGATCGCGTCGTAGGGTTCGGTGTCGCCGAGGAACCAGCCCTCCTCGCCGTCGAAGGCGCGATCGACCGCATAGCCCGCCCCTTCCAGCGCGGCGGCGACCTGACGATTGAGATCGCGATCGTCCTCGACAATCAACAGACGCATGGCGTTCGGCCGCCCTCTCGCTCAGTTCTTCGGCGCCGGATCGCGCGCGCTGCGCACGCCGATCAGCTTGCCGGTAGCGGCGTTGGTGACGACGTGGACGAGCCGTCCGTCGCGATGCAGCAGCGCAATCTCGTAAACCAATTCATCGCCATTGCGGCAAAGTTTAGCCGACAGAGCTTCGGCCTTGAACTGGGTCGCCGCCGACTTCAGCGCGGCGAACGGCTCGAGCAGGCGATGGGTCTTGATTTCTTCACGGGTCTCGCTCGGCGGCAGACAGCCGCTTTTGAGCGCGACATGAACTTCGGCCTCGCCGCCGCGGGCCACGCCGACGCCGACGACGGAGAGCGCCAGGGCGAGGACAGTCGTCGACACACGCAGCATGTCGCAGTCTTTCCCCCCGCCCCTGAATGAGCGATGAATGTGCGACTATAGTCGCCCGGCCCGCCGATCGCCAATCCCGCCCTACGGACATGCCCGCATGTTTCGCGACAATTTGATCCGAATCGGACGGTTGGGCGCGCTTTTCGCCCTCGCCGCCGCCATCTTGTCCGCCGCGCCGGCGGGCGCGGTGGTGGGCCCGAGCGAATCGGGCGCGCGCTTCGCCGACCATCTCGTCATGGTGCTGTCGCGCGGCGGCGACCGCGAGGGCTTCTGCACCGGGATCGTCCTTGGGCCGCGCTTCGTGCTCACCGCGGCCCATTGCCTGCGGCCGACGCGCGACATGGCGATCGTCTATCGCGACGCGAGCGGCAAGCCGGTGCTGGTCGCCGTCGCCGCGGCCGAGACCCATCCGCTCTATCGCCCCAACGCCATCGCCGAGCGTCAGGTCTCGATCGACTTGGCGCTGATCGAGACCGAGACGGCGCTCGATCCGCGCTTCGCCCCGGCGCGCCTGGCCGAAGGCGACGGCCCGGCGGTCGGCGACGAGACGATCCTCGCCGGCTACGGGGTCGCGCGCGAAGGAACGCCGTCGAGCGGCGGCGCCTTGCTCAGCGCCCGGCTCAAAGTGCGCGCGCCGCTGTCGCGCATCCTCCTGTGGGCCGAGGACGGCGGAGCGGGCGGCGCCGGCGCCTGCGGCGGCGACTCCGGCGCGCCGCTGTTTCTCGCCGACGGCGAGACGGTGGCGGCGATCGTCGCCTGGACCTCCGGCGCCGAGAGCGGCAAGCGTTGCGGCGGCCTGACCCAGGGCCCGCTCATCGCCCCGCAGCGCGACTGGATCGAAGCGACGCTGGCGCGGTGGGGGCGCTAGGCGCGTCGGGTCGTTGGAATCCGGAGGCTTGCGCCTCGCGGGGCGCGCCGCTCAGCGGTTGTCGTCGCCAGCTCGTCCCGCGACCGCCGCCGTCGCCGCGGCGGACTCCCGGCCGCGATCTCAGGCCGCAAGCCCGACCAGCTTCAGCAGCTCCAGCTTATGCCGGTAGGAGGCCTGAAAAGCCTCGTCCTCCTCGGGAGTGAGGCGGCAGGCGACGATGCGTTGCACGCCGGTTCGGCCGATCACGCAGGGCACGCTCATCACTGCGCCGCTGACGCCGTATTCGCCTTCCAGCAGCGTGCCGACGGGAAGCACGGAACGCTCATTGCCGACAATCGCGCGGATGATGCGAAATACGCTCGCGGCGATGCCATGATTGGTGTTGCCTTTTCCGGCAAAAATATCGAGCCCGATCTGAAGCACCCGCTCGCGCACGGCGGCGCGATCGAGAGGCGGCAGACCGTTCAGAGCGCAATAGGCGTCGACATCGAGCCCGCACACGTTGCACAGGCTCCAGGGAATGAAGCCGGTGTGACTGTGATCGCCGATCACATAGCCGAAGATGTTCTTCGGATCGATCGCCACGTGATCGCTGACAATGCGCATGAAGCGCGCCGTATCGACGATCGTGCCGAGGCTGATCACGCGTTCCTTGGGATAGGAGGAGAAACGCAGCGCCGCCTGGGCCATCAGATCGACGGGATTGGTCACCATCAGCACGATCGCCGCCGGCGACGAGCGCTCCACGTCGGCGATGATCTCGCGAATGACGCGGCTGTTCACGCCCGCGAGCGAATCGCGAGTTTCCCCCTGCTTGAGCTGCGCGCCGGCGGTGACGACCACGAGGTCGCTGCCGGCGGCGTCGGCGTAGTCGCCAGCGCAGAGCCGCGGGTTCTGGGCGTAGATGAACGAGGCGACATGGGAAAAGTCCCAAATCTCCGCCTGCGCCTTTCTCGCCGCGCTGTCGACGGCCACGATTTCGCTCGCCACGCCCGCGTTGAGGAGGAAGCTCACCACTTCCGTTCCGACCGCCCCCATGCCGATAATCGATATCTTCATCGGAAGTCCTTTTGTCGCCGGCGGAAGGAGCGGCGCGCCCTGAAAAACCCGCGACGCCCGTCTGAGCCGACAGGCGTCGCAATTAGCGCCGAACGGGGCGCGGCGGCCGGTTCGGCCATTTGACGATCCGATCGCCCAGGTCTTCGGCCGACATGTCGTCCTCGCTCGCCGAAACCCGCCCCCTGACCGACACTCCGGCCTGGTGCACAGTCTCCTGCGTTCCGGACACCAGCGGATGCCACCAGGCCAGGCCGCGCCCCTCGGCGAGGCGGCGGTAGGCGCAGGTGACCGGCAGCCAGCTCAGGCTGCGCACCGTCTCCGGGGTGAGCTTGACGCAATCGGAGACGCGGCTCTGCCGGCGGCGATAGTCGCGGCAGCGGCAAGTCTTGGCGTCGAGCAATGTACAGCCGACGTCCGTAAAGTGGATTTCGGCGGTGTCGGCGTCCTCGAGCTTGACCAAGCAGCAGCGCGCGCAGCCGTCGCACAGGCTCTCCCATTCCCTGCGGGTCATCTCTTCGAGCGTCTTGACTTCCCAGAACGGCGGCGTCTCGGCGGGGCGCTCGACCATGGCCTGTTCCCTTGCGCGGCCGGTCCGCCCGGCGCGGCCTGCCAGTTCGCTTGGCGCGCCCCGCGCGGCGCGTCAAGTCGTTCAAATTGCGGCTGATCGTGCTAAAGATCGCCGCGAGCGCATAACGGAGGCGAAGGCGGGTGTCGGCCTCGACGCAATTCTCCCGGTGGCGGCGGGGCGTGAAGCGCGCGCTGCTGGCCGTCGACGCCTTCATCGACTCGTCGATGTACGAGGGCGGCCGTCTCTCGCTGGCGATCCTCAAGGCGATTGCGGCCTTCTCGGACCGCCTGCACGTTTCCGGCGTGCGCAAGGCCCTGATCGACCTGACTTGCGAGGGCCTCAATCTCAGCATCGTCGGCCTGCTGGCGGTGCTGGCGCTCGCCCAGCCGGCGTATCGGCTGACCAGCGACGAGGATTGGCTGAAGCGCCAGGACCTCGCGGTGACCTTCCTCGACCGTTACGGCGTCGAGGTCGGCCGCCGCGGCATCAAGCACGACGACGCGATTCCCTTCGACGAACTGCCCGACCATTTCATCAAGGCGGTGCTCGCCACCGAGGATCGGCGCTTCTTCGACCATTTCGGCATCGACGTCATCGGCACGATGCGCGCGCTGACCGTCAACGCCCACGCTGGCGGCGTGGTGCAGGGCGGCTCGTCGATCACCCAGCAGCTCGCCAAGAATCTGTTCCTGTCCAACGAGCGGTCGATCTCGCGCAAGATCAACGAAGCCTATCTGGCGCTGTGGCTCGAGCACCATCTGACCAAGAAGCAGATCCTCGGCCTCTATCTCGACCGCGCCTACATGGGCGGCGGCGCCTTCGGCGTGCAGGCGGCGGCGCAATATTATTTCGGCAAGTCGGCGCGCGACATCAATCTCCCCGAGGCGGCGATGCTCGCCGGCCTGTTCAAGGCGCCAACCAAATATTCGCCCAACGTCAACCTGCCGGCGGCGCGGGCGCGGGCGAACGACGTGCTGAGCAACCTCGTCGACGCCGGCTTCATGACCGAGGGCCAGGTCTATGCGGCGCGGCGCAATCCGGCGACGCCGGTCAGCCAGAGCACCGACACCAGCCCCGACTGGTACCTCGACTTCGCCTTTGAAGAGGTGAAGACGCTCGCCGATTCCGGCAAGCTCGGCGTCGACCGCGTGCTCACCGTGCGCACCGGGCTCGACACCGGGCTGCAGGCGAAGACCGACGCCGTCCTCGAGGACATGCTGCGGGTCAATGCGCCGGCCTACAACGCGCATCAGGCGGCGGCGGTGGTCGCTGACACCGACGGGCTGGTCCGGGCGATGTTCGGCGGCCGCGACTACGGCGAAAGCCAGTACAACCGCGCCACCGACGCGGCGCGCCAGCCCGGCTCGTCGTTCAAGATCTTCGACTATATGACCGCGCTGCTGACCGGCAAGTACCACAAGGACACGACGGTGCAGGCAGGAGGCATCTGCATCGGCGACTACTGCGTGCATAATTTCGGCGGCGAGAGCGGCGGCGCAATGCCGCTCTATCAGGCGCTCGCGCAGTCGTACAACACCGCCGCGATCTGGATCTCGGTGAAGATCGGCGAGGCCTACTGGCCGGCCGGCAAGCCCTATCACCAAGCCAAGATCGCCGAGCTCGGGCGCTCCAAGATCATCGAAACCGCGCGCAAGATGGGGCTGACGACGCCGCTGATCGACACCGTGTCGCTGCCGGTCGGCGCCGACGAAGTGAAGATGATCGACATGGTCGGCGCCAACGCCATGCTCGCCAACGGCGGCAAACGCGCGACGCCCTATGCGGCGATCGAAATCCGCAATTCGCAAGGCAAGGTCATCTACACCCACGAGGCGAACGGAACGCCGCCGGTCCAAGTGCTGCCGGCCGACAAGGTCGCCGAGATGAACAACATCATGACCCACGTCCTCACCGAGGGCACTGGGCGCGGGGCGCAGATCCCGGGTCTCGTCATCTCCGGCAAGACCGGGACGACAAATGGGCCGACCAACGCCTGGTTCAACGCCTTCACCGGCAATCTGGTCGGCAGCGTCTGGTACGGCAACGACGACAACTCGTCGATGACCGGCAGTATGCAAGGCGGCGCGCTGCCGGCGCAGACCTGGCGCGAGATCATGACCTACGCGCACCAGGGCCTCGAGACCAAGCCGCCCTTTGGCGTGCCGCCCTTGGCGAACGCCCAGATCGCCGCCGCGCCGTCGGCCAAGGGCGGCGCCGGCATCGTCGAAGCGCCGCGGCAACTCGGCTTGTCGTCGAAGTCGGCGCACATCATCATCGAGATCGGCGACTACGCCCGCTCGGCGGAGAAGCACGGCGGCATCGAGCCCGCCGCCCGCTACGCGTCCGACGCCGAGGGCGGCGTCGCCGTCGTCCGCGCCGGCGCGACGTCGCCTTAGCGTCGCGCTTGACTTCGCGGGTCGAGCTGGCGATTTTCGCGCCGCGGCCCGACAGCGTTCGCCGCCGAGCCGGCGCGGGACTCCCCACGTGACATTGATCGTCAAAGCACTCGCAGCCGGCGCCATCGGCCTCGCGCTCGGCGTCGCCGTGAGCGGATCGATCCTCGCCGACCCGCCGTTCGGCGCCGTGACGATCGGGGCGTGGCGCGTCGCCGCTACGGCGGGCTCGCTCGACGCCGACCCCTACACGCGCGCCGCGCTGGCGCGCAGCGGCGAGATTCCGCTCGCGCTCGGCGAGGGCCTGAAACTGGTTGCGCGCGTCGACAGCGCCGGGCGGGCGCTCGATCGGCGCTGTCTCTATCGCGTCGGAACGCGCACGCCGGCGGCGCGCTACTGGACGCTGAGCCTCACCGACGCCGACGGCTACCCGGTCGAGAACGCCGCCGGACGCTACGGCTACCGCTCGAGCGAGATCCTGCGCGACGGCGACGGCGGCTTTTCCGTCTATGTCTCGGCGCTCGCCCATTCCGGCAACTGGCTGCCGATCGGCCGTGTCCAGACGTTCGCGCTGGCGCTGCGCCTTTACGACACGCCGCTAGCCGCAAACGCCGGCGGCATCGAGAAGTCGAGCGTGCCGACGATCGAGCGGGAAGGCTGCGCATGACCCTGACCGCGCGTCTGGGCGGCGCGGCGCTGTTCGCCGCGGCCGTCGCCGCGGCGGCGGCGCTCATCCATTTCGCCGTGGTGCTACTCGTCCCGGTCGTCGCCGCGCACGACGCTTACGCGCGCCTCGCCGAGCTCGGGCCGCCGGGAACAACCGCGCCGCTGCCGCGCGCCGGCCCGGACGAGCGGCGCTTTCCCTGGAACGATCCGGCGCTCGCCGCCTCCTTCTGCCGCTTCGACCTCTCGGCCGGACCGCTGCGGGTGAAGGCGTCGGTCGGACGCGCCGGTTTCGCCTCGCTCTCATTCCACACCAGGCGCGGCGCGGTGTTCTATGCGCTGACCGATCGCGCCGCGACGCATGGGCAGATGGAGGCGGTTGTCGTCACGCCGGCTCAATTGCGCAATCTCGTCGCCCACGACGACGAAGACGATCCCTCGCAGGATCTGCGCGTCGTCTCGCCGACCGCCGCAGGTTTCGTAGTCATGCGCGCGTTCAGCGAGCTGCCGAGCCTTTATGCGGCGGCGGCCGACGAGGTTAAGGCGATGACCTGCGCGACCGAGCCGCCGACGCCATGAAGGCGGGACCGCGGATCGACAATTATGGACATTGGCGGCGGTTCCGGCGATGCTTCGGCCGCGACAAAACGCCTATCCGGGAGAGGCTCGTCCGTTGACGACGTTGCTCGTGACGCATCCGGCCTGCTCGGGGCACGACATGGGCGAAGGCCATCCCGAACGGCCTGAGCGATTGCGGGCGGTCGACCAGGCGCTCGAAGACGAAACGTTCCATTTCCTCGCCCGGGACGCCGCGCCGCGCGTCGCGATCGAAGCGCTGACGCGGGTCCACCGGCTCGATTACGTCGAAGCGATCCAGCGCGCCAGCCCGACCCAGGGCGCGATCCAGCTCGATTCCGACACGGCGATGTCGCCCGGCACCTTCGAAGCGGCTTTGCGCTCGGCCGGCGGAGCGACATTCGCCGTCGACGAGGTCGTCATGCGCCGCGTCGACAACGCCTTCGTCGCCACAAGGCCGCCCGGCCACCACGCCGAGGCGGCGACGCCGATGGGCTTCTGCTTCTTCAACAACGCGGCGGTCGCCGCCCGACACGCCCAGGCGGCCCATGGCGTCGAGCGCGTCGCCATCGTCGATTTCGACGTCCACCACGGCAACGGCACCCAGGACATCTTCTGGAACGATCCGACCGTCATGTACGCGTCGACCCACCAGATGCCGCTCTATCCCGGCACCGGCGCACTCAGCGAGACCGGCGAGCACAACCAGATCGTCAACGCGCCCTTGCGCGCCGGCGACGGCGGCGACGCGTTCCGCGACGCGTTCGAAACGGCGATCCTGCCGCGGCTCGACGACTTCGCGCCCGACTTGCTGATCATATCGGCGGGATTCGACGCCCATTTCCGCGATCCGCTCGGCGGCCTCAACCTCAGCGAGGCTGACTTCGCCTGGGTGACCGAGCGCCTCGTCGCGCTTGCCGCCCGGCGCTGCGGCGGCCGGCTCATCTCGCTGCTGGAGGGCGGCTACGATCTCGAAGCCCTCGCGCGATCGGCGGCCGCCCATGTCGGCGCGCTGATGCGCGGCTGAGACGCGCCCCCTCGCCCCGCTTACGGGGAGAAGGGACGACAACGCCGTGAAGGGTCAATCAGCCGTCGATCGGCTCGATCGCCGAGATCTCGATGCCGAAGCCGGAGAGGCCGACATATTTGCGCGGATTGCCGGTGCGCAGGCGAATCGAGCTGACGCCGAGGTCGCGCAGGATCTGTGCGCCGAGGCCGATCTCGCGCCATTGCGTCGCCCGCTCGCCTTCCGCGCCGGAGGGCGCTGCGCCGGCGAGATTGGCCGGCACGCCCGCCGCGCCGTCGCGCAGATAGACCAGCACGCCGCAGCCGTCGCGCTTGAAGCCCTGCAGCACCGTGTCGATCGAGCCGGCGCCGAAGATGTCGCTGACGATGTCGGCGCGATGCAGGCGCGCCGGCACGCTGCGGCCGTCGCCGACCGTGCCGAGGACGAAGGCGAAATGCAGCACCGTGTCGAACGGCGTGCGATAGGCGTAGGCGGTCATCTCGCCGATCGGGGTCTTGACCGGAAAGCTCGCGACCCGCTCGACCAGATTCTCGCGCGCCTGGCGATAGGCGATCAGCTCGGCGACCGAGATGCGCTTGAGGCCGTGCTTGGCGGCGAAGGCCTCGATCTGCGGCCCGACCATCACCGTTCCGTCGTCGTTGGCGAGTTCGCAGATGACCGCCGCCGGACGCTGGCGGGCGAGTCGACACAGGTCGACCGCCGCCTCGGTGTGGCCGGAGCGCATCAGCACGCCGCCTTCGCGCGCGATCAGCGGGAAGACGTGGCCGGGGCGGACGAAGTCGCTCGCCCCCATGTTGGGATTGGCGAGGGCGCGCACGGTGTTGCAACGCTGCTCGGCGGAAATGCCGGTCGTCATGCCGTGCTTGACGTCGACCGAAACGGTGAAGGCGGTCCCGAGCGGCGCGTCGTTCACCGCCACCATCGGCGCGAGCTGCAGGCGGCGCGCTTCGTCGCCGGTCAACGGCGTGCAAACGATGCCGCAGCCATAGCGGATGATGAACGCCATTTTCTCGGTCGTGCACAACGCGGCGGCGACGATCATGTCGCCTTCGTTCTCGCGATCGTTGTCGTCGGTGACGACGACGATCTCGCCGCGCGCGATCGCCTCGATGGCCTGGCCGACTGGATTCGTCATGTCCGCTCCCCAATTGAACGCGCCCGCGCCGTCGAGAAAGTCGTTCGGCGTCACCGCGCCGCGCGTCTCGGTCAGGATGCGCTGCGCCGTCTCGCGCGATACCCAGGCGCCGTCGGCGCGGCAGAACTGCGTCACCGCCCCGGGCGAGACGCCGATCCGCCGCGCGAAATCGCCGCGCTTTACGCCAGAGCGCACCAGCCAGGCCGCGAGCTTCATGGCCGCAAGCTAATCGCTCAAGCTATTAAGTGCAAGTGAACTGATGTCGATAATTTAGTTATACTAAATCATTTTGACCAGCATTTTGCCGAAATTGCCGCCGTGCAGCAGATCGATGAACGCCTGCGGCGCGCTGTCCAGCCCCTGCCGCACCGTCTCCCGCCAGCGCAGCCGGCCGGCGGCGGCGTGGCCGGCGAGTTCGCCGATCGCCCGTGGCCAGGCGTCGAGATGGTCGGAGACGATGAATCCCTCGACCTTGATGCGCCGGACGAGGAAGATGCGCATGTCGGGCAGCGGCGTCGTCGGGCCCTCGTAGGAGGCGATCAGTCCGCACACCGCGATGCGGGCGAAGTCGTTGAGCCGCCGCAGCGCTTGCAGGAACGGCTCGCCGCCGACGTTCTCGAACACGCCGTCGATTCCCTTGCCCGCCGCCGCTTTCAGCTCTTCGGCGAAGCGCGCCGATTTGTGGTCGACGCAGGCGTCGTAGCCGAGCTCCTCGGTCGCATAGATGCACTTCTCCGGGCCGCCGGCGACGCCGATCGCCCGCGCGCCGGCGAGCTTGGCGAGTTGGCCGACCACCGAACCGACCGCGCCGGTCGCCGCGGTGACCAGCACCGTCTCGCCCGCCTTGGGCGCGATGATTGTGTTGAGGCCCCACCACGCCGTGACGCCAGGCATGCCGAGCGGGCCGAGATAGGCCTGCAGGGGAATCGCTTTCACGTCGACCTTGTTGAGGCCGCGTCCGTCGCTCGAGCCGTAGAGCTGCCAGCCGCCCATGCCGACGACGAAATCGCCCGGCGCGAAGCGCGGGTTCTCGGAGGCGACGACCTCACCGACCGTGCCGCCGATCATCGTCTCGCCAAGCGGCTGCGGCGCGGCGTAGGATTTCGCGTCGCTCATCCGGCCGCGCATGTAAGGGTCGAGCGACAGATAATGGTGGCGCACCACGACCTGCCCCGGCCCCGGCGCCGGAAGCGTGTCTTCGACCAGGCGGAAGTTTCCCGGCGAGACCTTGTCGATCGGGCGCGAGTCGAGCACGATTTTGCGGTTGCGGAACATCGACGGACTCCCTGCGGCGCGTTGGCGAAGCCGATCCGGCGCCGTCCGGCGCGCCCGAAGCGGATTGTCGCAGAGCGCCGGCGAAAAGCCCATTGCCGACTCTTCGCCGAACCGCGCTCAGGCGCCGCCGAACAGCTTCTCGATGAAGTTTCGATCGCGCGGCGCGCGCGGCGCGGGGGCGTCGCCGGCGTTGGGGATGGCGGCGGGCGGCAGCGGCGCGTCTTCGTCTGCGGCAGGCGCGATCGGCCGCCGCGCCGGGGCGAGCGGCGCCGGCGGCGCGTCGGCGCTCTGCGCCGGCCGGCCGATCGCCAACGGCTGGCCGACCAGGGCGGGCGGCGCCGGCGGCGGCGCGTCGGTCGCCGGCTGGTCGGCGTTGCTCCACACGCCCGAGGGCAGCTCGGCCGGCGGCACGCCGTCGAGCGCCGCCTTCATGAAGCGGCTCCAGATTTCGACCGGCAGATTGCCGCCCGAAGTCTTCTTGGTCGGCGAATCGTCGTCGTTGCCGAGCCAGACGCCGGCGACCAGGGCGCTGGTGTAACCAACGAACCACGCGTCGCGCCAATCCTGGCTGGTGCCGGTCTTGCCCGCCGCCTGCCAGCCCGGCAGCTCCGCCTTGCGCGCAGTGCCGGTCAGCAGCGTCTCCTCCATCATCGAATTCATCATCGCGACGTATTGAGGGTCGATGACGCGGCCGAAATTGGCGTTCTTGCGGGCGTAGAGCAGCTTGCCGTTGGCGGTGCGCACGCGGGCGATGACGTGCGGCTGCACGCCGATGCCGCCGTTGGCGAAAGAATCGTAGGCGGCGACCATCTCCAGCGGCGTCACCGCCGAGGTGCCGAGCGCGATCGACGCGTTGGGCTCGAGCTCGGAGGTGATGCCGAGCCGATGGGCGGTGCGCACGACCGTCTTCGGCCCGACTTCCAGCCCGAGCCTGACCGCCACCGTGTTGAGCGACATCGCCAGCGCCTTGGTCAGCGTGACCGGACCGAAATACTCGCGCGAGTAGTTCTCCGGGCTCCAGCCCTTGACCGTGATCGGCGCGTCCTCGCGCACCGTGTCGGGCCTCAGGCCCTTCTCCAGCGCCGCGAGATAGACGAACGGCTTGAACGACGAGCCGGGCTGGCGCTTGGCGGCGACGGCGCGGTTGAATTGACTGTCGGCGTAATTGCGCCCGCCGACCAACGCCTTGACGGCGCCGTCGGGGTCGAGCGCGACCAGCGCGCCCTGCTCGACGCCGTACTTGTCGCCCTTGGCGTCGAGCTCGTCGGTCAGCGCGTGCTCGGCCGCCGCCTGCATGCGCGGATCGAGCGTGGTGGTGACGACGATGTCCTCGTCGATCGCGCCAACCGTGTCGTCGAGCATGTCCATGACATAGTCGGCGGCGTAGTTGATCGAGCCGGCGCTCTTGTCGTGCACGACCTGGGCGGGCGCAGCGAGCGCCAGCTTGGCCATCGCTTCGGTGATGTGGCCCTGCTCGGCCATCGCGGTAATGACCTGCGCGGCGCGCTCGTTGGCGGCGGTCAGGTTGCGGTTGGGCGCGAGCCGGGTCGGCGACTTCATCAATCCGGCCAGCACCGCCGCCTCCGAAAGCGTCACCTGGCGCGCGCTCTTGCCGAAATATTTCTGCGCCGCCGCTTCGACGCCGAAGGCGCCGGAGCCGAAATAGACGCGATTGAGATAGAGCTCGAGGATCTGGTCCTTGGAATATTTGCGCTCGAGCCACAGCGCCAGGATCGCCTCCTGGATCTTGCGCGACAGGGTGCGCTCCTGGGTCAGAAACAGGTTCTTGGCGAGTTGCTGGGTCAGCGTCGAGCCGCCTTCCATGCCGCCGCGCCCGGTCACGTCACGAAACACCGCGCGGGCGATGCCGATCGGGTCGATGCCGAAATGCGAAAAGAAGCGTCGGTCCTCGATGGCGACGAACGCCTTGGGCAGGTAGGGCGGCAACTCGCTCAGGCGCACCGCCGCGCCGCCGGTGTCGCCGCGATTGGCGATCAGCGAGCCGTCGTCGGCGAGAATGGCGATATTGGGCGGCCGCTTCGGCACCGCGAGCTGGTCGATCGGCGGCAACTGGCTGGCGTAATAGGCGAACAGGCCGGCGATGGCGACGCCGCCCCACAGGCCGAAGACGAAGCCCCAGTAGACGAGCCGGCCGAGAAACGAGCGGCGCGGCCGGCGGGCGGCGCGCTCGCTTCGGCCGCCGCGTCCGCCGCGGCCGCGCGATCCCGGACGGTCGGCCGGATCGGCGCGCAGCTCGCCGCCGCCGCGCCGGCGCGGCGCGTCATCCAGTCGCGGTTCGATGCGCTCGCCGCCCCGCCTGCCGCCCCTGCCGAACATCGCGATCCCGCCCGGGACTCGAAAAGATGACGTCGCGCCGAGCCCGACGACGGCTTCGAAGCTAAAGGCGGCGATTTAAGGGCGCGTTAAGCCTGCCGGCGCGCCGACGCCGCTTAGGCCGATTGGCTGGGGACCGCGCGTCTCCGGCCCTTGCGCGGCGGCTGACGCCTTGGCAAAGTCCGCGCCCCGCGCGATAAGGCGGAGCGCTCAACCGCGGCGCGGCGACGCGCTGGGCGAACGCCGCCCGCCGCCGGCAAAAGGCGGCGCGACAGTCCAGGATGCTGCGATGAAGGTCACCATAGAGCGAACGGCCCTGCTCAAGGCTCTCGGCCACGTCCATCGCATCGTCGAGCGGCGCAACACCATCCCGATCCTCTCCAACGTATTGATCGAGGCGCGCGACCGCCAGTTGACGTTGAAGAGCACTGATCTCGACCTCGAGGCGACCGAATCGGCGCCGGCCGACGTCGCCCAGGCGGGCGCGACCACCGTGCCGGCGCACGTCATCTACGACATCGTGCGCAAGCTGCCGGAAGGGGCGCAAGTCGGACTCGAGATGACCGGCGAGGCGGGCCAGCTGCTGGTGCGCTCGGGACGCTCGCGCTTTTTCCTTCAGTGCCTGCCCGCCTCCGACTTCCCCGACCTCACCGCCGGCGAGTTCGCTCATCGCTTCACCCTGCCCGCCGCCGAGCTCAAGCGGCTGATCGACAATTCGCAGTTCGCGATCTCGACCGAGGAGACGCGTTACTATCTCAACGGCATCTTCTTCCACACGGTCGAATCCGGCGGCGCGACGGTGCTGCGCGCGGTGGCGACCGATGGCCACCGGCTGGCGCGGGTCGAGGCGCCGGCGCCCCAGGGCGCGGCCGGGATGCCCGGCGTGATTGCGCCGCGCAAGGCGGTCAATGAAGTGCTGAAGCTGCTCGAGGACCTGACCCAGGACGTCGCGATCGAGATCTCGACCGCCAAGGCGCGCTTCCATTTCGGCGACGTCGTGCTGACGACCAAGCTGATCGACGGCACCTTCCCCGAATACGGCCGCGTCATCCCGAGCCACAACGACAAGCGCGTGACGGTCGAGAAGGACGCGTTCGCCAAGGCGGTCGATCGCGTTTCGACCATCTCGTCGGAGCGCGGGCGGGCGATCAAGCTCGCCATCGCCGACAACAAGATGACGCTGTCGGTCAACAACCCCGACTCCGGCTCGGCGAGCGAGGAGATCGAGGTCGACTACGATTCGACGCCGATCGAGATCGGTTTCAACGCCCGCTACCTGCTTGACATCGCCGACCAGCTCGCCGGCGACACGGCGCTGATCAAGCTATCCGACCCCGGCTCGCCGACGATCATCCAGGACCGCGAAGGCTCGCCCGCGCTCTACGTGCTGATGCCGCTGAGGGTGTAGGCGCGAACTTGTAGACGCGGCCGCTGGCCGCGTCCGGCCGCGCTCACCGCGCGCGGCTACAAAAGGGCGCGGCTACGGGCTCACGCCCTTCCGATTCTGAGCGTGCGCAACGCCATGGCGACGACGGTCTCGCAGCGCGCGGCGAGCGGCGCGGCGGCGGCGTCCTTGTCGAGTTTCAGCGCGATCGGGTGGATGAAGCGGTGGGCCGCGTCGAAGATCAGCGCCATCGCGCGGCGCCGGTCGGTCATGGCGAACGCGCCCGAGGCGATCCCCTCTTCGACCACGCGCTGCATCTCCGACTGCACCCGCGCGCGATGGCGGCGCGCCACCGGCCGCTCCTTCTCCAGCGCCTCGATCAGCAGGTCGAACAGGGCCGGATCGCTCTCGAGCTTCTGGCGATAGGCGCGATGCACCGTCATCAACATGCTCTCGAGCTTGTCGCCCGCCGGCGCCGGGCCGTCGGCGGCTTCGCGCAGGCGCGTCTCGATCGGCCGCAGCCACGAGGCGGAAATCTCTTCGAACAGCGTCGCCTTGGAGGGGAAGTATCGATAGACGTTGGCGTGGGTCATGCCCGCGTCGTGGGCGACGCCGACGATGGTCGCGCGCGCCGCGCCGAACTTGCGAATGTGGGCGCGCGCGACTTCGAGGATGCGCGCCTCGACCGACTCGGGGCCCGAGTTTGGCCGTACGTCCGCTCGATCCACTCGACCTCTCCGACGCCGAGTCGAATGGTCGCACGAATGCCGGCGCCGCGCTACACGATTCAGGTCTCGACGACGCCGTCGAGATCGCGCATCGATGGCGCGCCGTGCGGCTCGGCGAGATAATCGGCCGAACGCATTTCGATCAGCCGCGACGCGCAGCGCGCGAATTCGAACGCCTCCGTTCCCTCGGCCGCTCGATAGAGCTCGTCCGGTTCGGCGTCGGCCGAGGCGATCAGCTTGACTTTCAAGTCGTAGAGCGCGTCGACGAGGGTGATGAACCGGCGCGCGGCGTCGCGTTCGTCGGCCTCGAGGCGCGGGATGCGGTCGACGACGAGCGTATGGAAGTGCCGCGCGAGGGCGAGATAGTCGACGGCGGCGAGCGGGCGGCGGCAAAGCTCGTCGAAGGAGAAACGCGCGACGCCGTCGACCGCCTGCGGCACATGGAGCGCGCGGCCGAGGAGGTCGATCTCGACCGGCTCGCCGCGCGGCGCGCCAGTCAGGTCGCGGAAGGCCGCGTCGAGCGCTCGAGCGGCGCGCGCGTCGGCGGGGCAATAATAGACCGGCGCGCGGGTGAGCTTCATGAGCCGGTAGTCCATCTTGGCGTCGAGCGCGACGACGTCGTTCCTTTCGCCGAGCAGCTTGATGAACGGCAGGAACAAAGCGCGGTTGAGCCCGTCGCGATAGAGGTCGTCCGGCGCGACATTGGACGTCGCGACGACCACCACGCCGGCGGCGAGCAAAGCGGTGAACAGCCGGCCGAGGATCATCGCGTCGGCGATGTCGCGCACCGCGAATTCGTCGAAGCACAGCAGCCAGGCGTCGGCCGCCAGCGCCGCGGCGACGGGCGCGATCGGTTCGTCGCCGGACGCTTCACCAATCCGCCGCTTCTGCCGCCAGCGGTGGACCCGCATGTGGACGTCGGCCATAAACTCGTGGAAATGGACGCGACGCTTGCGCGCGACCGGCGCGGCGTCGAAGAACAAGTCCATCAGCAGCGTCTTGCCGCGCCCGACCGGCCCGTGGAGGTAGAGCCCGCGCGGCGGCGCGGGCGCCCTGGCGCCGATCAGCCGCTGCAGCGCGTTGGCGCGCCGCCCCGGGCGATAGCCGTCGAGCGCGCGCGCGAGCCGATCGAACCGCAGGGCGAGCGCCGCCTGCGCCGGGTCGGCCTCGATCCGCCCCTCGGCGACCATCGCCTCGTAACGCGCGAGCGGTCCGCGCTTCATGCGCTCGGCCTCGCGCCGCGGCGGCGGACAAAAGCGAGAGGCGGGCGACAGCGTGCATTCATCGATCGAAGCCTGGCCGCGCGGCAGGGAATGGTTCGACTCCGGCGGCGGACCGCCTTTTGTCTTTTCGCGCGCCGCAAGTCAAAGGGGCTGGCCGGGCTCGGGCCAAATATGAACGGCACCGCCGGGGCGGCGGTAAGCGACTTGATCTTCTGATGGAATTTATGTACACAATAGTGTACATTATGGTCGGATCGAGTTGGCCGAGGCCGAGCTTCAGTTCGAATGGGACGAGGCGAAGGCGGCCGCCAATCTCCTCAAGCACGGCGTGTCGTTTCTGACCGCCGTGGCGATCTTCGACAATGAAGTGCTCGAGCGGATCGACGATCGCGAGGACTACGGCGAGGTCAGGTTCATCGGCCTCGGCCGCGTCGAACTTGAGGTCTATCGCGTCGTCTACACGTGGCGCGCCGAGAATCTCGTCCGCATCATCAGCGCGCAGAAGGCGGGAAAACATGAGCGAGAAACCTACTATCGCGCGACATTCCCTTAGCGCCGTCCGCGCCATGCGCGCGCGCGGCGAGGATAAGACGCGCGCTGACGCGCCGGAGGCGGAATCGCTCGGCGCGGCCTTCTGGAAGAGCGCGCACGTGCGCATGCCGGCCGGCAAGACGTCGGTCCACCTGCGCGTCGACACCGACATCGTCGAGTGGTTCAAGACCCGCGGCAAAGGTCACCTGACGCGCATGAACGCCGTGCTGCGAGCTTACGTCGACGCGCACAAGTGAGGCGCGCCAACGCGCGCGACTAGGCGGCCGGCGATACCTCGGCGGCGATCTTCTCGCCCAGCTCGCGCTCCGCCAGCGCGAGTTCGTAGGCGGTCTGCAAATTGAGCCAGAAGCGCGCGCTGTTGCCGAAATAGCGAGCGAGACGCATCGCGGTTTCCGGCGAAACGCCGCGCTGAATGTCCGTGATCCGACCAGAGGGCGTGCGCAAGGCCAAAGCCAGCGCGTTGGCCGACAAGTCTCGCGCCGCCATTTCGCGCCTCAGCACGCGACCGGGGTGAACAGCCATCATCGTCGCGCCTCCTCGTTGTCGCGCCTCGGCAGAGAGCGCCGTCGACCTCATGGAAACCAGGACTTCCGAAGCCAAGAGGCTGTCAAGAGACGAAGCCCGCCTTACGGCGGCGCGTCGAAGGCGCGCTCTTGACAGCCTCTCGGCTTCGGAAAAAGACGCTTCCATGAGGCCGACGGCGCGTCAGGCCGGCGGAACGAAGCAGCGATCCGCGACCCAGTCCGCGAGCTTGCGATCCGCCGCTCCTCATGGCCGGCTCACTACACTGAGCCCGCGCCCCGATAGCCCCCGCCGCCGTCCTTGTCTACAATCGGCCAATGACCCAGCCCATTCGTCCCGTCGGCCCCGGCGACCATGTTTTTCTGGTCGACGGCTCGTCGTTCGTCTTTCGCGCCTATTTCCAGTCGATCCGCCAGGACCCGAAGTACAATTACCGCTCCGACAAGCTGCCGGTCGGCGCCGTGCGGCTGTTCGCGGCCAAGGTGCTGCAGTTCCTGCGCGACGGCGCGGCGGGGATCAAGCCGACCCATCTCGCGATCATCTTCGACAAGTCGGAGAATTCGTTCCGCCGCGAGCTCTATCCGGCCTACAAGGCGCACCGGCCCGACCCGCCGGTCGATCTCGTGCCGCAGTTTCCGCTGATGCGCGCGACGGTCACCGCCTTCGGCCTGACGCCGATCGAGCAGGACCGCTACGAAGCCGACGACCTCATCGCCACCTACGCGACCCAGGCGCAGGCGAAGGGCGCCGACGTGCTGATCATCTCGGCCGACAAGGATCTGATGCAGCTCGTCGGACCCGGCGTGGCGATGTTCGACCCCGCCTCAGGGGACCGCGAGGAGCGGCGCATCGGTCCGGCCGAGGTGGTCGACTATTTCGGCCTCGGCGCCGACAAGGTCGTCGACATCCAGGCGCTCGCCGGCGACTCGACCGACAACGTGCCCGGCGCGCCGGGCATCGGCGTCAAGACGGCGGCGCAGTTGATTGGCGAATACGGCGACCTCGACACGCTGCTCGCCCACGCCGGCGAGATCAAGCAGCCGAAGCGGCGCGAAACGCTGACCGACCCCGAGAACATCAAGCTCATCCGCCTGTCGAAACAGTTGGTCAAGCTGGTCACCGACGTCGAGGTCGCCGCGCCGCTCGACGCGCTCGGAACGCCCAAGCTGGAAGCCGAGCCGCTGATCGCCTTCCTCAAGGCGATGGAGTTCACTGCGATCACCAAGCGCGTCGCCGACCTCGCCAGCCTCGACGCGAACGCGATCGAGCCCGACCCGCGCTTCGTCGGCCCCGGCGGCTGGCGCGGCCGCAACGGCGAGCCGGCGGCGCCGGAGGCCGCGACTTCAGCCGACGCGCCCGCCGCCGCTCCCGCATCGGCGCCGACCGCGCCCGCATCGCCCGCCGCCACGGCCCCGACGCACACGCCGCAGACGCTCGCCGCCGCGCGCGCTGCGGAGGCGCGCGCGACGCCGTTCGACGTCGCCGCTTACCAAACTGTCAGCGACGCCGCGACGCTGCAGGCGTGGATCGACCGCGCCGCCGCGGCGGGCGTCGTCGCCTTCGACACCGAGACGACCTCGCTCGATCCGCAACAGGCGGGGCTGGTCGGCGTGTCGCTCGCATTGGCGCCGGGCGAGGCCTGCTACATTCCGATCGGCCACAGCGCCGGCGAGGCCGGCCTGTTCGACGGCGGCGGCCTGCTGCCTGGGCAGATCGGCGAAGCCGAAGCGATCGCGCTGCTGAAGCCGCTGCTCGAAGACCCCGGCGTATTGAAGATCGGCCAGAACGTGAAGTTCGACTGGCACGTGTTCAAGCGGCGCGGCGTCGAGGTCGCGCCCTATGACGACACGATGCTGATCTCCTACGCGCTCGATTCCGGGACCACCAATGACGGCCACGGCATGGACGCCCTGTCCGAGCGCTGGCTCAGCCACAAGACGATCGCGTTTTCCGAAGTCGCGGGCTCGGGCCGCAATTTCATCGGCTTCGCCCGCGTGCCGATCGACAAGGCGACCGCATACGCCGCCGAGGACGCCGACGTGACGCTGCGCCTGTGGCGCGCGCTCAAGCCTCGCCTCGCCGCCGAGCGCATGACGACCGTCTACGAGACGCTCGAGCGGCCGCTGATCCTGCCGCTGGCGCGGATGGAAGAGCGCGGCGTGTCGATCGACCGCGACATGCTCTCGCGCCTGTCGGGCGAATTTGCCCAAGGCATGGCGCGAATCGAAGCCGAAGTGCAGAAACTGGTCGGGGCGCCGTTCAACCTCTCCTCGCCCAAGCAGCTCGGCGACATCCTGTTCGGCCAGATGGGCCTGCCGGGCGGCAAGAAGACCGCGACCGGCGCTTGGTCGACCTCCGCCGGCGTGCTCGAAGACCTCGCCGAACAGGGCCACGAGCTGCCGGCGCGCATCCTCGACTGGCGCCAGCTCGCCAAGCTGAAATCGACCTACACCGACGCGCTGCCGAGCTTCGTCGACCCGCGCACCAAGCGCGTCCACACCTCTTACGCGCTCGCTTCGACCACCACCGGCCGGCTGTCCTCGTCCGACCCCAATTTGCAGAACATCCCGGTGCGCAACGAGGAGGGGCGCAAGATCCGCCGCGCCTTCGTCGCCGCGGCCGGCTGCAAGCTGATCTCGGCCGACTATTCGCAGATCGAGCTGCGCCTGCTCGCCCATGTCGCCGACATCGCCGCGTTGAAGGAGGCCTTCGCCGACGGGCTCGACATCCACGCGATGACCGCCTCCGAAATGTTCGGCGTGCCGGTCAAGGACATGCCGAGCGAGGTGCGCCGCCGCGCCAAGGCGATCAACTTCGGCATCATCTACGGCATCTCCGCCTTCGGCCTCGCCAACCAGCTCGGCATTCCCCGCGACGAGGCGGGGGCCTACATCCGGAAATATTTCGAGCGCTTCCCCGGCATCCGCGACTACATGGAAACGACGAAGAAGCAGGCGCGCGCCGACGGCTTCGTGCGCACGATCTTCGGCCGCAAGTGCCATTTCCCGCGCATCAACGCCGCCAACCCGTCCGAGCGCGCGTTCAACGAACGCGCGGCGATCAACGCGCCGCTGCAAGGCGCCGCCGCCGACATCATCCGCCGCGCGATGGTGCGCATGGACAGCGCGCTCGCCAAGGCGAAGCTCGACGCCAAGATGCTGATGCAGGTGCACGACGAACTGGTGTTCGAGGCGCCCGACGATCAGGTCGAAGCGACGATCGCGCTGGCGAAGACGATCATGATCGAAGCGCCCGAGCCCGCGGTGAAGCTCGGCGTCCCGCTCGCCGTCGAAGCGCGCGCGGCGGGGAATTGGGACGAGGCGCATTGAGGCTTTGAAACGGGGCGGTCGGCCGGTCGGTCGAGGGTTCTTCTTCACCTGCGTGCAGTCGAGCGTCTTCGCCAGTCTCGCCGGCGTGATCCTCGCGGCGCAGTGCGGACTGGCGGCCCCGACCGCTGGCCGAGCTCAATCGGGACCTCGCCAGAGCCTACGGCCTGCCGGTCGAATTCGCCGCGAAGGCGGGAGGGCTCGCCGCCGTCGCTCGCGCCCTCGGCCGCGGCGATCTCGCCTGCGCGCAGATCGCAACCCTGTTGCTGCAAATCCCCGATCCGCCGTCGCTAACGAAAGCGGATCCGGCTTCGCCGGAATTTCTCAATCTTGCGCGCAACTTACAAGCCGGCGGCCTGCTCAATCGAGATTGGGATCCAGCCAAACACCCGCGATGGCCGGCGCATAGCCCTGACAGCGTCGGCGGACGTTTCGCCCCGCGCGATGGCGACGCGGCTGCGGACGCTTCAGCGCGCGACACGTCGCCCATTCAGGCGCAGGTGACGCTTCCCCTACCCTTCGACATTCCGGCCATTGAGCCAATCCCGCTGCCTTCGGAGATCGTGCCGCCGATCGTCGTCCCTGACACGCTCCCGCGCAGCCTGCCGCAGAACCCTTATCCCAGCCGGCCCGAATGCGTGAAAGAATGGGCCGATGCTCGACGCTATTGCCAAGAGCTCAGTGATCGCGGACTTCTGGGCAAGGGTGACTATCGCGGAATGGGAAAGACGGTCGCGCAGTGCATGAGGGCGCAGGTTTCCGAGTCCTGTGGCGGCAACAGCACGAGCGCTTGACGATTTCGACAGTTGGAGTCCCCGCTGATGAAAGAGCCGACGACACCCGAAGAAGTGCTTGAGCTGCACAAGATTCTACGGAAGGACCCGCAGCGCTACCTTCAGATCGCGAATGAGTGGATTCGCGAGAATCCAAAGAGTTCCCACGCCTATTACGGCCGGCATCAGGCTTGGATGAAGATCGGCGAGCCGCATCGGGCGCTCGACGATCTGCACAAAGCGATCGAACTTGCCCCTGGTCAGGCTGCTTTTGAGGCTCGTGGAGACGTTTATCGACATCTCGGAGAATACGAACGGGCGCTCGAGGACTATCAGACGGGCGAAGAGATCGACTCCGCCATGTGGGCAGGAGGGTACGGGTTGTTGTTCCAGGCCGATTGCCATGCGCGCTTGGGCGACGAGGCGGCGGCGCTGGCGTGTTGCGCCCGTATGCCCGACGACTTCTGGACGCCCGGCATCGACGACACCCCGGCCGGCGACAAGGCCGCCGTCGCGCACAGGCTGCGCGTCATCGCGGCCGAAACACGCAGTCAAAGACGCTGACCTCCGACATGGCATAAGATGCGTCTGCGCACGGGGCGACCGAGCGCGTCCCGCCGACATCGGCGCGCTGAAGGAGGCTTTCGCCGACGGGCTCGACATCCACGCGATGAC
>NZ_JBEKVH010000083.1:0-16883 GCF_049514155.1 Roseiarcus sp. | reverse complement strand
GCCGCCGTTCGAGCTTTCGACCGTGCTGCTGTGGCTGAGCGGGCCGCTGACGCTGGCGCTCGGCGCGCTCGGCGTCTATCTCGCCCGCCGCCGCGCCCCGCCCCCGCCCCCGCCCCTGAGCGCGGACGAGGAGAAACGGCTCAAGGAGATCGCGGGGGACTAGGAGTGAGCCGCCTCTAAGTCGCGGCAAAATCCAGCAGGAATGCGACGTCAACAAAACCAGATTTTCCAACCGCTTTCAAAACGTCGCCTTGTTTGAGAGCTTGCCCGCGGGCCCATGGCTCAGTCGCCAGGCTTGGGCGCAAGACGCGCGACGATCATCAGGTCACGGACGCCGATTAGCCCTGAGTCGGGAACGCTGCGTTTTCGGCGCCTAGAGAAAGACGACGGGATCGAAATCGCCGGAGTCCGTGTCGGAGAACCTTTTGATCCGGGTGGGCTTCCCTTGATCAAAATCCGCGCCCGTAGAGGACAGGCGTATTTGGAAATGGCGATTCTCTGAAGCGTCGCCTTCGCCGACGCGCCGCATTTCAGAGCGGCGAACGCAAACCCGGGATGTTGCGGTCGTTACACAAGCGCTGTACACCACGCAGGAAGCGTGCAATAAATCAAATGCGTTTTCAAAGGCTCACACGCGGCTCGAACTTAGCTTCGAATCCTGGCGCCCCAGCCGTATCGCTGCATAAATCCTCGGGAAGCGCTCCCTTGCCACGCCCGTTGGTGAAAGGGAACGCCAGCCGCCGCGCCGGTCTGGCGCACGCCGACGCGACGCAAGCCGACCCTCTTCCACGTCTCGCGTCGCGGCGCCGTCTCTCGCTGACGCCGGCGAAGCCCCGCCGCGGTCGGAACAGGATGCGGCGGCGTTGCGATCGTCAGCCTGAGCGCCAAAGACCAGGACGAAGCGCGCCGCCGCGCCGGCGCAAGTCGAGACCCGCAAACGCGCGGCCATCGCAAAATCGAGGCGCCGGCAATATTTGCGACGCTGATGAGCCGCGCGCGTTCGCGTGCGCAGCGACGTCCACGCCGCGCACGCGCGGCCCCCGCCGTCGCGCCGCTGGCGATCGGTCTACCGGATCGGTTCCTCCGCCGCACGAGCGGCCGTGCCGAGGCGTGACGCCGCGTAGGCGATCGTCGTGCCCCACAAACAACGATCACAGTTGCAGCCCATGCAAGGAGCCGAGAAACAAGCTGACGCGGGGGCTTACGACCGGACTCTTCGCGCTCCGCCTTTGCCCTTGAACTGACTTCGGTTTCTGTTCGCCGGCGCGTTCAAACATCTTGCGAACGACCTTGATGCCCCATTTTCGTGCGTTATGCGGCGTCGGGATTCCCATAAGCGTGAGCTGTTCGGCGATGCCGGACAGTGACGCGCCTTGGTCACGCAGCGCTTTGAGAAGCGGCACAAACTCGCGAGCCCGAGCAATCGCTCTTTCTCGATTCGCGCGACTTCTCGCTTCGACGATTTCCGGCGGCGGCCGCAAGGCTTTCGAGTGGGGATTCCCGAGTTTCCTCCCGCGCGCCTTGGCCACTGCACAAGCGGCTTTGTGGCGCTCCGACATCAGGGTCAACTCATATTCCGCTACCGCCGCGAAGACATGGATGGTGAAGCGATTCGCGTAGGGCATGTTCACCGCAACAAACTCAACGCCACTTTCGATCAGGCCCGTAATCAGAGCAAAGCTGCGCGACAACCTGTCGAGGTGCGCGACGACGAGTTTGGCCCCATAGACACGGCAAAGCCAAAGCGCCTTTTGGAGCTGCGGTCGGTTCTCTCGCCGGCCGCTTTTGACGTCCGTGAATTCGCCGATTAGCTCCCCCGGGCATCTTTCAATGTAGTGACGAACCGCGAGCCGCTGACCTTCGAGACCAAGGCCAAACATTTCCTGTCGCACCGTCGACACCCTGTAGTAGGCCACTAATGGCTGGTCGCTCATGCGTTCCCCCGCCCCGCTTCTTGGAGAGCCGAAACGGCCATTGCCCGCCGCATATATCTCCAAAGCGAAGCGCTTCCCCAATACCCGCCAGAGGGTGCGGCGTAACCGAGCCGATCAAGCTCGCGCGCCATGGCGTCGCCGTTCTTGCCTTCTGTTTTCCAGCGGAGCAACAGCGGTCCGATTTGCCTCAGGCGGTCGAGCATCTTCGTTCGTCGCAGACCTGGCGGGCTGCGTCGTCGGGCTTCGGCCGCCGACGCAAAGTCGTTGATAGTCGCCCTGGCGATGTCGCCAATGGAGCCCCTCTTCCAAGGCGCGCGGCGGCCTGGTTGGACGCCACGTCCATTGAATTCCTCGGCGATTGACGCGTACGACTTTCCTTCGCCAATCGCCTTCCAAATGAGCGGCGCAAGATCTTTGATGCGCGCTTGCGATCGAAGTCGCCGAGCGCGCACGCTGGCCGCGCAGCACTCCGGCGGCATTGGCCTGTTCGTTCTTTTCCGCGGCCGTAGTTCGCCACGCGCCCGAGCGGCGGCGTAGGCCCACTTCATTCGGTCGGCGATCAAGCTCGACTCGTGCTCAGCGATCGCTGCGAGTATATGGAGCGTGAACCGCGTCGCATGCGGAAAGTCAATCGCCACGAAATCGACCTTGCTTTCCAACAGCTGCGCGATCATCGCGGTGTTACGCGACAGGCGATCGAGCCGGGCGATCAGCAGCACAGCATGGAAGATGCGACAAACTTGAAGCGCTTCCGCAACCTTCGGGCGCCGGTTGTCGCGTCCGCTCTTGGTCTCGGCGTATTCAGCGATGATTTTGCCGGAATTGGCGGCGACGTAATCGGCGACCGCCGCTTGCTGCGCCGCTAGGCTGAAGCCGTGACGGGCCTGCGCGTCCGTCGACATCCGGTAATACGCGACGTAGCGGCGTGGAAGCGCGCTTGAGCCGGCGCGCGGTTCGATCGCGTCTGCAGCCGCCTCCGCCATCGGAAGCCTCGCGTTTCGCCCGCCGCAGCCGCGGGCGGATGACGCCGCCACGATATCACGCGAGCCTGGCGCGACAATGCGGGACGCTCTTCGCAACCGTTCCTCAGCGCCGTTGCCCGGCGAAGAACCTCAAGAATGGCCGTTGCGGGCGCGCAATCCTGCGACGGCGCGAATGGGCACCGCAACGCCGCTCGCGTTCGCCTACGCCGCCAGCGCAGAACGTCGCCGTGCGGCGGAAGGGTTCGAGCGCGCCCCAACAAGAGCGGGCGGCGCGCACCGCCGCGTTCGCGTCGCCTCGGCTCGCGTCCGGATCATCCTTCGCCGCGTTCGCCGTCGCGACGATGGCCGAGAGCGTCGCGCGGATGGTCCGCATCGGCGCGCTCCTGCGCCCGCTGCAATTCGCCGACGAAATCGGCGCTCGGCGTCCGCGGCGCCGCAAGCGTGGCGCGCTCCTTCGCTTGCGCCGCCTCCGCCGCCGAGCGAGCCTTCACGCTCGCAACAAGCCAATCGCGAAACTGGGCCAGCATCCCGCCCCCGGCGCCCATCCGTTGCGATCCGCCTCAGCTCAGATTGTCCTCGTCGCTTGACGAGCCGTCGCGTCAAGCGTCCGCATCCGACCGTTCGCAAGTTCGAAACGAAGTCGCGGCTCGCGCCCACATCGGCTGCATCCGCTCAGGGATGTTTTTCGTTTTCAGCCGCGCGGTCCCCCGCCGCCTTCGCGTCCGCTTCGCACATGTACGTCCCCTGCTTCGTCGCGCCGTAATTGTGCGCGCCGGCGAAATGGTAGACGCCCGACTTCGTGTTCACCCAGACGACAGTGTCGGACGGGCATTTGGCGCGGGCCTGCGCGTCACTCGTAAATCCCCCAGCGCCGGTCGCGCCGACGTTGGCCGACGGTGCCACGGCCGCGGGCTTGGAAGTCGCGCGAGGCGCAGGCACCGCAGCAGCGGCCGACGGCGGAGCCGCAGGCGCGACGGCGGGCGTCGCAGGCGCGGCGGCGGGCGTCGCGGCCGGCGCCGCAGCCGGCGCGGCGACCGTCCCAGCGCGACACGCGGCAACGTAGTCCTTCTTTGTCTGTCCCGAAGCTTTGATCGCGGCCTTGTTGGCCGCATATTCCGTGTCGCATTCCTTAGCCGTCTTGGCGAACGCCGCCGCCCCTGAGATCGCCAAGATGCCGGCGACTGCGCCGGCCATAAGGATTTGCAAGACAGATCGGCGCATGAATCATCTCCCAGTTGCCGTGCGCTCGCCTAGCCGAACGGTATTTCACTATCGCGGTGAGCGCCAGAGAGCCAAGCAACCGGACCAAAGGTTCGACAGGGAGCGTGAATGACTGGTCAGAAGCGCTTCCCACGGTCCGCGTTCGCCTCGCGAAGCTCTATGCGCAAGCCTAGGGCCATCCCCGATTGGCAGTCTTCATCGCGATTCCGCGCGGCGCCCGGCCGAGGGGATGCGAGGCGGCGCCAATGACGATAAACAGCGGATCGACCGCGCGGCGCGAGAGCGGCGACAGACGCGCGCCCCAGTATGTCGGCTATTTTCGCGTCTCTTCGCCCATCCAAGGCAATTCAGGCCTGAGCCTCGACGCCCAGGCCGCCGCTGTGCGGCGATTTGTCGAGGGGCGCGGCGGAAAGCTCGTCGCCGAGTTTTCGGAGATTCGCACCGGTCTGAAGAGCGCGGGGATGCAATTGCGCGAGGCGCTGCGAATTTGCCGAATGCGCCGAGCGACCCTCGTCGTCGCCTTGATCGACCGGCTGTCGCGACGACTGGCGCTCATTACGGCGGTGATGGACAGCGACATCGAACTTGCCGTCGTCGATTCGCCAAACGCCAGTCGCGTCGTGCTGCAGATCAACGGGGCCTGGGCGGAGCACGAATCCGAACGCATGTCGCAACGCATCATGGCAGCGCTCGCAGAGGCGAAGAAGCGAGGCGTCAAGCTTGGAGGACGACGGCCAATCGAGGATATTCGCGCCATGGCTCGTCTCGCCCATCGCGTGTGGAGCGCAAGGGCGAGGGCGCGAGCGATGGAGATCGCGCCGCTGATTTGGAAGCTGAGCGCGGAAGGAAAGAGCCTCGCCGAGATCGCGACCGAACTGAATTGGCGCAACGTGCCGACGCCACAAGGTCGCCGGTGGCACCAGACCGGCATCCAACGGATCCTGCGCAGGACCGAAAGCGCGTTTCCGGCGCTCGCCGCGGCCGCGGCGGCCAAGCCTGACCGGCGCCGCGTTCGCGCGCAGGAGCGCGCCGAACGGATTGTCTCATTGGTCTGGCGAATTGCGCTGACGGCCAAGTCCCTGCACGCCGTGGCTAAGGAAATGAAACGATTGGGCGTGCCGATTTCATGCCACACGGGAGCGGGGCAAGACTTCATCGCAATGCCATGAAAACCGAAGATCCAATGCGACGTCGTCGTCAACGGCCGCGTTGACGCTCAGCGACATTCGTCCTCGATCTCGCGAAAAGTCGGCACAATGCTCGGCCTGAAAGAATTCGTTGCGGAGATGACGGACCGGAGGCGCTTGTGCGGCTCGTATTGGAGAGGGGGTTGTGACTACGCTTCGTAGCGTAGCGCGCAAAAGCAGGAAGACGGCGGCTCCCCGGCCGCGCTGGTGTGACGACGGCCGGGCTCATGCGGCGGCTGTCAGCGGTCGGGCACGTTTGATCCGCTCGCGTTCGCGGGGGGAATGCATCGCTTCCCATAGATCGCTCCGGCGCTGCACGTTCAGCCAGAAATCAGGGCTGTTGCCGAACACACGGGCGAGGATGAGGGCTGTCGCAGCGGTCACGTTGCGACGGTCGTTACACAGTTCGTTGACGTGCTTGCGCTGCACGCCCATCGCTTCGGCCAGCGCGCCTTGAGTCAAGCCCATCGGCTCCATGAACTCTTCGATCAGGATTTCGCCGACGCTTGCCGGCTTACGCTTCGTCGTCAACATGGTTCACCTCATCGATAACTATGGTCGTCGAGATAGACGCTTGTCGCTTCACCTCGGCGGCCATCCCATTGGAAAACGAGCCGCCATTGCTTGTTGACGCGGATCGAATGAAAGTCCGCCAGATTGCCGCGCAGCCTTTCGAAATGGCTGCTGGGTGGCGCCCGTAAGTCCTGATCCGTTGTTGCGTCGTCGATCATCTGAATTTTACGGAACAAGCGGCTTTCAGGATCGGATGGGATTTTCTTCGCTCGAACGTCTTCGACGAAGAAATCGCGCAACCAGTCATCCCGAAAGCTCACGATCATTCCATAGCTCCATCATGGGGTACTGTACCACCCGTAGGTACACATTGCAAGCCTCGCGCCCAAGCTGCCGCAAGAACCCCTCAACCGCCCGCGTCGGCCGTGCCGGGTCGGAAAGGAAGTGTAGGCGCTCCCACCAAGCCTTACCTGCTTGAGGAGCCCCCGCCGGGTCGGCGACAGCGGGTCAAAGTGTGTGAGTGCGGACCCCTATTCGGCGGCGACGCCGGGTCACGCTTCCCATGCGGCGGCAACGGTACGAGCGGCGTCCGATGAAGTCTTCGATCATTCTGGCGACGCTCGTCGGATCGCTGCTCCTTGCTCAGCCGCAAGCGTTCGCCGAGCCGCGATGGACGTTCTGCGTCGCGTCGGCGCAGGGCATGCGCGATGTGTGGATAACCAACGTCTTCGCCGCGTCGGTCGCTCGCGAACGATTGGAGGGGGGATTGAAGAGCGCGCTCGCGCGCCAAAGCCACGAGCGCGCCGACGCGCAGTGCCCTCGACCTTCCGCAGACAAAGTGGCGGTGGTGAACGCGCAGACGACTGCGGAAGAATTCAATCGCAAGCTCGGCGCCGTCCTACACGATCTGCCGGCGCGCCTGGTCGAGCCTCGCGGGAGCGCACACAACCCGGCGGGGCTTTAACCGCCGCCCAAAGTGACGGCGGCCGATCCGGCCGACTTGGAGCTGCGCGGGTTCATCCAAGCATCGCCTCCGTCGCCACAAACGCTTCAATTGGAGGGATCGGCGTTTGCCGCGCCGCCGGGATTGCGCGTGCGACTGCGACGCTGTCCGCTGCGCCGTCACCAACGACGCCTTGTGTGAGCGCGCGTCGCCCTTGTCGCCCCACGACAACGGTACGGACGTCCGCACTGAGCGGCGTCAGCCGCAGGCAGAGCGGCGGCGTTCGCGAATGGGCGTTGTCACGAGTCGGGGCCGCCGCGACGACGCGCCGCAACGCGCAGGACCGCTCGAACGATCAGGAATTCCAAACGACTCCGAGGAATTGGCTTCGTTCAGCCAAAACGCCTCGCCGTGACCGCCGCCCGTCAGGCGGCCGCGCCATTGGACTAATAACATATCATAGATGTGTAATGTAGAAGTACTTCCACCCACTCCGAACCCCTGGCCGCTCGTTGTTTCCAGATCCTTAACTACGAAGCTCGGCTCGATGAATATTTAGCGCCGGTTCACCGGCCATTAGTGCGCGCAGATTAAAGTCCGTGAACTCTTGGCGCCTTCTCGGTCGAAATGGCTGCCACGATCGCCAAAGCGGAGGGACTGCTCTTGCGCGCAATTCCGGTCAAGCGGGCTGCAAAGGGGCCCGACGCAGACGGCTTGGTTACGCTCGCAAGACTGGCGACCGAGTCCCGTGACGTCATCATGGACGACCGCGACGCTATGATCGCCCAGTCGCAGGCGCAGATGCTGCGCTACCAGATCGCCTTCGACGCGCTCAACGAAGCTGTTTGCTTCTTTGACGCCGACGAGCGTCTTGCGCTGAGCAATCGGCGCTATGCTGAAATCTACAACCTCGCGCCCCAGCAGATCCGCCCCGGGATGACGCTGCCCGAGATCATCGCGCTGCGAGTGGCCACCGGAACCTACGCGGCGGAAAAAACCAACGACTATCTGTCGTTCTGCGTCAGCAACAACGCCGCCAAGCAAGACCTGAGCTGGACGACGGAGCTGGAGAACGGCCGCACCATCCAGATGCGGCACCAGCCGATCCCCGGCGGCGGCTGGGTCGGCATTCATGAAGACATCACCGAACTCAAAGCCGAGCGCAGCGCCGCCAACGAGCGCCTATCGCTGCAGGGGCTGATCGACAAGCTGCCCGACAATCTATGGGTCAAGGACGTCAACAGCCGCTTCGTCATCGCCAACCAGGTTACGGCCGACCGCATCGGCGTCGCCAGCCCGCAGGACCTGATCGGCAAAACCGATCTCGAACTGCTGCCGCGCCATATCGCCCAAAAATTCTACGACGACGAGCAGCGAATCGTCCGCACCGGCCAGCCGATGGCCGACATGGAGGAAATCGCCTGGGGCATCAAGCAGGCGATATCGACCACGAAGGTGCCGCTGCGCAACGACCGCAACGAGATTTTCGGCGTGGCCGGTATCTCGCGCGACATCACCGAGCGCAAGCTGGCGGACGCCTTGCACGAGGGCCAAGCGCAAATCCTCGAGATGATTGCAATGAGCGCCCGACTCGGCGACGTGCTCGAGCATCTCGTTCTTCTCATTGAATCCCAATTCAAGGGGATCTTTGGCTCTGTCCTGCTGCTTGACGAAACCGGGACCCGGTTGCGGCACGGCGCCGCGCCGAGCCTACCGGACTCCTACAACAAGGCGATCGACGGCGTGTCCATCGGTCCCAAAGTGGGGTCGTGCGGCACGGCCGCGTATCGGCGAGAAGCCGTCTTCGTCGCTGACATCACGACCGATCCACGGTGGGAGGATTACAAGGGCCTGGCGGCCGAGCACGGACTGCGTTCGTGCTGGTCGACGCCGATCCTGTCGCATCAGGGCGCAATTCTCGGTACGTTCGCTATGTACGCGAAGGAAGTTCGCGAACCAACCGAAGCCGAGGCCGGCCTCATCGATGTCGCGACCCATATCGCTGGCATCGCAATCGAACGCAAACTGGCCGAAGACAGAATTCATTTCATGGCCAACCATGACGCGCTGACCGGGCTTCCCAATCGCACCTTGCTCAACGACCGCCTGTCGCAAGCCGTGCTGTATGCGCAACGCTACGATCGTTGGGTGACGGTGCTGTTCGTCGATCTCGACAACTTCAAATTCATCAACGACAGCCTGGGGCACAATGCGGGCGACGAACTGCTTAAGACCATCGCCAAACGTATGGTCAGTTGCATCAGGGCGACAGATACGGTCGTGCGGATTGGCGGCGACGAGTTCGTTATCGTTCTCTTTGATCAGCCCAAGGACGCGGACGTCATCTCTGAGACCGTGAGGAAAATTCAATCAGCAATCGCGGAGCCCGTTCGCCTGGAAGGGCACGATCTGAGCGTGACGAGCAGCATAGGGATTGCGAACTATCCCAACGACGGCGTCGACACCGATGCGCTGCTGGCCAACGCCGACGCCGCTTTGTATCGCGCCAAAGACGTCGGACGCGACAATTTCCAGTTCTACACGTCCGAGTTGAACGCCAAGGTCCACGAGAAATTCCTGCTGCAAGAGGAATTGCGAAACGCTCTCGCCCGATCCGAGCTCGTCCTCCACTATCAGCCGCAAGTCGATTTGCGCACAGGGCGCATCTTCGCCCTCGAAGCGCTGGTTCGCTGGCGGCATCCGAAACTTGGCATAGTCCCACCGGTCAAATTCATTCCGATGGCTGAGGGAACTGGTCTGATCGTGCCGATCGGCGATTGGGTGCTGCGCGAGGCCTGTCGGCAAAACAAGGCGTGGCAGGACGCCGGCCTGCCCCCCATAGTGGTTGGCGTCAACGTATCGGCCCGGCAATTCAGGGAAAAGAATCTCGTCGCCCGTGTTGCAAGCGTGCTGAAGGAGAACGGTCTGGAGGCCAGATATCTCGAGTTGGAAGTGACGGAAAGCCTGATCATGCAGGACGTCGATCTCGCGGTAGCGACGATGAAGGAATTGCAGCGCTTGGGCGTTCATCTTTCGATCGACGATTTCGGAACCGGATACTCCAGCCTGTGCGCGCTCAAAAGCTTTCCCGTCTCACGACTGAAGATCGACAAGTCGTTCATCGACGGCCTTCTCGCCAACGAAAATGACAAGGCCGTCGCCGACGCGGTGGTTTCCTTGGGTCGGACGCTAAACTTGCGTGTCATCGCGGAAGGCGTCGAAACCGAGGCGCAGGCGGCGTTTCTGCGCAGCATCCATTGCGATGAGATGCAGGGCTACCTCTTCAGCAAACCGCTTCCGGCCAAGGAGATCGAAGAAATGCTCAGAGCGACATCGGGCTGACCCGCCGAACGCGAACGCCGGAGGAGGAGGCGTCAACGCCCCCGAAGTGGGAAAGGCAGGTTTCCGCCTCTGATGGCCAGGAGCGCCTCGTCGGCGTCGCGGCCTCTTTCGAGAACCGACTCACGTGCCGGGACCGTCGGGCATGAGCGCGAAGCGGTCGAAGGCGAATGCCATTCTGGCCGACAGCGGAACGGCGGCTGCCGGCAAGCGAAATGTCGAGGCGGAGATTCGCTCCCGCATAGCGCCGTGACAGTTCTCGACCCTGGACGGTCTTCGCAATCATGACGGCGCGAGCCTTCACATCGGCGGGCGCTGTTAGCCTTTAGGCCCTTCGGGCATTTGGGACCTGGTCCCGTTCGGAATCGTAGCGATCAGCGACAATCGGCATCCGCTCACGAATCCGCGCCAGCAATTCCCAATGGCCTGCGAGGCGCGCCCATTCCTCCGTGTGACCGCCCTCCAGCTTCGCCCTCCAGATGCAGCCTTCCGAGAGTTTGCGATAGTAGGCTATTCTCTCGTCATACATGGCCCCGCCCTCCGCGCATTAGCCTAGGCGAATCACGGAGTTCTGAGCGTATCACAGAGCGGGCGGTGGACGCGGGCTGTCGTTCGGCGCAGCGTCCCGACCCCCGATCGGCGTCATAAATTGTTGATCCCAAACGAAACGAGTGGGTCAGAATGCGCGCCGAATAACGCGCCGCTCGCCGCGAGCGTTACTTCGCCGTTACAGAACTTGATTCCAGCCTGCTTCTCCCGCGCGAATTTCGATCTCATATTGCGGAATGACAAAACGCTCGCGGACGAAGCCGAGTATGTAAGTAGCGAGTATCTCGCGCAAAAGTGGCTTGCTGCATTCCTAACCGCATCTAGGCGGTCGCTAAGTGGCGCAGGCTGCAATTGCTTTTTTTGTCACGTCATTCTTTCGTTCTTAGCCGCCACCGCCTTGAGGCGGTGTGAGGCTTCGCGCCGCAATTCAACGATGGAGAGGCCAAATGTCGATCTATTGCGTACGTGCGACAAATAGCGTGGGCCGCGTCGTGTTGATGGCCTCCCGCGCGACGGTGGACGAGGCGCTTACGGAGGCCGGGTCGGTGCTGAGCCGCGGGTCTGCTTTCGTCTGGATCGTCGACGGAGACGGCAATCTTATTTTGCCGGCCGATCAGGTCAAAGCCCGTCTGGATCAAAGGCCCCGAGCGCCGCGAGATTTCGCTAACTGATCGGCTAACTATTGCCGCGCCTGTTCGCGCCGCATGACCCGCCGGGCTTCGTCCGCGCGACAAAGGCGAATTGACCGCCCTTCCAGCTCCTATCGCCCGTCAGCCCCGCACCCCTGTGTGCTCACACCGACCGCCGGCGTTTCTTCGTGACGACGAAGCCGGCCCGCTCCAGGCGCTCGACTAGACATCGCGCCACGATCGCAGCCATGATCTCGCCGGCGTCGTGTTTCCGCTTGCGGCCGCCGAAGCGCAGCGCGAACGCGACGGCGTCGGCGAGGTCATGGGGGCTGGAGACAGGGGCGCGTCGGCAATTGCGCAAGGGTAGCGCTTGAAGGGTAACAAGACAAAGACAGGATAGGCGGCGATCCGTTCTAAAGCGATGACGACTCAAAGATGGTCGATTGCGCGAGAATGTGGCGCAAGCCCGAGAGGATCGGATGATCCGTGCCGTGCGCAAGTCTCCAGACCTCGTCCCTTTGATGGGATGACGCTTGATCGGAGAACGCTTTCACAATGAGCGCGGCGAGCATTCCTGGAGATAGATTGATGTGCAACGCCCTAACCGCGAACTCCTTCGCAAATTCGCCTCCGATCGAGGCCAAAACCCCACCCGCGACATTGGCGTCGGAGCACGTGTGGATGATTTCTTCCACGATCATCGAGCATGTCCATTCTGACTGAAGCGACGAAATTCGACGCGCCCAAGATACAGTTGAACGCGCGCCGTTCGTTCGAGCGCTTGTTCAAGGGACATAGTGAAGTGAGGCGGTCGCAACGTCGTGGCGGGTAACCGCACCAACTCGTGGCGAATATCGATCATGTTGTCGAGTCGGTTGCGGAACACATATCTTCTCTGGTCTGCGCCTAAGATCGCAATCGCTAGGCCACTTCGAGCGTGGGAAAACGCTGCACCTTGAGCCGGTCAGAATGTTGCTTGGCGTGCCACAGGTCGTAATTCATCTGCATACGCAGCCACGCCTCCGCCGTACTCCATCCGGCCTTTTCTAACCGAATCGACATATCTGGAGAGACTCCGCTATGACCATTCAACAGGTCAGAGAGCGTCTTGCGGGTCACACCCAGACCTTCCGCCGCCGCCGTGACGGTGAGGCCAAGGGGCTTAAGGCACGCCTCGCGGATGACTTCGCCGGGGTGTGCGGGGTTGTGCATTTCCATTTTCATTCCTTTCCGGCGGTCAATGGTAATCGACCAAATCAACATTGGTGACGTTTCCGTCCTCGAATGCGAACACCAAGCGCCAATTTCCCGATACCGACATCGCCCATTGTCCTTTGCGCTCGCCCTTCAAGGGATGAAGCCGAAATCCGGGTTGGTTCAGCTCCGCTGGAGCGGCGGCGGCGTGCAGAGCCGTCAATAGGATGCGCAGCCATGTCGCTTGCTTCCCGTCGATTCCCCGTGTGTCGCCGGTGGCGAAGAACCGTTCCAGCCCCTTATGACGAATGCGCTTAATCATGCGTAACGTGTAACTTATCACCGCCCGATCTTCAACGACAATCGGCGAAAGATTGCTGCTTCTCAAAAGAGGCGCGATTTCCGCCGGCATCCGATGCGTTTTGTCTTTCCCATGACCGCGGCCGCTTTCGCCGTCGCCCCCGCTCGAGCCGAAGACGAAACACCGAAGCGATGACGGTTCGTTCGCTGCTGGCTCACGATTTCGTCGGCGGCGGCGCGATTCCCCGGTGCGTTCTCACAGACGACGTTACCGGCTCCGCCGGCATGGGCCGTTCGCGCGTAGACTATCGCTGGTACACGAGGGGATTCAATTCGCTCGCCGCCAGATCGCCGGGTTCTAAGCCCGGCATCCACCGCGCGAGGTCGCGGCGCCGGTTGAAATTGTCGGGCTCGGTGATGCGCGCTCGGTCAGCGAACCAGATGATCGTCATGACCTCGCGGGTTCGGGTCGTTGAGTTGCCAGGCGCGCCATGCGGCATTCACCCGTAGTGAAATGTCGCGTCGCCGGCGGCCATCGCCTGCCCGGAACCTTCGCGGAATCCGCACGCGCGGAGGAACTCCTCCAAATGCGCCTCAGAGTCGTCGCTGATCGGCATGTCACCGAGGTATCCTTCGCGATGCGATCCGGCGGCGAAGCGCATTGTTCCCATGAATTCTGAGAGCGAAATGCGCCTTGCCTGTCGGTGAACACTTGTATCCGATCAGGCGCTTATCGGCAGTCTTTGCGAACCAGCGCCAGGAAGGGCATCCTTCACCCGAATAGGAGGGTTGGCATGCCCATTTCCATCAAGAGAGAGGACACCGTTCGCCTCGCGCGCGCCCTGAAACAGCAAACCGGAAAGCCCGTGGCCCGGGTCATCCACGAGGCGCTCGAAGACAGACTGCAGCGCCTGAAACAGGGCGGTCCGGATCCGGAGTGGCGCCTCGCCGAAATGCGCGCGATCAGCCGTCGCATCGCTAAGCTGCAAGACCGCGATATGCGCTCGGCGGACGAAATCATCGGTTATGACGAAAACGGATTGCCAGACTGATGGTGATTGATATATCGGCCCTCATCGCCATCTTTCTCGAAGAGCCGGAAGCGGACCGTTTCGACGAAGCGACCGCCAAGGCGAAAACCCGTCTTCTGCCGGCGACCTGTCTCGCGGTGGTCAACGCGCAGACCATTGCGGAAGAATTCAATCGCAAGCTCGGCGCCGTCCTACACGATCTGCCGGCGCGCCTGGTCGAGCCTCGTGGGCGCGCTCCCGACCCGGCAGGGCGTTAATCGCGCCCATCCGAACGTCGCAAAATGGGTTGCTCGAACTCCCCGAGAAGGAAATAGCGGAGGCGCAATTAGAGAACGCCCCGTTTTTCACAGCTTGCGCCCGTGAGCCGCAGCCAATTTCGCCTGTCGCTGAAGCGAGATGTTCCAATGACCATCGACATTGGTTAAGTCGCCTCGCGCGCGCATGCGAGAAAGCGTTGTCGTAATCGCCGCCGCAGTCGTCTTAGCTCCGGTCCCGAGCACGCGGCTCAGAAGTTCGGCGCGCCGAGTGGGACCGTCCAAGAGGGCTCTCTCAATCCGGTCCTGCAATGAAAGGCGCCGCCCTGCGGACTTGGCGGTTTCGCGTATCGGCGGAGCGCCTTCCTTCCTTCCCCGACGGGGAACGGGCGGCTCGCTGTATTCGGCGAGCAGCTCGCGAGCGCTGCGCAACTTCGAGAGCCGCGATTGCACGGTCGCCAACTCGGCTTCCACGGCCGAGATCTCTGCGTCGATCCTGTCGATGACGCCTCCAGAAGTCGCTCTAGACATCAGCGGGCGTGAGTCCCCGCGGCCATCCGCGGACCTGAGCGCGCCCTCTTCTGTTCGCTCGAGCACAGCCATATTCTCACCATAGTTACTTGCGCTGCTCGCTGGCCTATTACAGGCCGCTGATGATTAGATAGCTTGAACACAAGTCATCGTTGGGGTCAATTAAATTTATGACAGAAGTTCAATTTAGCGAATGTTTGTAACTAACGACCGAATAGCTCAAATATGGAAGATTGTAACGCTCGTATCTCACCGCTAATCCGATGTGTAGGCCTATTTTAGCTTCTGTAACGCTGAGCACTTGTCTTCGTGTTGTCGTCTCAAACCTGGGGCTTGACATCCGCAGCACTGTCGTGAGCCCCGGACTGGACGCGACGGCCTGCGACTAAATTCTGCCCCTGCTCGCGGGCAGGTTGAAAATTCGGCGCGGCTCTTGTGGACCCAAATGATCGAGGCGAATCAGCGCGCCTCTGTTCGGGCGTTAGTCGATCGGTCGATCGAGTCGGCTGAGCCTCCCTTCAACGGACTCGAGACGCTCGAGTTGGCGGCCGTCAGCCAATTTGCGTGGACGTCGTGAACAGGCGCCGAGCTGGGGCGCTCGCCGAAGTGGATCGACCCAGCTGAGTCTTGCGACCGATCCCGAGTCGCCGCACCACTTTGAGGTCGCGGCGGCAATCGGCCAGGCCGCTCCTTTGCACCTATTTCCCAATCGTCGATTGAACCGGGACATTGGCGCCCACCAGACGCGAGTCCCCGCAGCCTGATCGTGTCCCGGGGAATGATATACGAGCGGCAAGATGCTCGCCGCGGTTGCCGGGCAAGGGCCGGGCTGATTAGGCGGCCACGGCGGGCAGCCAGACGATAGGATCATTCCTCAACGGGGCGATGGTTTCTAGCGTCTCGTCTGGCCGACGCGCCTCGTCCGCAAACCATATCTCTATGGCGTCGGGCTCGACGCCCTTCCGCCGCCGTTGACAGTCCGGGTAGGCCTCATACCCAGTTCTTGTCCATCGGGTCGCGGTCTGCTCCACACTTCCTTCAGACCCGCCCAGCGGTGACGCCCTTGCGCTTCGCTAGCGCATTGCCATCATCAGGCTGGGCAGAAGACTTCTGCCTCCAAGCTGTCGATCATGCTCGGCACACAAGAAAAAGGGCCGGCGAGCCGGCCCTTCCTGATAACCTCGTTGAGCGCCGCGCGCTTAGGCCGCTTGTTCGGCCACGCGGCCCCGACGCCAGCCCGCAAAACCCAGGCCAGCGAAACCTGCGAGCAACATCGCCCAGGTCGAAAGCTCGGGAACTGCGGTAACCGTCAAAGTGCCGACGACGCCATTCTGCGGGTAGCCGACGGCATCGACCACTGAGACTAGCGCGTAGTCGCCCTCGTTCCACGAATAGAGGTTGAACGTCTCCCCGCCCTCGACAAAGGAAATGCCGCTGAAGCTCACCTGACCTGGAGCGCCCGTCTCGTACAGGATGTTGTCAGCGTCCGCATAGCTTGAGAGCCCGGTAATCGTGCCGCTGTCGATCCCAGAGGTCCCTTCGCTCGTCACCAAACCGATGATGCCGGTCAAACCCGCGGGGAGCGCAGGGCCCGCCGTGAAAAGATCGCCGGTGATCACCAGGGAACCGTAGTCGGCGTCGGTCGTGTCGCTGGTATCAGCCACGAATGAAAACGCGTAAACATCGGCAGAGGCTGCGCCCACGCCGCCTAATATTGTTGCGAGCGCGAAGCCCGCGGCCAGAATTGCAGTTCGCGCCATCGCACACCCCCACCATTCGCCGCGATTTGGTCTTGCCGTTCAATCGTAACGTCTCGCCGCGCCGTTGAGCTTAAACGGCAGGTCCGGCGACTGTCAAACGTCGCGGCGTCACAACGATTGTTGCGTCCGCGCCGCTGAGCGCCGCTCCACGCATTCGTCGACCACGGCCAAAATTGCTGAAGGCGCGATTGACCTCCTCCCCGACCCGAGCCTTCCCCTGTTTTAACATTCAACTGAAGGTTAAATGGTGTTCTGATTGGCGCGCTCACAATTCGTCGCCTGGGAGCGGGGCATGTCGGCGCTTGTGCCAAAAGGATCTGTAGCGAGCCATTCCCTGGGTCCTGGCGCCAGATTCGCTATCCGGCCCGAGAGTGCCGATGACGACAGCCGGAACGATCTGCCACGCCGTCTCAGCCGCATGTGGATCAACGCCAACTTTGTCGCGAGCTGATCGACGAACCAAGGCGGAAACTCGACGGGAGCGGTTGTCCGTTCTGGGCGGGACGGAGCCGCTT
>NZ_JBEKVH010000082.1:0-16905 GCF_049514155.1 Roseiarcus sp. | reverse complement strand
GAGGAAGCTTTCGGTCGCGAAATGGCTGCGGATGAGGGCGGCAAGACGCGCCCGCGCCGCCAGGCGCGGCCGCCGGTCGGCGTGGCGGGACGGGGTCCAGAAGGGCGAGGCGGAGGTCAAGGTGGGTTGAGGGGATAACGGGATTCGCCGAGGCGCGCCAGGGCGGGCGCATTGGGGTGGGGGGGCACCCCGAATTTTCGCAGGTTGTAGGGAACGGACGGGCGGCTTGAGGGAAGCGATTTGTTGAAGCGGACAATTGGATCGCCGCGTTCCCTTAAAGCTCGTCCTTCCACAGAACAGCGTCCTCGCCGAACATCTCAGCGTCAGCTAAGATGGACGCAAATTGATCAGACTTGGCGAAATCATCAATATTACTAACGACGTTATAGTCGATTTTTTCCCTTTGCGATTTCGATATAGTCGCAAATGACTTCGACACGTGCGCCGCCTTTTCAATAAATAAGTCCAACAATCCAGCCGGAATTACTACTCTATTTGGTTTCAATAAACCTTGCCGAACGTGAATTTTCGTGCCGTCCCACTCTCCATTGCCTTTTTGTATAATCCCAAAAATATTGAACCGGCCGAGCTTTGCAAATGTCATTAGTGAATTGCGGGAACCAACTATGTCGAGTGTCACCGCTCCCATCATAAAGCGGTTAAAGTTATTTGGCAGTCCCGGTACGTTCGTATTGGCAATTGTGTCGAATATCAAAATGTGCTGCTCAAAGTCACCGGGGTGAGGATCGTCATCGTTGAGAAATGCTCGCCAAGTGAATTCTGCTTTATCCATGAGGCGCATTTGTTCAGTTGTATACGATGGAGTTTTATTCTTTCCTCGCGCGAATTTAAGAACGCGCCAAGATATTGAGACGCAAAACTTCAGAAGCCAATTCCCATAGCCGATACGCTGCTTGCCCGCGTGCCAAGGGTAAAAGACTTGGTTTGCGAAAGCCGTCTCGTAGCGGTTGAAGTGACCTTCGCAATCATTACAAAGCCACGGAAACTTTAGCCCATCTTGTACGCGACGATTGGGGCTATCGGTATGCCGGAGGTGGCCCACGGACCCAGAGCGGTCGCGAAGCCAACGAAAGATGAAGGCTGGCAGGACGTGGCTTTCTCTCAACAACGCCTGCTTGCCGCAGAAAGCGCAGATGCCATCCATGAAACAGCAATAAGGCGCGCGACGCCAAAATCAAGAAAGTCGGTGGTGCCTTGGGACTACCAGATGGCCGGCGCCAGCCGGTAGCGTACGTGGTCTTGGTAGTCGCAGTAGCCGGCAAGGTTGGCAGCCAAGAACGCCTCCTCACGCATCAGCCGCCAGATGATGATGGGCACGAGCAAGGCGGCGGGAATAAGCCCCGACCAGGAGCCAAGCGCTGGCGGTATTCCGGCGATCATGACGAGGGCGCCGGCGTACATGGGATGCCGAACGATCGCATAGGGACCGGTGTCGATCACGCGCTGGCCCTCGGCGATCTCGATGGCGCCGGCGGTAAACGTATTCTCGCGGAACGTGAGGAAAACAATCAGGAAGCCGATGGCGATCATTCCGTCGGCCGCGAGCGAAACGGCGAGAGGCGCACTGGACCAACCAAAGCGGCTGTCGAATCCCGCCACGGCGAAGGTCCCCAGAAAGGCGAGCCCCGCCAGCGCCTGGACGACGTTTTGGATCGGATCGGACTCCGAACCCGGTCCCGCCTTCACGCGCCGCTCCAGCAGCGCCTTGTCGTGGAACCAAAGCCATGTAGTGATAAGCGCCGCGCTTCCGAAGAACGCCGCCAGCATCACCCACATGCGTCCGACGTGCAGTGTCCCGGCTGAACCAAGGAGCACGCTTGCGATGACCGCGAACAGGAAGACCAATCCCGCAATGGCGCGCGCCAGAAGCATATCCTCATTCTCTCGATTAGGATCGCCAAGTCCAGCGTCTGGCCGCTCGGTCGCCGGCGTTCGTTTGACGACGCCCGCCGCCAATGGCCTCGCGCGATGATTGGACGTTCATTTAAGGCATACCGATGACGGCGAGCAGCGATCGTTCGAAGCGACATCGCGTCGTCATCGTCGGCGCCGGATTTGGCGGCCTGTGGGCAGTGAAGCGCCTGAAGGGCGCAGCGGTCGACATCATCCTCATCGACCAGCGCAATCACCACCTCTTCCAGCCGCTCCTGTATCAGGTTGCGACCGCATCGCTGGCGCCTTCAGAGGTCGCGTGGCCGATCCGATCGATGCTCCACGACCGCAAGGACGTCACGACCCTGCTCGGGACGGTAGCGGGTGTCGATCCGGTCGGCCGCGCCGTGCGCCTCGCGGATGGAACCGCGATTCCCTACGACACGCTGATCCTCGCGACGGGCGCCCGCCACGGCTATTTCGGGCATGAGGAATGGGAAGCGGCAGCGCCGGGGTTGAAAACGATCGAAGACGCCATCGCAATCCGCGGCCGCATCCTAATGGCGTTCGAGGAAGCCGAGCGCGAAACCGACCCGGCGCGGCTTGCGGCGCTGCTCACCTTCGTGATCGTCGGCGGTGGTCCCACCGGCGTGGAATTGGCCGGCACGATCGCCGACCTGGCGCGCGATACGCTCCCGCGCGACTTCCGCGCGATCGATACGCGCAAGACGAGAGTGCTGCTCGTCGAAGCGGGGCCAAAAGTTCTGAACGGTTATCCGGACAGTCTCTCAGACTATGCGAAGCGCGCGCTCGAGAAGCTCGGCGTCGAGGTCAGGTTGAACGCTCCGGTCACGCAAATCGAGCGCGCGGCGGTCACCCTCGGCGGCCAACGCGTCGAAGTGCACACCGTCATCTGGGCGGCGGGCGTGCGCGCGTCGCCGGCCGCGGAATGGCTGCGTGCGCCGGCGGACCGCAACGGCCGGATCGTCGTCGAACCGGACCTCAGAATTCCCGGACGCCCGGACATCTTCGCGGTGGGAGACACCATCACCGTTCCGGGGACGAACGGGGCGCCGGTCCCCGGCATCGCGCCCGCGGCGAAGCAGGAGGGGACTTTCGTGGCCGAGACGATCCGCCGGCGGCTTTCGGGCAAGTCCGAGCGACGTTCGTTCCGGTATCGCCATGAAGGGAGCCTCGCCCAGATCGGCAAGGGCAAGGCCGTGATCGATTTCGGATGGCTTAAGCTGCGGGGTTCGATCGCCTGGTGGTTCTGGGGCGTCGTCCATATCTACTTCCTGGTCGGCGTCCGGTCTCGACTCAGCGTCGCGCTCAACTGGTTATGGATCTACACACGCAACCAGCGCGGCGCGCGGCTCATCACGCAAACGGAGGACAGGCCGACGGTCTATTGACGGTCCGCGCGCCCATCCAGGCCGGCTGAAGAGCTCACGCTTCCGCCGATTCCGCCATAGGCGCAAAAACGGCAATTCAATCTGACCTCCTGGCCGCTATTGCCTCCCGCCGCCGAAATTCGCGCCGCCGCCGCCGCTGAAGACTGGCCTTTGCCGCCAAAATCAGTATGGTCGCGCCGCATTTCGCGCCGGAGGGAGGGAAAGCCGCCTCTGCGCCTCCGCGCGCCCAGCCTTAAGGACTTAAGACGTGAGAGTGATCGCCAGCTCGATTCGCAAGGGCAACATCATCGAGCGGGACGATGGCCAGCTCTGTGTCGTCCTCTCGGCCGAAAGCTTCCACCCCGGCAAGGGCACGCCGACGACCCAGATCGACATGCGCCGCCTGTCCGACGGGGTGAAGGTCACCGACCGTTTCAAGACCACCGAGCAGGTCGAGCGCGCCTTCGTCGAGGACAAGAATTACGACTTCCTCTATTCCGACAACGACGGCTATCATTTCATGAACGCCGACACCTACGATCAGATCCAGGTGCCGGCCGACGTCATCGGCGACCAGAAGCAATGGTTGCAGGAAGGGATGAAAGTCATCCTGTCGATCTTCAACGAGATTCCGGTCGGCATCCAGTTGCCGCCGCGGGTGACGCTGGAGATCGTCGAGACCGAGCCGGCGATGAAGGGCCAGACGGCGTCTTCGTCATACAAGCCCGCTAAGCTCTCCAACGGCGCGCGCGTCATGGTGCCGCCGCACGTCAGCACCGGAACCCGCGTCGTCATCCAGACGGAAGACGGCGCCTATGTCGAGCGCGCCAAGGACTGACGCGCTCGGTCAGCGAGATCAGGAGGCCATCCATGCAACTCGGCGTCATCGGTCTGGGGCGCATGGGCGCCAACATCGTCCGCCGGCTGACGCGCGCCGGGCAAGCCTGCGTCGTCTACGACCGCGATCCGGCGCCGGGCAAGGCGCTGGCGGCCGATGGCGCGACGGCGGTCGAATCGATTGCGGCGATGGTCGGCGCGCTCGCCGCGCCGCGCACGGTCTGGATCATGCTGCCGGCGGGCGCCGCCACCGAATCGACGATCGAATTGCTGCGGCCGCTGCTCAAGCGCGGCGACTGCGTCATCGACGGCGGCAATTCGTTCTGGCGCGACGACGTGCGGCGCGGCAAGTCGCTCGCCGGCGACGGCGTCGATTATATGGACGTCGGCGTCAGCGGCGGCGTGTGGGGGCTCGAGCGCGGCTTCTGCATGATGATCGGCGGCCGGCGCGAGACCTTCGAACGGCTCGATTCCGTTTTCAAGACGCTCGCGCCCGGTCGTGGGACGATCCCGCCGACGCCCGGCCGCGAAGCGCGCGATTCCCGCGTCGAGGAAGGCTATCTCTACGCCGGACCGTGCGGCGCCGGCCATTTCGTCAAGATGGTGCACAACGGAATCGAATACGGCCTGATGCAGGCCTATGCCGAAGGCTTCGACATCCTGCGCAATGCCGACGCGCCGACCGTCGACGCGGAGCATCGTTTCACCGTCGACGTCGCCGACATCGCCGAAGTGTGGCGGCGCGGCAGCGTCGTCTCGTCGTGGCTGCTCGACCTCACTTCGATCGCGCTGGCGCGCGAGGAGAAGCTCGAATCCTTCTCCGGCTATGTCGAGGATTCGGGCGAGGGCCGCTGGACGTTGCAGGCGGCGATCGACGAGGCGGTGCCGGCCGAGGTGCTGTCCGCCGCGCTCTACGCGCGCTTCCGCTCGCGCAAGGAGCACACCTTTGCCGAGAAGATCATCTCGGCGATGCGCAAGGGCTTCGGCGGGCATGTCGAACCGAAGAAGCCGTGACGCGCCGCCCGCTTTGAGCGTTTGTCGAGCCCAGCCGCCCTCATCCTTCGACTCGCCTGCTTACGCAGGCGGCTCAGGATGAGGGCGGTGAAGAGTGCGCGAATCTGATTCCCCTCATCGTGAGGAGCGCCGCGTTAGCGGCGCGTCTCGAACGACGAGGGGAATCGGCGCGCCATTCCGATGGGATTGGTATGGCGCGATTGTTCGCGCGCCGAAGGAATCCGCGATGAAAGCCGTTCTCTATGAAGCGTTCTCGCAGCCGCCGAAGCTGGCGAACGTCCCGGACCCGACGCCCGCAGCGCATGGGGTCGTGTTGCGGGTCCAGGCGACCGGCGTTTGCCGCAGCGACTGGCATGGCTGGGTCGGGCACGACAACGACATCACGCTGCCCCATGTGCCGGGCCACGAGCTTGCCGGAATCGTCGAGGCTGTCGGCAAGGACGTGCGGAAATGGAAGCCGGGCGATCGCGTGACGGTTCCCTTCGTCTGTGGCTGCGGCGAATGCCCGCAGTGCCAGGCGGGACAGCAGCAGGTTTGCGACCATCAGTTCCAGCCCGGCTTCACCCATTGGGGGTCGTTCGCCGAATTCGTCTCGATCCATCGCGCCGATCTCAACCTCGTCGCGCTGCCCGAGAGCCTCGCGTTCGACACGGCGGCGAGCCTCGGCTGCCGGTTCGCGACCTCCTTTCGCGCCGTCGTCGACCAGGGCCGGACGAGCGCGGGGCAGTGGGTCGCGGTTCACGGCTGCGGCGGCGTCGGGCTCTCTGCGATCATGATCGCCAACGCGATCGGCGCCAATGGGATCGGCGTCGACATTTCCGACGACAAGCTCGCCTTGGCGCGCGACCTGGGCGCCGTCGCGACGATCAACGCCAATTCCGTCGCCGACGTCGCCGAAGCGGTGATCGAGGCGACGAACGGCGGCGCGCATGTGTCGATCGACGCGCTTGGGGCTCCGACGACCTGCTTCAATTCGGTCAGCTGCCTGAGGAAGCGCGGCAAGCACGTGCAGGTCGGGTTGATGCTGGGCGATCACAGCGCGCCGCGAATCCCGATGAGCAAGGTCGTCGCCAATGAGCTTGAACTGCTCGGCAGCCACGGCATGCAGGCCCACCGTTACGGCGCAATGCTGGACATGGTTCAGTCCGGCAAGCTGCGGCCGGAGCGGCTGATCGGCGAACGCATCAGCCTCGAACAATCGATCGACGCGCTGATGAATATGGACAAATTTCCCTCGGTCGGCGTCGCCGTCGTCACGCGGTTCTGAGCCGCGTCGGCGCGAGACGGCGTTTGGCGTGCTTAGCCGGCGCATATAACAGATTTACAAGGTAATATAAACTCAGGCGCGGCGATAGACTTGGCCGGCCCGCTCGAGAACGCCGGCCACGCGACGAGACGGCGGACATTTTCCTCGCAAGCCCTTGAGAGCAAACGTGCGCGCCGGAAAATGGCGCCGGCCTGGGTTGGTTCGGCAGGGGCGCGCGACGGCCCCGCCCGCCTCAGTAGAACCCGACCGGAAAGTACTTGGTGTAGATTTCGGCGTAGACGCCGCGCGCGGCGAGGCGGGCGAGCGCCCAGTCCATCGCGCGGCGCAGATCGGCGTCCTCCTTGCGCACGGCGATGCCGACGCCTTCGCCGAAGTAGCGGCTCTCGGTGTAGGGTCCGCCCTTGAAGACGCAGCAGCCGCCCGATTCCTCGCCCGCCAGCCACACCGCCAGCGTCAGCCCGTCGGCGAAGACGGCGTCGACTTCGCCCTTGCGCAGCGCTTCGTGCAGCGCGGTAAAATTGGGATAGGGCTTGCCGGTCGCGGCGGGGAAGAAAGTCGCCAGGAACGATTGATGCGCCGAGCCGGCGATGACGGCGACCGTCTTGCCGGCGAGCGTCGTCGGCGTCGCGTCGGCGAGCGGCGAGTCGTTGCGCATGACGAACCGCGCCGGCGTCTTGTAATAAGGCTGGGTGAAATCGATCCGCGCGCGCGTCGCGGCGCTGGCGGCGATCGAGGCGATCACCGCGTCGCCTTTGCCGGTTTCCAGCGAATCGACCAGCGTGTCCCAGCGGCGCGCCTGGATGGTGCAGCCGATGTGCAGCTCCTCGCAGATCGCGCGCGCAATTTCGACGTTGAAGCCGATCAGCGAGCCGTCGCCGAGGGCGAAATCGAGCGGCGGATAGTCGTCGTCGGTCAGGAAACGGATCGCGCGCAGAGCCGAAAGGTCCGGCCGCTCGAGATGCAGGTTCGGGTCCCAGAAGCTGGGCGCCGGAAGACGGTCCGCCGCCGCCGCGGCGATGCTTGCGGCCAGCGTCACGCAGAGCGTTAAATAACGCACGGCCGACATGGAGTCATCCGTCAGTTTCGGTTCATTCTCATCGATGCGAGCGTCGCGAGCGCTTTGGGGGCGGGCGCGACGTGCGCAATCGTCATGCGGCGTGCGTTAGCGAGTTGGTAGCGTGGGCGATTTGCCGATGCAAGCGGCGGCCCGGGGGCGGGGCTGGCCGCGAAGCGACCCATATAACGCTCAGTCGACCGTCGCGCGGCGCGAGCCGGCGCAGCTGTCGGCGCGCGTCGGCGGCGCGTTCGCGCCGGAGATCGCCTTCCTCGCCGCGCAAGGTTGGGCGCCGGGCGCGTTGCTGCAGGCGGAGGCGGCGGCGCGACGCTACGGCGTCTCGGCCGAGCAAGCGCTGCTCGGCGAAGGCCTGATCGGCGAAGACGACTATTATCGCGCGCTGGCGCGCCATCTGCGGCTTCCCTTCTACCGCGGCGAGATCCGGGTCGCCCAATCGGTCGAGGCCGATCCGGCGATCGCCTGCGGCGTCGCGCCGCTTGCGCCGAACCGCGCCGGCTTGCGCGTCATCGCTGCGCCGCGCGCCGCGGCGATCCGCTACCTTCTCGAGCGAGCCGAAGCGGGCGCGCTGCCCTCAGGCGTGGCGATCGCCTCGCCGCGGATGTTGAGCGACAAGGTGCGCGCCGAGGCGGGCGCGCGCATCGCCGAAACGGCGGCGGACGCTCTGGCGCGGCGCGACCCGGCGCTGTGCGCGCGTTTCGGCTTCAGCCCCCGCCAGTGCGTCGCGCTCGGCGTCTTCGCCGTCGTCGCGACATCGGCGGCGGCGGTCGCGCCGGGCGGCCTCGCCCTGGTCCTGTCGGCCACCCTGTGGTCGCTGTTCGCCGCGGCGATCGTGTTGCGCAATCTGGCGGTCGCCGCGGCGGCCGCGCCCGCGAGCGCCAGGCCGCTCGACGACGCCGACCTGCCGATCTACACGATCATCGCGCCGCTGCGCGGCGAGGAACGGATGGTCGCCAAGCTCGTGCGCAGCCTCGACGCGCTCGACTATCCGCGCAGCAAGCTCGACATCAAACTGGTCGTCGAACGCGACGACGCCCCCACGCGGGCGGCGTTCGAGTCGCTCGACCTGCCGGCGCGCTACGAGATCGTCGTCGCCCCGCCCGGCCCGCCGGCGACCAAGCCGCGCGCGCTCAACATCGCCCTGCCGGCGGCGCGCGGCGCGCTGGTCGTCGTCTATGACGCCGAGGACGAACCCGACGCCGACCAGCTCCGGCTCGCCGCGGCGCGCTTCGCCGCCGAACCCGACGTCGACTGCCTGCAGGCGGCGCTGACGATCGACAACGCCGCCGACTCGTGGATCAGCGCGATGTTCGCGGTCGAATACGCGACGCTGTTCGACCTGATCAATCCAGGTCTCGCCGCGCTCGACCTGCCGATCCCACTCGGCGGCACCTCCAACCATTTCCGCGTCGAGACGCTGCGGCGCGTCGGCGCCTGGGACGCCTGGAACGTCACCGAAGACGCCGACCTCGGCATGCGGCTCGCGTTTGCCGGCGTCCGCGTCGCCACGCTCGCGTCGTCGACGGCTGAGGAAGCGCCGGTCGTTTTCGCCAGCTGGTTCCGCCAGCGCGTGCGCTGGCAGAAGGGCTGGATGCAGACGCTGATCGTTCACAGCCGGCGGCCGCTTTGCTTCGCCGGCGCGCTGGGTCGGTGTCGCGCGCTCGCCGCGCTGGCGCTGATCGGCGGCTCGACGCTCGGCGGCTTGTGCGGGCCGCCGCTGTTCTTCGCCGCGGTCTGGCGCGCCGTCTCGGGTCAGCTCGCCGCGGCGAGCGTTTGGCAGATCACGGGCGATCTGGCGATCTATCTGCTCGCCGTCAGCGGCCTGATGACGATGGCGATCCCCGGCCTGACAGCGATGCGCCGCCGACGCATCGCCGCGCGGCCGAGCATCCTCGCCACTTTGCCGCTCTATTACGCGCTGATTTGCGTCGCGACTTGGGCGGCGCTATTCGATCTGGCGATCCGGCCGCACCATTGGGCCAAGACCGAGCATGGCCTGAGACGCATCCGGTCGGCGGGGCGGCCGATCGTTCAGGGCCCGAAGCGCGGGCGCCCGATTTCGATATAGACGCGGGCCGGCCCCATCGACGTGTCGAAACGCGAGTCGAGCGCGGCGGCGGCGCCGGTTCGCAAGGCCGGATTCGCCGGCGCCAACAGCGGCGCGTCGCGTCCGCCGCGCGAGGTGGAGAAATCCGCTCCGGCGTCGATATAGCCGCTGATGCGAATGCACGCGTCCGACCCGGCGACGCCGATAAAGCCGTCGCCATGGGAACGGCAGCGCGCGTTTGAGGGCGCGATCGGCGCGGTGGAATCGCCGGCGGGCGCCTGCGCAGCCGCCAGGCACGCCGCGAGAGAAACCGTTGCGCCCAACATCGCACGCTGAACCAGCAAGATCATGGCGCCCACCCGAATCGAGGGCGGCAAGCTGCGGCGATAACGTGGCGGCATGAAGGCGCGCCGCGCGCCTGTCCATAAGGTCAGCGCCAATCGCCGAAGCGGCTCTGAATCAACGCCAGCGCCGCCACTGCGGCCGTGTCGGCGCGCAGCACGCGCGGACCGAGACTCAAGCGCAGCGCGCGCGGCAGCCGCGCGATCGCCTGCCGCTCGCTGTCGTCGAACCCGCCTTCGGGTCCGATCAGCAGCGATACGCCGGCGTTGGCGTGTATCGCCGCCAGTCCGGCGACTGGATTGGCGAGCGGCGCGTCCTCGTCGCAGAAGATCAGCAGCCGCTCGGCCGGCCAAGCGGCGAGAACCTCTTCGAGCCGCCGCGCCGGCGACACGTCCGGCAGCCAGATGACGCCGCATTGCTCCGCCGCCTCGCGCGCGTTGGCGGCGAGGCGGGCGAGATTGACGCGGCTCGCCTGCGTGCGGCGGGTGATGACCGGTTGCAGGCGGCGCGCGCCCATCTCGACCGCCTTCTGCGCCATGTAGTCGAGCCGCGCGTGCTTCAGCGGCGCGAACAGATAGTCGACGTCGGGCGGAAATTCCTGCGGCCGGATGCGCTCGCCGATCGTCAGCGTCGCCGACTTGCGCGTCGCCGCGCCGATCGTCGCGGCGAACTCGCCGTCGCGGCCGTTGAACACGAGCACCCCTGCGCCGCGCGTCAGCCTCAGGACATTGAGGAGATAATTGGCTTCGTCGAGCGACAGCGCCGCCGTTGCGCCCTCGCTGAGGTCGCATTCGAGGCACAGGCGCGGCGTGGTGAAATCGGTGCGAGCCATTTCGCGCGCCAACTCCGGCAAAGTCGAGGCGCTGCTTAGCACAGCGAGGCGGCGCGAAAAAACGGCATTGCGCCGATCGCCTTTCAGTCGGCCGAAGCCAGACGCCGAAGCGCGTCGCCGGAGAGCCGATAGACCGTCCAGTCGGACATCGGCTCGGCGCCGAGCGAGCGGTAGAAGTCGATCGCGCCCCGGTTCCAATCGAGCACCCACCATTCGAGCCGCCCGCAGCCGCGCGCGACGGCGAGGCTTGCCAAATGCCGCAACAGCAGCTTGCCGTAACCTTGGCCCCGCTTCTCCGGACGGATGTAAAGATCCTCGAGGTAGAGGCCCGGCCGACCGAGAAAGGTCGAGTAGTTGTGGAAGAAGATGGCGAAGCCGACCCGTTCGCCCTCTTCCTCGACGAAGACGACCTCGGCGTATCTGCGCGGTCCGAACAGGCTCTCGCGCAGGCCTTGCTCCGTCGCCGCGACTTCGCGCTCGAGCTTTTCGAACTTCGCGAGGTCCCGGATGAAGCCAAGGATGTCGGCGACATCCTCGATCGCGGCCTCGACGATCCGCGCGGTGTTCATCGCCAAACGCCCTTTCGCCTGAATGCGCCGCGCTCGGCGCCTCGGCCGGGCGGACCGCTATAGCATCGCCGGCGTGGGGCGCGTAACGACGGCCCGGGCGCCGGCGAAAGGGAAGGAACGGCGTCGCGCCTGGCGACGCAAGGAGTTTCAAATGCGCGCTCTTCCCCTTTCTTCCGCCGGCGCGGCGCTGTCGCTGGCGCTCGTCGTCGCTCCGGCCAGCGCGGCCGACGCGCGTCATCCGCTGGTGATCGAGCTGTTCCAGAGCCAGGGCTGCTCGTCCTGCCCGCCCGCCAACGCCAATCTTTTCGCCTGGGCGGCGCGCGACGACGCGCTGGCGCTCAATTTCGCCGTCGATTACTGGGATTCGCTCGGCTGGAAGGACACGTTCGCCAAGCCAGCCTTCACCGCCCGCCAATGGGCCTACGCCCGGACGCTCGGTCACGGCGAAGTCTACACGCCCCAGGCGGTCGTCAACGGCCGCGCCGACGTCACCGGCGCCGACGCGGCCGAACTGCAGGCGCTGGTCCAGCGCGAGGATCGCGGCGCCGGCGGCCCCGACCTATCGATCGAAGCGGGACACGCCGTGATCGGCGCGGGCGAAGCGCCGACCGGCGGCGCCGAGGTCTGGCTCGCGCGTTACGATCCCTCGACGCGCGAGGTCGCCGTCAAACGCGGCGAGAACGCCGGCCGCCTGCTGCCCCACGCCCATGTCGTCGTCGATCTCGTCCTCATCGGCCGGTGGCGCGGCGAACCCGAGCGGTTCGACCTGCCCGCCAAGACCGATCCGCGGCTCGTCGACGCGGTGCTGGTGCAGGCGTCCGGGACCGGGCCGATCCTCGCCGCCGTCAAAGAACGCGGCAAGTGACGCTAGGACCGGCGGCGGCCTCTTGCCATCGCGCCCCCGTTCTGCATATGTTCTAGGCCTGACGGTCGCCTTCGCGGCCGGGCGAGGAGCGCCATGGTCGCGCGCGTAGCCACAGTGGCGTTCGAAGGCGTCGAGGCGCGTCCGGTCGACGTCCAGGTCCAGGTCGCCAACGGCGCCGTCGCCTTCACCATCGTCGGCCTCGGCGACAAGGCGGTGGCCGAATCGCGCGAGCGGGTGCGCGCGGCTCTGGTCGCCTCCGGCCTGGCGTTGCCGGCGCGCCGCATCACCGTCAATCTCGCTCCCGCCGACCTGCCCAAGGAGGGCAGTCACTACGATCTGCCGGTCGCGCTCGCCGTCATGGCGGCGATCGGGGCGATCCCCGCCGACGCGCTCGACGGTTACGCCGTCATCGGCGAGCTGGCGCTCGACGGCACGATCAGCCCGGTCGCCGGCGTGCTGCCGGCGGCGATCGCCGCCAACGCGCGCGGCCTCGGCCTCGTCTGTCCCGCCGCCTGCGGGCCGGAGGCGGCCTGGGCCTCGGCCGAACTCGACATTCTCGCGCCGCGCTCGCTGATCCAGCTCGCCAACCATTTCAAGGGAACGCAAATTTTGGCGCGCCCGACGCCGCGCTTACGCGCCGCGGGCGGGCCGCAGCCCGACCTCGCCGACATCAAGGGTCAGGAAAGCGCCAAACGCGCGCTCGAAGTCGCCGCCGCCGGCGGCCACAATCTGCTGATGTGCGGCGCGCCGGGAGCGGGCAAGTCGATGCTGGCGCAACGGCTGCCGTCGATTCTGCCGCCGCTGCGGCCGCGCGAGCTGCTCGAAGTGTCGATGGTCCATTCGGTCGCCGGCGAGCTCGCCGGCGGCGCCTTGACCGATCGCCGGCCGTTCCGCGCCCCGCACCATTCGGCGTCGATGGCGGCGCTGGTGGGCGGCGGCGTTCACGCGCGGCCGGGCGAGATCTCGCTCGCCCACCACGGCGTGCTGTTTCTCGACGAGCTGCCCGAGTTCAATCCGCAGGCGCTCGACAGCCTGCGCCAGCCGCTCGAATCCGGCGAAGTGGCGATCGCCCGCGCCAACCACCGCATCGTCTATCCCGCTCGCTTCCAATTGGTGGCGGCGATGAACCCGTGCCGTTGCGGCCACGCCGACGAACCCGGCTATGCCTGCCGCCGCGGCCCCAATGCGCGCTGCGTCGCCCAATATCAGGCGCGGCTGTCGGGACCCTTGCTCGACCGCTTCGATCTGACCATCGACGTGCCGGCGGTCGCCGCCGCCGATCTGCTTCAGCCGCCGCCGCGCGAAGGCTCGGCCGAAATCGCCGAGCGGGTGGCGGCGGCGCGGACGATCCAAGCCGAGCGCTACCGCGCGCTCGGGCTCGATCGCGTCGCCTGTAACGCCGCCGCGCCGGCCAACGTGGTCGAGGCGGTCGCCGCGCCGGAGGCTTCGGCGATGTCGCTGCTGCGCGACGCGGCCGAGCGCATGCGGCTGTCCGCCCGCGGCTACCACCGCGTGCTCAAGCTCGCCCGCACGCTCGCCGACCTCGACGGCGCCGACGCGGTCGGGCGCGCCCATCTCGCCGAGGCGTTGAGCTACCGCGGCCCGCAGGAACGCGCCGCCGCCGCAGCGTGACGCGGCGGCGGCGCGCTTTTGGTCGCGCCGCGACCGGTCGGGACGGCCCGAGCGGCTCGAACGCGCGCTCCGATTCCCCCGCTCCGGGCCATTTTGGCGTGAATTTCGGAGGTTCGGGCAAGGGTTTCTCAACCGCGTCCTGTCAGGGTCGGCTTGGCCGAATCCTGAAGGATCGGCGGGCCGGGAAATCCGATGATCGACGCTCTGACCAATGCCGCGCAATTCGATCTGCGCGTGCTGGCTATCGAGGCTGGTCCGCTGTTGGCGCTGACGCTGGCGCTCGCCGCGGCGATCGCCGGCGCGCGCCGGCGCGCCGAATCGCGCAGCGCGCAGGCGGAGGCGGAGACCGAGCGTCTGCGCGACGAGGTCTGGCGGCTGAAGGAGGGGGCGGCCGCGCGCGAGCGCGCCGAAGCGGCGAGCGAAGCCAAATCGCGCTTCCTGGCGACGATGAGCCACGAGATCCGCACGCCGCTCGCCGGCATCCTCGGCATGGCCGACCTGCTGCGCGACGCGCGGCTCGATCCCGAGCACGCGAGCTATGTCGAGGCGATCCGCGGATCGGGCGGCGCGCTCGCCGGCCTGATCGACGAGATCCTCGATTTCTCCAAGATCGAAGCGGGTCGGCTCGAACTCGTCAGCGAGACCTTCGACCTGAAGAAGCTGGTCGAGAGCGTCGTCGAGCTGCTGGCGCCGCAGGCGCAGGGCAAGGGGCTGGAGATTTCCGCCTCGATCGCCGCCGGCGCGCCGCGCATCGTCGTCGGCGACGGCCTGCGGCTGCGCCAGGCGCTGACCAACCTCGCCGGCAACGCGGTCAAGTTCACCGAGCGCGGCGGGGTCGGGGTCGAATTGTCGCTCGACGCCGAGAGGCGGGTGCGGTTTCAGGTCAAGGACACCGGTCCCGGCGTGCCGCCCGATCGCCGCGCCGCGATCTTCGAGGATTTCGAGCAGGGCGACGGCTCCAACGCCCGCCACTACGAGGGCACGGGGCTCGGCCTCGCCATCGCCAAGCGCATCGTCGCCCTGATGGGCGGCGAACTGACGCTGGCCGACAATCCCGGCGGCGGCTCCATCTTCGCCTTCGCGGTCGCGTTGCCGGCGACCGAGAACGCGCCGGACGAATCGGCGCCGAAGGCGCTCGCCGGTCGCCGCGCGCTGATCGTCGCCAGTTCGCCGTTCGAGGCGCCGGCGATCGCCGCCCGGCTCGTCGAAGCGGGCTTGACGGTCGTGCGCGCCGAGGGGCTCGACGACGGGCTGACCGCGCTGGCGAGCGGCGATCGCCCCGACCTCGTCATCGTCGATTGCGCGCTCGGGGTCGAATCGACCAACCGTCTCGCCCGCGCCGCGCGCGCCGCCGGCGCGCCCAAGGCGCTGGTGCTGTTCTCGCCGTTCGAACGGCGCGCCTTCGGCCCGGTCTCGCTCAGCGGCTTCGACGGCTGGCTGGTCAAGCCGGTTCGCGCTCGCTCGCTCTACGAGCGGCTCGCCAGCGAATTCGCCCCCGCCGCGGCGCCGGCCCCATCCATCGTCCCGTCCGCCCGCCGCGGCCGAGCGAGACGCGCGCTGCTCGCCGAAGACAACGACATCAACGCCCTCGTCGCGCAGAAGGCGCTGCGCCGCCTCGGCTTCGAGGTCGAACGGGCGCGCGACGGCGAAGAGGCGTCGCGTCTTGCGCTTGCCGCGTCGCGCGGCGCGACGCCGCGCTTCGACGTCGTGCTGATGGACATCAAGATGCCGGGCGTCGACGGCCTGGAGGCGGTGCGGCGCATCCGCCGCGCTGAAGCCGAGGCGAAGGCGCCGCCCGCCGCAATCGTCGCGCTGACCGCCAGCGCGACGATCGAGGACGCCGACGCGGCGACCGCGGCGGGGTTCGACGCGTTCCTCGCCAAGCCGGTCGAGGTCGGGCGGCTCGAAGCGACGATCGAAGGCGTGCTCGAGGGGCGGGGCTCGGCGCCGGCGCGCGCCCACCTGTCATAAATCCGTGCGATAAGAATGATCTGACGACGATTCGAGGGGTTCGAATCGGGGGATTGTTGGATGAGCCTGGCGACCTTGGCCGGCGCAACGCCCGGCCGGTCGGCGTTCCGTCGTCGTCAGGCGCGCGACCTGATGGGCCTGCCCAAGACGCTCGCGGCGATCGGCGAACTCGACGTCCGCCTGGCGACGACGAAGGCGGAAATCCGGCGCGCCCAGAAACTGCGCTATCGCGTATTCTTCGCCGAAGGCGGCGCCAAGGCCGACCCGACCGCGCGGCTCATCCGCCGCGACGTCTGTCGCTTCGACCGCGTCTGCGACCACCTGATCATCGTCGACAGATCCGTTCTGCGGATCGACGGCAAGCCGACCGAAGTCGGCGCCTGCCGGCTGCTGCGCGACGAGGTCGCGGCGGCGAATTTCGGCTTCTATAGCGCCGGCGAATTCGACGTCGCTTCGCTCATCGCGCGTCATCCCGGCGAAAAGCTGCTCGAACTCGGCCGCGCCTGCGTCGCGCCCGCCTACCGCTCCAACAAACGCGCGATCGAATTGATGTGGCGCGGCATCTGGGCCTATGCGCGCCATCACCGCGTCGACGCGATCTTCGGCTGCGCGAGCTTCCCCGGCGCCGAGCCGACCGCGCACGCCGCGGCGCTCAGGTTCCTGCGCGCGGCGAGCGGCGGCGATCCGCTGTGGGACGTCGACGCGGTCGAGGGCCGCGCCGCCGACCTCGGGCCGGCGCCCGACGCGCCGATCGACGCGCGCGCCGCCTTGCGCGCGCTGCCGCCGCTGATCAAAGGCTATTGGCGTCTGGGGGCGAAATTCGGACCGCAGGCGGTGGTCGACGCCGACTTCGGCGCGACCGACGTGTTCGCGGTGATGCCGGTCGCCGAGATCGAACCGCGCTATCTCGAATATTTCGCCCCGGACCGCGCCGCGTCGCTCGCCGCCTGAGCCGGTTCGGGCCGCCATTTTCAATTCGGGGAAAATCGTCTAATCAGGGGCGGCGCGTCGCCGCGCCTGCACCCGTAGCTCAGCTGGATAGAGCGCTGCCCTCCGAAGGCAGAGGCCACAGGTTCGAATCCTGTCGGGTGCGCCAAAGTCGACGCCACTCAGGACAAAACTGCGAACACTGGGGGTCAGAGCAACTTCTGATCGGCGATCGCTCGAGGTGTG
>NZ_JBEKVH010000081.1:0-16929 GCF_049514155.1 Roseiarcus sp. | reverse complement strand
AAGGGCGAGCCGCAATGGCTGCTCGACTGGCGCCTCGACGCCTATCGGCGCTGGCTGACGATGATTCCGCCGCGCTGGGCGCGGGTCGAATTCCCCGAGATCGATTTTCAGGACCTTTACTATTACTCGGCGCCAAAGTCGTCTGCGGGGCCGAAGTCGCTCGACGAGGTCGATCCCGAGCTGCTGCGCACCTACGCCAAACTCGGCATTCCGTTGGTCGAACAGGAAATCCTCGCCGGCGTCGAGCGGACGCAGGTCGCCGTCGACGCGGTCTTCGACTCGGTCTCGGTCGCCACCACCTTCAAGGCCGAGCTCGCCAAGGCGGGGGTGATCTTCTGCTCGTTCTCCGAGGCGGTGCGCGAGCACGGCGAGCTGGTGCGCCAGTATCTCGGCTCGGTCGTGCCGTCGACCGACAATTTTTACGCGACGCTGAATTCGGCGGTGTTCTCCGACGGCTCGTTCGTCTACGTGCCGCCGGGCGTGCGCTGCCCGATGGAGCTGTCGACCTATTTCCGCATCAACGAGAAGAATACCGGCCAGTTCGAGCGCACGCTGATCATCGCCGACAAGGGCGCCTACGTCAGCTATCTCGAAGGCTGTACGGCGCCCAAGCGCGACGAGAACCAGCTTCACGCCGCGGTGGTCGAGCTCATCGCCCTCGACGATTCCGAGATCAAGTATTCGACGGTGCAGAACTGGTACCCCGGCGATTCCGAGGGCAAGGGCGGCATCTACAATTTCGTCACCAAGCGCGGCGACTGCCGTGGCCCGCGTTCGAAGATCTCGTGGACCCAGGTCGAGACCGGCTCGGCGATCACCTGGAAGTACCCGTCGTGCATCCTGCGCGGCGATTCTTCGCGCGGCGAGTTCTATTCGATCGCCATCTCCAACGGCCGCCAGCAGGTTGATAGCGGCACCAAGATGATCCACCTCGGCAAGAACACGACCAGCCGGATCATCTCCAAGGGCATCTCCGCTGGAAGGTCGCAGAACACTTATCGCGGCCAGGTCTCGGCGCATCGCCGCGCGACCGGCGCGCGCAATTTCACCAATTGCGACTCGCTGCTGATCGGAAACGCGTGCGGCGCCCATACCGTGCCCTACCTCGAAGCGAAGAATTCGTCGGCGGTGTTCGAGCACGAGGCGACGACTTCGAAGATTTCCGACGACCAGCTCTTCTATTGCCTGCAGCGCGGCCTGTCGGCCGAAGAGGCGACGGCGCTGATCGTCAACGGCTTCGTGCGCGACGTGCTGCAGCAATTGCCGATGGAGTTCGCGGTCGAGGCGCAGAAGCTGATCGCGATCTCGCTCGAAGGGAGCGTGGGGTGAAGCCGGTCATCAACACGGCCGACGCGCCTTTTCGCGAGACAGTGGGCGCGGAGGGCGCCTTCGCGGCGAAGTTCGCGCCGATCGGCCCGGCGATCGGGTCGGTCGGGCTGGGCTGCATGGTCATGGCCGTACAGCCGGGCAAGAAGGCGTTCCCGTTTCACGTCCACCACAACAGTCACGAACTGTTTATCATTCTCGAGGGTTCGGGCGTCTATCGCTTTGGCTTCGAGACCTATCCGATCAAGGCTGGCGACATTCTCGCCGCGCCGGCCGGCAAAGGCGTCGAGATGGCCCATCAGATCGTCAACACCGGGACAGTCGAGTTAAAGTACCTCGGCGTCTCCGACCGGCCGACGACCGACGTCATGGAATATCCGGATTCTGGCAAGTTTCAGGTCGTCTCGCGGTTCGATTGGGCCAATCCGGCCGCCGGCGGCGTCCGCTACGTCGGCCGGACGGAGAGTGCGGTCGACTATTTCGACGGCGAGAAGTGAGCAATCGACCTTATGTTGGAAATCAAGAACCTCAGCGCCTCGATCAAGGGCAAGTCGATCCTCGACGGCCTGAACCTCACGGTGAAAACCGGCGAGGTGGCGGCGATCATGGGGCCGAACGGCTCCGGCAAGTCGACGCTGTCCTACGTCATCGCCGGCAAGCCGGACTATGAGGTGACCTCGGGGGAAGTGCTGCTCAACGGCGAGAGCATCCTCGCTCTCGCGCCCGACGTGCGCGCCGCCAAGGGAATCTTCCTCGCCTTTCAGTATCCGATCGAAATCCCCGGCGTGGCGACGATGACCTTCCTCAAGGCGGCGCTCAACGCGCAGCGGCGCGCGCGCGGTCAGGCCGATCTGACGACGCCCGAATTCATGCGCGTGGTGCGCGGCGCGGCGCAAGGCTTGAAAGTCGATCCGGAAATGCTCAAGCGCCCGCTCAATGTCGGCTTCTCCGGCGGCGAGAAGAAGCGCATGGAAATTCTGCAGATGACGCTGCTCGCGCCGCGCCTCGGCGTGCTCGACGAGACCGATTCCGGCCTCGACATCGACGCGCTGCGCATCGTCGCCGACGGCGTCAACGCGCTGCGCGGCCCCGATCGGTCGTTCCTGGTCATCACCCACTATCAGCGCCTGCTCGAGCATATTACGCCCGACGTCGTCCACGTCATGGCGCGCGGCCGCATCGTCAAGAGCGGCGGCCCCGAGCTCGCGCTCGAGCTCGAACGCAACGGCTATCGCGACTACGCCACCGAGGCTGCGTGAACGAGCCCATGACCGCCGCGCCCGTCATCGCCCGCACCGCCGCCGAGCTCGGCCTCGCTGAGCAGTTCCGGGCCTCGCCCGGCGCGGCGGCTTCGCCGGCGCGCGCCGCGGCGTTCCGCCGCTTCGAGGCGGCGGGCCTGCCGACCCGGCGGGTCGAGTCCTGGCACTACACCGATCTGCGCGTCGCGCTGGCGAAAGCCGCGCCGCTCGCCGCGCCGCCCGACGAAGCGGCGATCGCCGCGGCGAAGGATCGGCTCGCCAAGCTGCCGCGCCTCGCCCCGGTGCGGCTCGTGCTCGTCAACGGCGTCTTCGTCGCCGCGCTTTCCGATCGGCCGCCGGTCGGCGTGGCGCTCGCGCAGCCGCCCGCTTCGCCGGCGATTTCCAGCGACGACCCGATGTTGGCGCTTGCGCTTGCGCTGGCGCCGGCCGGCGTCGCGGCGACCGTCGCGCCGGGCGCGAAGCCGCCGCCGATCGAGATCATCCATTGCTTCGTCGGCGAGGGCCCGCGCGCGGTCTATTCGCGCCTCGCCATCGAAATCGGCGCCGACGCGAGCGCCGCCTTCGTCGAACGCTTCGTCGGCGCTGGCGCCGAGTCGCAGCGGCACGCCTCGACGTCAATCGACGTCGCGGCCGGCGGCGCGCTCGCCCATGTCGCGGCGATCGAAGACGAGCCGGGCCTGCATGTCGAGAGCGAAGTCGTGCGGCTTGCCGAGCGCGCCGCGCTCGACGCGTTCGGTTTCGTCGGCGGCGGCGCGCTGGCGCGCCGGCAAATCTTCGCCCGACTCGTCGGCGAGGGGGCGCGCATCGGGCTGGCCGGCCTCGGCCTGCTCGACGGGCGCCGCCACGCCGACACGACGCTCGAGGTCGTCCACGCGGCGCCGCGCGGCGAGAGCCGCGAGTTCTACCGCCACATCGTCGCCGACGAGGCGACGGGCGTGTTCCAGGGCAAGGTGATCGTCCAGCCGGGGGCGCAGAAGACCGACGGGGCGATGAAGTCGCAGGCGATCCTGCTGTCGCCCGATGCGACCATGAACGCCAAGCCCGAACTCGAGATCTTCGCCGACGACGTCGTTTGCGGCCACGGCGCGACGATCGGCGCGCTCGATCCCGAGCAGCTGTTCTATCTGCAGGCGCGCGGCCTGCCGCCGGCGGAAGCCGAGGCGATGCTGCTCGAGGCGTTCGGCGCCGAAGCGATCAGCCGCGTCGCCGACGCCGAGCTCGCCGAGGCGCTGCTGACGCTGATGCGCGATTGGCTCGCCCGACGCGGGCGAGGGAGGCGGTCATGACGATTCACACGCCGCCCGCGGCGCCCTACGACGTGGAGGCGATCCGCGCCGATTTTCCGATCCTGTCGGAGCGGCCTTACGGCAAGGCGCTCGTCTATCTCGACAATGCAGCCTCGGCGCAGAAGCCGCGCGCGGTGATCGAGCGAATGGTTCATGCCTACGAGCACGAATACGCCAACGTCCATCGCGGCCTGCACTATCTCGCCAACGCCGCCACCGAGGCCTACGAAGCGGCGCGCGAGCGCGTGCGGCGCTTCCTCAACGCCGAGTCGGCTGAGGAGATCGTCTTCACCCGCTCGGCGACGGAAGCGATCAATCTCGTCGCCGCGAGCTTCGGGCTCCAGCGCATCGGCGCCGGCGACGAGATCGTGCTCACCGTGATGGAGCACCATTCCAACATCGTGCCGTGGCATTTCCATCGCGAGCGCAAGGGCGCGGTCCTCGAGTGGGTCGACGTCGACGACGAAGGCGCGTTCTCGCTCGAGGCCTTCGAGCGCGCGCTCACGCCTCGCACCAAGATTGTCGCCGTCACCCAGATGTCGAACGTGCTCGGCACCGCGCCGCCGATCAAAGAGATCGTCCGCATCGCGCACGCGCGCGGCGTGCCGGTGTTGGTCGACGGCTCGCAGGGCGCGGTCCATCTCGACGTCGACGTGCGCGATCTCGACATCGACTTCTACGCCTTCACCGGACACAAGGTCTACGGCCCGACCGGGATCGGCGTGCTCTACGGCAAGCGGGCGCTGCTCGAATCGCTGCCGCCGTTCAACGGCGGCGGCGAGATGATCGACACGGTGACGCGCGACGCCGTCACCTACAATCCCCCGCCGCACCGCTTCGAGGCCGGCACGCCGCCGATCGTCCAGGCGATTGGACTCGGCGCCGCGCTCGACTATGTCGAGGGGATCGGCCGCGCGCGGATTCGCGCCCACGAGGAAGACTTACGCGCCTACGCCCACGAGCGGCTCGGCGCGATCAATTCGCTGCGCATCTTCGGCGCCGCGCCGGGCAAGGGGCCGATCGTCTCCTTCACCATGGACAACGCCCACGCCCACGACGTCGCGACGGTGATCGATCGCGCCGGCGTCGCGGTGCGCGCCGGCACCCACTGTGCGATGCCGCTGCTGCAGCGTTTCGGCGTGACGTCGACCTGCCGCGCGTCGTTCGCGCTCTACAACACGCGCGCCGAAGTCGACGCGCTCGCCGACGCGCTGACGCGCGCGCACAAACTCTTCGGTTGAGGAGACGAGACAATGTCCGACGTCCGGACCGACGCGACGCCCGAGCCTCGCGGTCTGTTGCAGACCAAGCCGCCTTCGACCATGTCGCAGGACGAACTCGACGCCCTGACCGGGCAGATCGTGCAGGCGCTGAAGAGCGTCTACGATCCGGAGATCCCGGCCGACATCTACGAGCTCGGGCTGATCTACAACGTCGACATCGACGACGCGCGCATGGTGACGATCGAGATGACGCTGACCGCGCCGGCCTGTCCGGTCGCCGGCGAAATGCCGACCTGGGTCGAGAACGCGATCGGCGCGGTGCCGGGCGTCTCCGGCGTCAAGGTCAACATGGTGTTCGAGCCGCCATGGGATCAGAGCCGCATGTCCGACGAAGCGCGCGTCGCGCTCGACATGTGGTGAACGACGCGGCGCCGCGCACAGAATTTCCGCGCCGCCGCGCTCATTAATTCGTCAGTCGTCACCACACCTTCGCCAAGGTCGCACTTTAGCCTTGAGCACAGCCAGGGCTTCGGCGCGACGCAAATCTCCGCCCCGGCTTCGCGCGGGCGACCGAATGGCCGCGGCGCGCAAGCCGCCGACGGCGTTTTTCGGCGCAATCGGGAACTTGGCGGCGGACCGACCCTCGGCCGTCCGGCTTCGCTCGGCCAGCCGAAGGCGCTCCGGACCTCACGCTGCGAAGGAGACGGGACCATGTGTGACTACAGCTTGCAGCATGTCGCTTCTGCGCCCGCCAAAGTCGGCGACCGACTGGTGACGACCGAATTCCGCCATTCCGGGACTCGCGGCTTCACCGAGATCGGCGCTCCCGATGTCGCCATCTGCCTGCGGCCAGGCTCGGAACTGGCGTTCGACGGCGAGGTGGTGTTCGCCGATCCTTACGGCATTTTGCCGCGGCGGGTGAGAATCGCCGCGGGCGTCGCACGATTCCGCCAGGTCAATCTCGAACAGCCCTACGCCCACCACGACGCGCTCGAATTCCCCGACGGGCGGCTGGTCATGCTGACCGACCTCACACCCGGACAGACGGCGACGGTGCTGCAATTGCCGGCTTCCTCGCAGCCCGCGGAGAAGCGCGCCGCCGCCGAAGCGCCGCGCGAAGCTGTGGAACCCCTACGCGAGACGGCGCCCGCGTTGGCGATCTGAACCCGCGTCTTCGCGTTCAGCCGCGCGCGCGCGGCTGAGCCGTCGACCGCCTCGGCGGCTCGGGCGCGACCCGCAAGGCGCCGCGCGCCAGTCGCACGCGAGCGCCAGCGACGTTGGCGCTGAACGGCGCGCCGGCGGCATAGGCGCGCGCGAGTTGCTGCGTCAGCGCCTCGACCTTGCCGAGGCCGACGCGGCTTGGCGCGCGTCCGCCGATGTCGGCGATCGCCGCGGCGAGCAGCCGCTGGACGATCTCGGTCGGCTCCGCAAGCAGCGCGCCGGCGTCGCAGCTTGAGCCGGCGCCGAGCCCGAGGCGCAGGGCGGCGGCGTGCGTCTGGCGCGCGAGCGCGTCCTCGATCTGGCCGGCGCGGCGCGCCAGCCGCGCCAGAGCCGCCGCGTCGAGCCCTTCCGCCGCGAGGCCTTCGGCGAGCTTGCGCATGCGCGTTCGCGCGTAGCGCGGATCTTCGTTGGCGGGATCGCGGACGTAGGCGAGCGCGTGGGCGTCGCAATAGGCGACGAGCTCGCGCTTGGCGACGCCGAGCAGGGGACGCAACAGCGCGACGCCGTCGCGGTCGGCGCTCGCCGCCATCGCCCGCAACCCGCCGACGCCGGAGCCGCGCAGCAGGCGAAACAGCGCGGTCTCCGCCTGATCGTCGAGATGATGGGCGGTGACGATCGCTTTTGCGCCGATCTCGCTCGCGTGCGCCCCGAGCAGGGCGTAGCGCGCCGCGCGGGCGCGTTCTTGAATGCGGGTCTTCGGCTTGTCGCCGCTCCAGACGAGAACGCGATGAGGGACGCCGAGGCGCGCGCACAGCGCGCCGACGGCGGCCGCTTCGTCGGCGCTCTCGTTGCGCAGGCCGTGATCGACCGTCGCCGCCGCGAGCCGCGGCGCTTTGGCGGCGCGGCGCGCCCACTCGACCGCCATGGCGAGCAGCGCGGTCGAGTCCGGGCCGCCCGAAACGGCGAGCAGCGCCACGTCGAACTCACAGAGCGGCGCGAGCAGCGCGTCGATCGTCGGCGCGGCGAGCCCAGGCTCGCGGTTCAACAATGATCCTTCTGCATTTCGCGTTCAGCCGATTTTTTGATCGGCGGCGCGGCGGTCGGATAGCGCTTGCCGACTTCGGCGAACGTCGCGCACGCTTGGTCATTGCTGCCGAGCATGGCGAGCGACTGACCGAGTCGCAGCATGCCCTCGGGCGCGCGCGACGACTTGCCGTAGTCGGTGGAGAGCTTGAGATATTGCTCCGCCGCCTCGCGCGGCCGCGAACGCTGGAAGTAGGTCTCGCCGAGATAGAAGATCGCGTCGGGCGCCAGGCGGTGCGTGGCGTTGGCGGCGAGGAAGGCTTTGAACTGCTCCTCCGCCTGGGCGTATTGGCCGGCGCGATAGGCGTCGACCGCGGCGTTGAACTGCTGCTTCGGCGCGTCGGCGAAATCGATTCCGGCGCCGGTGACGGTCGGCGCGCCGGGAACGTTGGCTGGCGCGATGTCGGCGACGATCGGCCCGGACGGCGGCGCGAGCGGTCCGGCGGGCGTCGCCGCGGCGGGCCTGCCGCCGATGTCGAGCGGTGCGCCGGCGGTCAAAGGCGCGCTTGGCGGCGTCGAGCCGAGCGGGCGCGGCGCGCCGGGGGCGTTGGGGTCGGCGTTGGGGTCGAAGGCGTCGCCGCGGCGCGGCTTCGCGCCGGGGGCGAGTTCGGTCGCCGGAGCGGCGGCGACAACCGGCGGCGCTGAGCCAAGCGGCGGGGTGGAAGCGACGGGCGCTGCGCCGGAGGGGGGCGGGGCCGCGCCGCCAAGGCGGTATTCGACGTCCTGCTGGAAGCGCCTGAGCTGGTCCTGCAGCAGGCGCTGCTGGTTCTCCAGCTCTTCGATGCGGCCGTTGGCCTGCCTGAGCTCGTTTTCGAGCCGGCTGAGCCGCACCACCATTTCGGCGGGATCGTTGGGATCGCCGGCGTCGGGACCGACGCCGGGGATCACCGCCGGCGGCGCCGTCTGCGCCGGCTGGGCGGGCGAAGCGAGGTGGAACGGATTGAGGTCGAAGGCCCAAGCGCCGCTCGCGCCGGCGACGCCGACGGTGAAGACAACCACGCTGGCGCAGCTAAGGCGGGAAAGGGGCGTCACGACGTCAAACCTCTATCGGGGCCTACCGGCAGCCGCCGGAAGCGCGCCGGACCTGCGATAGCATAGGGAGCGGACGGCCAAAAGTGAGGCGAAGATTTGGCCGTCCCGCGGCGTGTTTTGCTTTTTTCAGCTCCCGGCGGCGCCGGCGAGAACGGTGACGGCGCGGCGGTTCTGCGACCAGCAGGAGATGTCGTTGCACACCGCCACCGGGCGCTCCTTGCCATAGCTGATGGTCTTCATGCGCGACGCGGCGACGCCCTTGGCGATCAGATAGTCCTTGACCGCTTCGGCGCGGCGGGAGCCGAGGGCGAAATTGTATTCGCGCGTGCCGCGCTCGTCGGCGTGGCCTTCGATGGTGAAGGCGTAGCGGCTGTATTGGTTGAGCCACGCCGCCTGCTTGTCGAGGGTCGCCTGGTCGGCGGCGTTGAGATCGGTCACGTCGGTGTCGAAGAATACGCGGTCGCCGACGCTGGCGGTGAACTCCTGGACGCTGCCGGGGCCGCTTGCCGGGCCATAGGCGCCGCTCAAGCTGGCGTCGTCTGCCGTATTGCGGGCGCAGGCGCTCAGCGCCAAGCCAAGGGCCAGGGCGACCGCCACAGAGACGCGCGATAGGGACGCAACAGACATCGGGGACTCCAATTTTTGTTGAGCGGTCGGGGGCCGCCTTGGCCGACCCTTAGGGTTAAGCCTATTAAGGGAAGGTTGAATCAACCTTACCCGACTCTTGCTAAACGCCGCAGGCGACCGGAAACGCTGCCGAGGGTTAATCAATCCTTAGTGGCGGGAATGCGGCGGCAAAAGGTCGCGGCCTCGCGCCGGAACCGCGACGAAGACGCAATTTGTCAGTCGCGACAGCCTGTTGCGGTTTCCACAGGGGATTTGCAGGCTTCCCGGCGGCGGATCGCCGCGGCAGGACGCATGCGATCGTTCGATCAGGCCCTTCGCTTTCGACGCGCGGCTTTGGCCTTCCTTTTGACCGGCGCGGCGGGCGGTCTCGCTTCGCGCAGGAAGATGGGCGTCGCCACGCGCACGCTGGCGGCGAAGCGCGCGAGCGCCGCGCGCCGCGTCGAATCGCGACGGAACGCAAGCGTCACACTGCGCTTCATCGCCCGGTCGACGAACGGACGCGCCACGAGGCCGGCGATGGCGCCGCCGCCGCGGCTCTCGATCGCCAGCTGTGGCGCGAGCGTCACGCCATAGCCGGCCGCGGCGAGCTGGAACAGCGTCTCGAGGCTGGTCGCGCTGATGTCGGAGCCGGCGGCGCGTCCGCCGGCGGCGCCGCGCCCGCACAAAGCGATCGCCTGATCGCGCAGGCAATGGCCGTCGGCGAGCAGCAGCAGCGCTTCGGGATCGACATCGTCGGGCGCGATCATGGCGCGCGCCGCGAGCGGATGGTCTGGCGCGGCGACGAGCAGGAACGGTTCCTCGTAGAGCGGCATGACCTCGAGCTTGCGGTCGCCGGGGTCGGTGGCGATCACCGCCGCATCGATCTTGCGCTCGATGACTAGCGACAACAGGCGTGCGGTCAAGTCCTCGACGATCGCGATCGGCGCCTGCGGCAGGTCGCGGATCAACGCCGGCAGCGCGTGCGGCAGCAGATAGGGGCCGACGGTCGGAATGACGCCGATCCTCAGCGGTCCCGCGAGCGGGTCGCGCGCGCCGCGCGCCGCCGCGGCGACTTCAGCGACCGCCGCCAGCGCCCGCCGGGCGTGCTCGACGATCGGTTCGGCGCGCGCCGCGACGGCGACCATGCGGCCCTCGCGCTCGAAGATGCGCACGCCGAGTTCCGCCTCCAGCTTGAGGATCTGGCCGCTCAGCGTCGGTTGGCTGACGTTGCAGGCCGCAGCGGCCCGGCCGAAATGACCGTGGTCGGCGACGGCGACGACATATTGAAGATCGCGCAGGTTCACGGCGCCAGCTTACAATTGGCTGGGCCGATTACAAATCGACCAACAATCGATTGGACCAATTGCGCCGGCGGTCGTATCGGTGTCGCCAGAGGCTGCCACAGCCCGAAGAAGCAAAAGACGATCGGAGAGAACATGACCAGCGAGAGCAAATGCCCATTCCCTCATGGGAGCCGCGGCCCGACGAACCGTGACTGGTGGCCCAACCAGCTGGACCTCAAGGTCCTGCACCAGCACTCCGCGTTGTCCAATCCGATGGGCGAGGCGTTCGACTACGCCAAGGAGTTCAAGAGCCTCGACCTGAACGCGGTGATCAAGGACTTGCACGCCTTGATGACGGACTCGCAGGACTGGTGGCCCGCCGACTTTGGCCACTACGGCGGGCTGTTCGTGCGCATGGCGTGGCACAGCGCCGGCACGTACCGCATCGCCGACGGCCGCGGCGGCGGCGGCGCCGGCCAGCAGCGCTTCGCCCCGCTCAACAGCTGGCCGGACAACGTCAACCTCGACAAGGCGCGCCGGCTGCTGTGGCCGATCAAGCAGAAATACGGCCGCAAGATTTCCTGGGCCGACCTGATGATTCTCGCCGGCAACGTCGCCCTCGAATCGATGGGCTTCAAGACCTTCGGCTTCGGCGGCGGGCGCGTCGACACCTGGGAATCCGAGATGGACATCTACTGGGGGTCCGAAGGCAAATGGCTGGCGGACGAGCGCTACAGCGGCGACCGCGATCTCGAGAATCCGCTCGGCGCCGTGCAGATGGGTCTCATCTACGTCAATCCGGAAGGGCCGAACGGCAACCCGGACCCGGTCGCCGCGGCGCGCGATATCCGCGAGACGTTTGCGCGCATGGCGATGAACGACGAGGAGACCGTCGCGCTGATCGCCGGCGGCCACTCCTTCGGCAAGACCCACGGCGCCGCCGATCCCAGCAAATATGTCGGCCCCGAGCCCGAGGCCGCCCCGATCGAAGAGCAAGGGTTGGGCTGGAAGAACAGCTTCGGCGGCGGCAACGCGGGAGACACGATCGGCAGCGGACTGGAGGTCACCTGGACTACGACGCCGACAAAGTGGGGCAATAATTTCTTCGAGAACCTGTTCGGCTATGAGTGGGAGCTGACCAAGAGCCCCGCCGGCGCGCACCAGTGGAAGCCCAAGGGGGGCGCCGGAGCAGGCGCCATCCCAGATGCGGCCGACCCGTCCAAGCGACACGCTCCGACGATGCTGACCACCGACCTCTCGTTGCGCTTCGATCCGGCCTACGAAAAGATCTCGCGGGACTTCTACGAACATCCCGATCAGTTCGCCGACGCGTTCGCCCGCGCCTGGTTCAAGCTGACCCACCGCGACATGGGCCCGATCGCCCGCTACCTCGGCCCGCTCGTGCCGAAGGAGGCGCTGATCTGGCAGGACCCGGTCCCCGCCGTCGATCATCCGCTGATCGGGGAAGCGGACGTCGCGGCGCTGAAGGCGAAGATCCTCGCCTCCGGCCTCACGGTGTCGCAACTGGTCTCGACCGCCTGGGCGTCGGCCTCGACCTTCCGCGGCTCCGACAAGCGCGGCGGGGCGAACGGCGCGCGCATTCGCCTTGCGCCGCAGAAGGATTGGGAGGTCAATCAGCCGGCCGAGCTGGCGAAGGTGCTGGCGAAGCTCGAAGCGATCCAGAAGGAATTCAACGCCTCGGCGTCCGGCGGCAAGAAGGTTTCGCTCGCCGATCTGATCGTTCTCGCCGGCGGGACGGCGATCGAGAAGGCGGCGAAGGCCGGCGGACTCGAGGTGAAAGTCCCGTTCACGCCGGGGCGCATGGACGCGTCGCAGGCGCAGACCGACGCCCATTCCTTCGCGCCGCTCGAGCCGACCGCCGACGGGTTCCGCAATTATCTCCGGGGCAAGCAGCGGCTGTCGGCTGAGGAGCTGTTGGCGGATCGGGCGCAATTGCTGACGCTGACGGCGCCGGAGATGACGGTCCTCGTCGGCGGCCTGCGCGTGCTCGGCGCAAACGTCGGCAAGTCTGCCCACGGCGTCTTCACCAAGCGGCCGGAGACGCTGACGAACGACTTCTTCGTCAACCTGCTCGACATGAGCACGCAGTGGAAGCCGACCGGCGGCGACGGCGTGTACGAAGGGCGCGAGGCGAAGACACACGCCGTCAAGTGGACCGCGACCCGCGTCGACCTGATCTTCGGCTCGAACTCCCAGTTGCGGGCGCTGGCCGAAGTCTACGCCAGCGCCGACGCGAAAGAGAAGTTCGTCAAGGACTTCGCGGCGGCGTGGGCCAAGGTGATGAACGCCGGTCGCTTCGACCTCGCCTGATCTTCGGCGCCAAGGGCTTCGCGGGTCGCAAACCCCGGGAAGCCTGGAAGGACCCTCGGACGCGGGGCGGCGTTTCAACAGACTTGAGACGCCGCCCGGCCTCCAGATTCGCATCTGTCTCTCGCCCGGCTCAGGTTCAGCCCGCCTGTCCGCCTTTGGGGGACGGGCGAGCGTCCGCCCGCGGACGCATTGTGACAATTTATCAATGGGCGCGCGCGATCGCCGGGCTTGATGTCGCCGCAAATCCCGGTCAAGTTCACGGCGTCGTGAATTCGCGGGGCGGTTGCGTGGATCGTCGAGGAAATCTGCAGCAGGCGCTTCTGCTCTTGCTCGCGCTGGCGTTTCTGTTCGAGACCTGGATCTGGGATCGGGTGGCGGCGGCGGCGCAGCGCCTTGCCGCGCTGGTGCGCTGGGCGGAGATCAGGGCGGCGCTGATGCGCGTCGTCGACCGGCTGCCGGCGTGGGCCGCATTGCTGCTGTTCGGGGTTCCGTTCATCGTCGCCGAGGGCGGCAGCTTCGTTTGCGTCGTCCTGACCGCGATGGGGCACGTCGTCGCCGGCGTCGTCGGCTACGCCCTGATCAAGCTCCTCGGCTTCGGCCTCTTGGCGGCGATCTTCGACCTGACCCGGGCGAAGCTGATGACCCTGCCGTGGTTCGTCATCGTTTACGACAAGGCGCTGATCTTCCACCATTTCGCCCTCACGCTGATCGCGCCCTACCGCGCCGCCGCGAAGAAGCTGGCCGGCGAGCTCTTCGCCCGCGCCCGTGCGCTGTGGACGCGCCGGACAGCGGGGGCGAACGAGGAGGCGCGCTGACGGGCGCGCGTGGCGCCGCCGCTGGTTCTGCCCTATAGGGTTCGGCCGAGCGACGATCGAGCGCGCCCGCGTTTGATCGCGCCGCCGCTTCGCAACCCGGGCTTCGACTTGACGCTCCACCTGCCGCACGGCCAGTCGTTGACCCTCGGCGGGCCCACGTTGGTGATGGGCATCGTCAACGTGACGCCGGATTCGTTCTCCGACGGCGGCCGCTTCGTCGACGTCGAAACCGCGGTCTTCCATGGCGTGCGTCTCGTCGACGAGGGCGCGGCGATCCTCGACGTCGGCGGCGAGTCGACGCGGCCGACCGCCGAACCGGTTACAGCCGAGTTGGAGCAGGCGCGCGTCCTGCCGGTCGTCGCCGCGCTCGCAGCCGGCGTCGCGACGCCGATCTCGATCGACACCTACAAGGCGAGCGTCGCCGCGGCGGCGATCGAATCCGGCGCGTCGATCGTCAACGACGTGTGGGGGTTCCAGCGCGATCCCGACATGGCGCGGGTGGTCGCGGCGACCGGCGCGGCGGCGGTGCTGATGCACAATCGCGCCAAGGTCGATCCCGCAGTCGACATCATCGCCGATATGCTCGCGTTCCTGTCGCGCTCGATCGACATCGCGCTCGCCGCCGGCGTCGCCGAGGACAAATTGTGGGTCGATCCCGGCTTCGGCTTCGGCAAGACGCCGGAGCAGAATCTCGTTGCGGTGCGCCGGCTCGGCGCGCTGAAGGCGCTCGGCCGCCCGGTTCTGCTCGGCGTCTCGCGCAAGTCGACGATCGGCCGCGTGACCGGCCAGACCGTCGCCGCCGACCGCCTCTCCGGTTCGATCGCGGCGGGACTGGCCGGCGTCGCCGCCGGCGCAGACGCGCTGCGGGTGCACGACGTCGCGCCGCACATCCAGGCGCTGAAAATGTGGCGCGCGATCAAGGAAGGCCGGCCATGAGCGGAGCGAACGCGGGCGCGATCCAGCGCGGCAGAATCTTCGTCGATCGCTTGAGGCTGCACGCGTTCCATGGCCATTTCGCTCACGAGCGCAAGTACGGGCAGATGTTCGAAATCGATCTCGCGCTCGTCGTCGACCTCGCCGAGGCGGCCGCGGGCGACGACCTCAAGGCGACGGTCGACTACGGCAAGGTGACGGCGATCACGCGGCAGGCGTTCTGCGGCGCGCCGCGCACGCTGGTCGAGGCGGCGGCGCTCGACGTCGCCCAAGCGCTGCTCAAGGCGTTTGCGCGCATCGAGTCGGTCAAGGTGCGGGTCGCCAAGGTCGCGCCGCCGATCGCCGAGCAGCTCAAGGCGGTCGGGGTCGAAATCGAGGTCGCGCGTGAGCGCTGAGGCGGGCGTCGTCGCCGCGCTGGGCCTGGGCGGCAATGTCGGCGACGTCGGGAGCGCCTTCGTCGAAGCGATCGCGCTTCTCGGCTCGGCGTCGGGCGTGGGCCTCGCCGCGCTTTCCTCGGTCTATCGGACGCCGCCGTGGGGCAAGCTCGACCAGCCGGATTTCCTCAATCTGGCGACGCTGGTCGAGACGACGCTACCGGCGCGCGCGTTGCTCACGCTCTGCCTCGACGTCGAGCGCGGCCTCGGCCGCGAGCGCCGCGAGCGCTGGGGGCCGCGCCTGATCGACATCGACATCCTCACTTACGGCGAAGCGACGATCGACGAGCCGGACCTCAAGGCGCCGCATCCGCGACTGATCGAGCGCGCCTTCGCGCTCGCGCCGCTGGCCGAGATCGCGCCGCGCCTGAAGGTCGGCGGCCGGACGGTCGCGGACTGGCTGACGCGGGTCGAGCGCGCCGGCGTCGAGATCGACGCTCAGGCGAGCGCGAGCCTCGCCGCCGGACTCGCCGCCCGCGGCGTCGCGGCGCGTTGGCGCGTTTCGCTGCAACCGCCGCCGACGCCTGCGAACGGAGCGCCTTGACCGCAAGCGCGAGGCGATGATTGGATGATCGCGCCCGCGGCGGCGCCCACACGCTGTCCGCGAGGCGAAGAGGGGGGACGACATGAGAGCGATTTCGGCCGTTGTTCTGTGCGCCGCTTTGGTTGTTCCGGGGGCGGCCTATGCCGGTTGGGGCGCGATCGCCTACAACCCGGCCACCGGCGCCTCCACCGAGGTCCACGGTCAGGCGAAACTCTCGACGGCGCTGAACGGCGCGCTCAACGCTTGCGGCAACGGCTGCCTGCTGGTGACTTGGGAGCACAACACCTGCATCGCCTTCGCCAGCGACGGGCGCGGCGGGTGGGGCGACGCGTTCAACTACCCGACCTACCAACAGGCCACCGCCTCCGCCGTCTCGACCTGCGGCGCAGGCTGCGCTTGGCGGGTTTGGGCCTGCAACTGAAGGGCATAGCGCCCTTTCGCGGCGGCGCCGGCGAGGCGCCGCCGCGGCCGTCAAGGCCTCCCTAGCTCTGCGGATCGACGCGATCCGCGGGCCGGTTGACCGCGCCCATTGACACGCGCCTCCCTTCGTCCGAGATTCCTCCGTCAACTCGAGGGGCGCCCCTAGCGGGCTGAGACGGCTTCGAACGCCGAACCCTTTGAACCTGATCCGGGTCATGCCGGCGAAGGGACGAGGCACGCCGAACCTCCTGGCCGCCCCGCCTCTCGCCGCCTATCCGGGGCGAAATGCGGAGGCAAGGCCATGAACGAACGCGCCAAGATCAAAGCGCCGGCGGCGCCCGAAAGCGTCACCACCGGTCCGATCATCGGCTCGCACAAGGTCTACGCGTCGCCCAAGGGCCACGCTGACATCCGCGCGCCGTTCCGCGAAATCGCGCTCTCCGACCCGAACGAGCCGCCGGTGCGCGTCTACGACGCGTCCGGCCCCTATACCGAGGCCGAGGCGCGTGTCGATCTTGCCGCGGGTCTCAAGCCGGTGCGCGAAGCCTGGGTCAGCGCGCGCGGTTACGCTTCGATCGCCGGCCGCGCGATCAAGCCGGAGGACAACGGCTCGGTCTCGACCGAGCGGCTCGCGCCCCATTGCCCGGCCCAGCGAACCTTGCGCGCCGGCGCGCCCGGCCAGCTCGTCACCCAGTACGAATTCGCCCGCGCCGGGATCGTCACCGAAGAAATGATCTATGTCGCCCATCGCGAGAACCTCGCCCGCGAGGCGGCGGTCGCTGACGCGAAGGAGCGGCTCACCGACGGCGAAAGCTTCGGCGCTTCGATCCCCGAATTCGTCACGCCCGAATTCGTGCGCGCGGAAGTGGCGCGCGGCCGCGCGATCATCCCCGCCAACATCAACCACGTCGAACTCGAGCCGATGGCGATCGGCCGCAACTTCCTGGTCAAGGTCAACGCCAACATCGGCAACAGCGCGGTCAGCTCCGGCGTCGCCGAGGAAGTCGAGAAGATGGTGTGGGCGATCCGCTGGGGCGCCGACACGGTGATGGACCTCTCGACCGGCAGGAACATCCACAACATCCGCTCCTGGATCGTGCGCAACGCCCCGGTTCCGATCGGCACCGTGCCGATCTACCAGGCGCTGGAGAAGGTCGACGGCGATCCGCTCAAGCTCGATTGGGAAGTGTTCA
>NZ_JBEKVH010000080.1:0-19899 GCF_049514155.1 Roseiarcus sp. | reverse complement strand
GTGCGCCGGCCTGTCCGCCCTGGCTCTTCCAAAGGGAGGCGCGATAATTTAGGTCGTAGGAGACGATGGTTCCGTATTTGTGCGCCGCTTCCACCGCTTCGATGACGGCTTCGGCGGTGTTGCTGGCCAGCGCGGCGAAGATGCCGCCGGTGTGGAACCAGCGCACGCCTTCTTCGCCAAACAGCTTCTCCCAGTTCACTTCGCCCGGCTTGATCTGCGAGGCGGCCGAATGACCGCGGTCCGAGCAGCCGAGCGCCGCGCGCACCCCAAAACCCTTCTCGGTGAAGTTGAGGCCGACGCGGGTGTTGCGGCCGAGGCCATCGAATTCGCGCCAGATCACATGCGACACATCGACGCCGCCCTGCATCATCAAGTCTTCGACCAGCCAGCCGAGATCGTTGACCGGCAGCGCGGTGACGACCGTCGAACGCTTGCCCCAGCACTTGCGCATCGCGCGCGCGACATTGTATTCGCCGCCGCCTTCCCACACCTGGAACGAGCGGGCGTTGCGCACCCGGCCGAAGCCGGGGTCGAAGCGCAGCATCACCTCGCCGAACGAGGCGCAGTCCCACTTCGTCTCCGCGGCCGGGCGGATCTTGAGGATTTCGTCGGCCATCTCACTTCCCCCGGATCTTGCGGATCAGCGCGATCGTTTCGCGCACCTTGTTCTCGACGCCGGCATAGTCCTTGGCGGCGAGCAATTCCTTGGTGATCAGGTTCGAGCCGATGCCGACGCAGGCGACGCCGGCCTTGAACCATTGGGTCAGCGATTCCTCGGTGGCGTCGACGCCGCCGGTCGGCATGATGCGCGTCCAAGGGCAAGGCCCCAGCATCGCCTTGACGAAGTCCGGGCCGCCGACCGAGCCGCCGGGAAACACCTTGACGATCTCGCAGCCGAGTTCTTCCGCGTAGCCGATCTCGCTCGCCGAGCCGCAGCCCGGGCTGTAGGGGATCTTGCGGCGGTTGCACAGCTTGGCGACGTCGGGATTGGTCAGCGGGCCGACGACGAACTTGGCCCCGTTGGCGATGAAGATTCCGGCCGTTGGCGCGTCGACCACCGAGCCGACCCCCATGATCACGCTCGGATCGGCCTTGGCGAAATGGCGCGTCACCTCGAAGAACACATGCGCGGCGAATTCGCCGCGATTGGTGAACTCGATGCATTTGGCGCCGCCATTGGCGCAGGCCTGGATGACCTTCTTACAAACCTCGACGTCGGGATGATAGAAGACCGGGATCACCCCCTGGTCGATCATCGCCGACAGAACAGTCATACGGTCGACGGTCATTGCTTGCTTCTCCTCTTCATCGGCGCCTGACCTCGGCCGACCGCTTCATCGCGCCGCGATCGCCACCGCCACGCCGGCGATGACGCCGGCGGCGGCGCGCTGGACGTAGCGCATCGCCCTGGACGAACGCAGCAGAGCGCGCGCGCGGTCGGCGGCGAGCGCATACGCGCCGAGCGTCGTCGACAGGATCACGACGGCAATCGCCGCGATCGTCGCGATGATCGTCGGCGTCAAAGCGTTGAGATCGACGACCAGCGGCATGATCGACAGAAAGAAGACGATCACCTTCGGGTTGCCGAGCGTCAGCGATAGCGACCCGGAAAAGGCGCGCCAGCCGCGCGTCGCCTGCGGCGGCGCTTCCGTCTTGCTCCCGGCGGCGAAGGAAGAGCGCGCCATACCCCAGGCGATGGTGATCAGATAGGCGGCGCCGGCGAGCCTGAGCGCGACAAAGGCGCCGGCGAACAGGTGGGCGATCGCGGCGAGACCGGTGGCGGCGATGGCGAGCCAGATCAGGTCGCCGACGACATAGCCGAGGATGAACGGCGCGACGCCGGTCAGGCCGTGGCCGAGCACCCGCGCCACCAGCGCCGCCACGCCCGGCCCGGGCGTCGCCACGGCGGCGAAATAGACCGCCGCGAACAGCAGCAGCGACGAAATCGACACACGCGCCTCCTCCGGACGGCCCGCCCCGCCGCTCGGCTCACGACGGGCATGAACACCGGCGCCGCGTCGCCGGTCAAGCGCCAAAGCGCCGCTGGCATGTTAGTGCTGACCAGCGCCAAACCGCAAGGCGCGCGGCTACCGTTCGCTGCGCCGCACAAACAAGCAGACGTGCGGCTTTAAGCCGCGTCGCGTTCCGATCGCCGCGGGTCTAGGCGAGTTATGGGCGGGAATGCGCTTTTGCATCCCCGCAAACGAATGAGACGCTCCATGAGCGATACCAAGGATGCGCGCTCCATGACGCTCTCCCGTCGCGCTTTGTTGAGCGCTTGCGGCGTCGCCCCGGCGCTTCTGGCCGCCAGCGCCTTCGCCGCCCCGCCGAAGGTGTCCCAGGCTTCCGTCGGCTTCCTCGACGCGCCGCGCGGCGACAAGCAATGCGGCAATTGCCGGCTGTTCCGGACGCCGTCGTCGTGCCTCGACGTTCAGGGCCCGATCGGCGAGCATTGCAGCTGCCGCATTTGGCTGCCGAATCTCGCCTGAACGGCGAAGTCGGGAGCGAGTTTCAAGCCGCCAGCGCAGGGCGCGCTGGCGGGAGATTTATTGTGACGCGATCATTCCCGCCGACGCGTCGTTTTCTCTCACATCGGGCAACCGACCATTAACCCTGTTCTTACGGTTGATCTTTAGCTTGCGACGCAGTTGCCGTTGCGAGAGCCCATGCCCGTTCAGACCGCCGCCAACCTCGTCCGACTCCACCGCGAGTCAGACGTTCCGACAGCGCCGGCGGCGAGGCCCGACGTCCCCGCCAAGGCGCTGTTCGTCACCCCGGAATCCACCGACTTTCTCCAGGCGGGGGGGCTTGGCGAAGTCTCGGCGGCGCTGCCGCGCGCGCTGCGCCCCGGTTGCGACGCGCGCGTGCTCATCCCCGCTTATCGTCCGGCGCTGCGCGACGTGGCGGCGATCGACATCGTCGCCCATCTGCCGGGCGCCGGCGCGATCCCGCCCTGCTCGATCGGCGCGCTGACCCTGCCGGACGGGCTCGTCGTCTATCTCGTCTTGTGCTCCGAACTCTACGACCGCGATGGCTCGCCCTACGCCGATTCCGCCGGCAATGAATTCACCGACAACGCAGTCCGCTTCGCGCGGCTGAGCCTCGCCGCCGCCGAACTGACGATGCGCGGCCTGAACGGCTGGCGGCCCGACGTCCTCCATCTCAACGACTGGCCGACCGCGCTCGCCGCCGGCTACCTGCGCTGGCGCGGCGGCAAGACCCCAACCGTTGCGACGATCCACAATCTCGCCCACCAGGGCCAGTTCGACGCGTCGCGGCTCGACGACCTCGCCATTCCCAAGTCGGCGTTTCGCCTCGACGGCGTCGAGTTCTATGGCCGCATCTCGTTCCTCAAGGCGGGGATCGTCTACGCGGACCATGTCACCACCGTCTGCGCGACCTACGCCGAGGAGATCGCCCGCCCCGAGTTCGGTTGCGGCCTCAACGGCTTGCTCGCCGAGCGGGCGAACCAGGGCCGGCTGACCGGCATCCGCAACGGCGTCGACGCGGGCTGGGACCCGCGCGCCGACAAGCGCAATCCCTATCGCTTCGACGCGCACCGATGGAAGGAGCGCTATGCCGACTACGTGCGCGGCGCCTTCGGCCTCAGCCTTTCCGCCGGGCCGTTGTTCGCCTTCGTCGCGCGGCTCGTCCACCAAAAGGGCTTCGACCTGGTGCTCGAGGCGAGCGAGACGATCGTCGCGCGCGGCGGTCAGATCGTTATCGTCGGGCGCGGCGAACCGGAGTACGAACGCGGGGCGGCTGAGCTCGCGCGCCGTTATCCGCACGCGATCGGCGCGCGCATCGGCTTCGACGCCGAAGAGGCGCGCGCCGTTTTCGCCGGCGCCGATTTCCTGTTGATGCCGTCGCGCTACGAGCCGTGCGGCCTCAGCCAAATGTACGCGCAGCGGTTCGGCGCCTTGCCGATTGGCCATCGCACCGGCGGCCTGGCGGAGACGATCGAGGCGGGCCGCACCGGCTTCCTGTTCGACCGGCTCGACATCGCGGCGTTCGACGACGCGATCGACGACGCCTTCGCCGTGTTCGAAGCCCCGCTCGAACTTCAGGCGATGCGCCGCGCGGCGATGGCCAAGGATTTCGGTTGGGCGGAATCGGCTTCGGCCTATGCGTCCCTCTATCGCAGGCTCGGCGAAGCGCGCCGCGAAAAGCCCGCGCCCGAGCCGGCGAAGCCGGCGCCCCGCCCCGCGGCGAAACGCCCAGCGCCGCGCGCCGTCGACCAGGAATTCGCCGCCGCCGCGTCGCGTTCAGACGCGCGCGCGCTGCAAAGACTCGCAGCGGCCGCCGCCGTTTCGATCGGGCGGCGAACGCCGCGCGGTTGAGCAAAGGCCGCCGACCCCGCCTACGCGCCGCGCAATCTGCCGGCGAACCTGGCGCCCATCCGCGTCGCGGCGATGACGGCGGAGGAGGCGCGCTGGCCCGGTCGCCGCACCATCCCGTAAGCTCGCAGCGAGCGCCAAACGGCGTCGGGACGAAGGGGGCGAATTTGGCGACGGTCACGCTGGCGAGGCTGCGCGCGGCGCCGTTCGGAATGATCGCGCTGCTGGCGCTCGCCGCTGCGCTCTATGTCGCGCTGCTCGTCGCCAGCGCCGCGCCGCTCGAAGGCGGCGAAACGGCCTATTCGCAGGCGTGGGGCGCGCTGCTGCTGACTTTCTGGCTGTGGGTCGTTCTGGCGCTGGCGCTCGCCGTCGGCGCGGTCATGGGACGCATGCCGCGCGGCGCGGGAATCGCCGCACTGCTGCTGCACCCGATCTCCGGCGTCGCCGCCTTCGTCGCGCTCGACGCGGTCTCGCGCCATATCCAAGGCGCGCTTGGAATCGTCGCGTTGCTGCCGCCTCTGATCGCGTTCTACGCCTTGTGGACGCGCCTGCCGTCGCTGCGCGCCAGCGCGCCGGCGGGCGTCGTCAGCGCCGCCGTCTGGGGCGCCGTCGCGCTCCTCTCCGCCGCCGCCTTCGCGACCGGTTTTTGAGGCGCGGCGCGGTCGGCGCGCGCGACGACGGCGACGCCGGCTCGGTCGCGCTGATGTTGTCGGGAAGGCGCGCTCGCCGATCGCGCCTCCCTCTTGTTCCCCGCCGCCGGGCCCGACCATCCAGGCGACGCCGATTCCGTCGGCGCCGCGTTCGATGGCCCTAAGCCGCCAGTCGCAGAACCGCCGCCACCTCCGACCGATCGAGCTTGACGAAGTTGCCGACGGTGTGGACGTCGCCGTCCGTGCACTTGTCGGCCATCTCGTCGATGCGATCGCCGCGGACTCCGAGGCCGTCGAGCGTCGTCGCAAGGCCGAGCGACTGGTAGAACGCCTCCATCCGCGCGATGCCCTGCCGCGCTGTCGCCTCGCGATCGAAGATGTCCAGCTCGACATTCCACACCCTGACCGCCCATTGCACGAAGCGGTCGAGGTCGTGGCGCAGCACGTGCTTCATCCAGGCCGGGAACACCACGGCGAGGCCGGCGCCGTGCGCGACGTCGTAGATGCCGCTGATCTCGTGTTCGATGTCGTGCGAAGCCCAGTCGCCGATGCGGCCGGTGTTGAGCAGGTTGTTATGGGCGAGCGTGCCCGCCCACATGAACTCCGACCACGCGTCGTAGTCCTTGGGGTTCTTCTGGAGCTTCGGGGCCTCGGCGATGATCGTCTTCATCGTCGCCTCGATCAGGCGGTCGGTGAAGGCGACGTGCGGCACGTTGGTGAAGTAGCGCTCCATCAGGTGCGCCATGATGTCCATCGCGCCGCAGGCCATCTGGAACGGCGGCAGGCTGAAGCACTGCTCGGGGTTCAGGATCGAGAAGCGGGGGTAGATCAGGTCGGAGTTGACCGCGCGCTTCAACGCCCCTTCCTCCTTGGTGACGACCGTGCCGGTGCTGGCCTCGCTGCCGGCGGCGGGAATGGTCAGCACCACGCCGACCGGCAACGCTGAAGTCGGCGCGCCGCGGCCGAGGTAGAAGTCCCACACGTCGTGATCGATGACCGCGCCCATCGCGATCGCCTTGGCCGAGTCGATCACGCTGCCGCCGCCGACCGCGAGGACGAGGCCGAGCTTCTCCTGCTTGCACAGCCGCACGCCTTCGTGGACGAGACCGAGGCGTGGGTTCGGCTTGACCCCGCCGAGTTCGACCCACTCGACCCCGGCCGCGCGCAGCGAGGCCTTCACGCGGTCGAGCAGGCCCGAAGCGCGCGCGCTGCCGCCGCCGAAATGCAGCAGGATCCGCTTGGAATAGGCCGCGGCCTCGGCGCCGACCTGATTCTCGGTCCCGCGCCCGAACACAATCTTGGTCGGATTGCGGAATTCAAAGTTCTGCATGGTTCGCTCCTCGATAGGACTCGGTGTGGAAGATTTCTGGGTCGAGCGTGGTGCCGCGCAGGATCAGCCGCGGCTTCATCACCACGGTCTTACGGCGCGGCTTTTCGGCGCCGATGAGCCGCAACAGCAACTCGGCGCTCGCCGCCCCCATCTCTCGCGCCGGCTGAGCTACGGTCGACAGCGGCGGATCGAGCAGGCGAGCGAATGGGATGTCGTCGTAGCCCATCACCTCGACCTCGCCCGGAACGGACACGCCCCCCTGCCGCAACGCCTTCAGCGCTCCGAGCGCCATCATGTCGTTGGCGGCGAACACCGCATTGAAGGGTGGCGCTCGCCCGGCGCGGCGACTGCGGATCCGTTCGGTCGTCAGCTGGCAGCCGCGCTCGAGCGTGAAGTCGCCGTCGAGCGTCGTCAGACGGCCGCCGTCGAGCCCCCATTCGCGCGCGAGCGCCTCCACGCTTTCGCGGCGGTCGACCGACTGCGAGACGTCGGGCGGGCCGCTGATGAAGACGAGCCGACGGTCCGGCCGTCGGAACAGGAACGCCATCGCCTCCCGCACGCCGTGGCCGTTGTCGAGGAACACGCCGTGGCGCTGCGCCCGCCTGCCGATCACGCAGTCGAGCAGCACGACCGGAATGCCTTCGCGTTCGAGCAACCGAACCTGCGCCTCCGCCTCGAAGCCGACCGAGTCGAGGATGACGCCGTCGACCCGCTTGTCGATCAGCACCCGGATGTAGTCCCCCTGCTTGGCGGCGTCGCTGCCGGTGTTGCAGAGAAACAGGCTGTAGCCGGCGTCGCTCAGCGCCTGTTCCGCTCCGCTGACCAGCAACGGGTGGAAGGGGTTGGTCACGTCGGGGACGATCAACCCGACCGAGCGGCTTTCGCCGGTCGCGAGGCCGCGCGCCATCGCCGACGGCTGAAACCCGGTCGTTTCGAGGATCGCGCGAATGCGCGCGCGCGTCTCCGCGCCGACGCCTTCGGCGCGGTCGTTCAGCACGCGCGACACGGTCGCCTTGGAAACCCCGGCGCGGGCGGCGATATCGGCGATGGTCAGCTTGCCCACAGCGGTCCCGCGAAAGAAACCGGTTTACGAAACCGGTTTCTTCTGTTTACACAATCGTGCCCCGACGTGCAAGCGCGATCGCGACGACGGCGCCGTTCAGCCGAGCGCGTCGCGCGCGACGCGCATCAGCACGCGCGCCGCGACGGGAACGAGTTCGTCGGGGAAATCGTAGTCGGCGTTGTGCAGGCTCGGGTGGCTCTCGCCGGCGCCGAGCAGGAACATCGCCGACGGCGCCTCGGCGGAGAAGCGGCCGAAATCCTCGGAGGGGCGCATCGGCAGGCCAACCCGCCACTTCACGCCCTCGGCGCCGAGCGCGCCCACGACTTTCTCCACCGCCGGCGGCGCGTTGACGGCAGAATCGAAGGCGTCGCGATAGGCGATCTCGACGTCGAGCCCGTCGGCGCTCGCCGCGTCGCGAATGAGGGTCTCGGCGCGTTCGACCAGCGACGCCATCGCCGCGTCGGTGACCGTGCGCAGCGTCGCCCACAACTCGCCGCGGCCCGGCGCGACGCCGAACGAATGCGCGCCCATTTCGACATGGGTGATCGTGACCAGGCTGTAGCCCTCGTCGATCATCCCGCCGCGCCCGAGCGCAGTCAGCTCCGGCATCAGCCGCGCCAGCGCGCGCATCGGCGAGACGCCGGCTTCGGGCGAAGACGCGTGCGCGGTCTTGCCATTGAAGATTGCGCGCAGGCCGCGCGAGGCGCAGGCGGCCGGTCCGTTGGCGATCGACGCCTCGGCCCGCGGCATCCCCGGCATGTTGTGCCAGGCGAAAACGAAATCGGGCTGGATCGAGGCGAAATTCGGATCGACGATCACCGCCTCGGCGCCCTCGCCGGTCTCTTCCGCCGGCTGGAACAGCAGGACGACGCGCCCCCGCTTCGGCCGCTTGCGCGACAGGCCGAGGGCGAGCGCGGCGAGCGACGCCATATGGCCGTCGTGGCCGCACAGATGCGCCTTGCCGAGCGTCCGCGAGCGGTACGGAGCGGCGGACACCTCGTCGATCGGCAGCGCGTCGAGCTCGGCGCGGAACATCAGGCACGGCCCGGTCGCCGCGCCGTCGTAGACCGCGGCGAGCCCGTGTCCGCCGAGATTTTCGATCACCCGATCGGGCCGCGTCCGCTCCAGGAAGGCGCGCACGGCCCGCGCGGTCTCGCGCTCCTCGCCGGAAAGCTCCGGGCGCTCGTGCAGCTGGCGGCGAAAGGCGACAAGCTCGGCCGTATCCGAGTCGGAAAGAAACATAGCAAAATCCTCGACGCCGCCGATGTCGCGCTCAAGCGGACGCGATCGCCAGCGCGAACGCGGCGGCCAGACCAGTGTAAGCCCGGTCGGCGGCTGCGCCTACGGCGCCCGTCGTCGCAGCCCCTCGCAGGCGCGGCCGCACATGCGCCTACAGAGCGGCCGCGTCATTTGACGGTCAAATCGCTATCGCCCTGCAAAGGCGGGGGCCAGGCAGAGCGCCTGTTCTCAGGCGGCGGCGACTTTCCCCGCCGCCTTCTCGGCCTCGCGCGCGGCCTTGGTCGCGGCGGCCCACCAGCGCAGATTGTCGAACAGGTCCTTGGTGAAGGGGACGTAGGTCGGCAGGATGTCGTCCCAGGTCTTCTTGCCGAACATCACCGCCATGAAATCGGCGCCGCCGATATGGACGCCGTGACGCACCGAGGCGGCCTGCAACTCGACCATCACGTTGCGAAGGTGCTCCACCGCCCGGACGCCGCCGACCGCGCCGTAGCTCACGTAGGCGACGGCCTTCTTGATGAACGGCTTGTAAGCCCAGTCGATGGCGTTCTTGAGCGCGCCGGGAATCGAGCGGTTGTACTCGGCCGTCACGAAGATGTAGCCGTCGAACTCGGCCAGTTTCGCCTGCCACTTGGCGGCGATTTCGTTCGGCGTCGGCATCCACAGGTCGGACGCCGGCGCGTCGAACAGCGGCAGCGGATAGTCGATCAGATCGACCAGCTCGACGTCGAAATCCCCCGTCTGTTTGGCCAGCTCCGCAATCCATTTCGCCGGCTTGTCGCCCGCGCGCGTCGGCCGAACGCTGCCGACAATCACCGCAATCTTGAGTTTGCTCATGCCTGATCTCCGCCTGATGGATGGAGGCATAAGAGGCTGTTTCGGCCGCGCGCGGCAGCCCTTCATTTGTGATGGGAGCCATCGCGCGGGCCGATAGATGCGCGCGCGACGCGGGCGCGATCCGGTCCGCGACAAAGCGCTCTCAAGGAGTTAAGTGCGTTTTTCCGTCCCAAACGCAGCGGGCGGAATGCGACGCAATGCGACGCGTCGTCAATTCCACCGGCCAGAAGCGGAATTGCGCCGCCGGCGGACCAACGTCACGCGCCGCGCGCGAAGAAGCCGACAACCGCGTGAAGCGAGATTGTACAAACGGACGCCGGTTAGATATACGCTGCGTTATAATGTCGCATGCTCAGTTTAATTCGCTGAAATTTAATTATTCTGCGCGGTTGTCTTGAGTTAGTGCGTGCTGTAATTCTGACTTATAAAGTGCTTCCAGGATGAACGGACTCGATCTGCTAGTCTTGGTACTTGTCAGACAATTGGCTCTAGTCAGACAATTGGTGAAAACCTGAACTGAATCTAGGTCAGGCGAGCGTTAAGCCAGAGGGAGGTTGTGGCATGGCGGATGTCGGCGCTGAAGTCGCAAACGCGCTTCACTGGGATCTCGCGATCCCTCGTCACCGGGTCACCGCAGAGGTGGACGCCGGGGTGGTTACGTTGCATGGAATCGTCGAGCGGCCCTACCAGAGGTCCCACGCCGAGGCGATCGCGCGCCGGGTGTCCGGGGTGACCGGCGTCAAGAACGAAATCGCCGTTCGCGCCGCCGAAGACCTCCGTCAGCCGAGCTTGCATCGCTAGGACATTTTGCTTTTGGATCGAACCGCTCTCCGCCGTCGTCGCGAGCGACCCCCGGATCAAGTCCGGGGGGAAGCGATTCAGACTTAGCAGCCGCCTCAGCAGCCGCCGCAATCCCCAATCTGACGCCGGCAACGGCTCTGTCTCTCCATTCGCGGCCCGCGCAACCACGCGCGTTCGCTGAAGGCGACGACAGCTGCGAGCGCATCGCTTGAAGCCCAGCACGACTGTCGCCCCCGCGAAAGCGGGGGGCCAGTTGAAGCGCGCGATCTCGACCGGTTGCGCCCGGCTCCCGCCTGGATCCCCGCTGGCGCGGGGATGACAGGCAGAGGCGGGAAGCGCCGTCTTTCCTCAGGAAAGCGTCCTTTTCCGAAGCCGAGAGGCGGTCAAGGGGCGAAGGCCGCCTGAGGGCGGCGCGCGACATGGCCCGTCGAGAGACCGGCGTCTCACGACGCCCGATGGCGCGCCCTTGACGGCCGCTTGGCTTCGGAAGTGTTAGCCTCCATGAGATCGACGACGCGGTCAGGCGGCGGCGGAAGCGCTGTGAACGCGAAATCGGATCGACTTGAAGGAGAGCGCCAGATGACGGATGTCACCCGCGTCGAATGCCGCTGCGGTTCCGTCGCCATCGAGATCTCGGCGCCGCCGATCGCGCAGTTCTTTTGCCATTGCGACGATTGTCAGGCCGTCCACGGCGCGGCCTATGCGCCCGAATCCGTATATCCCGCTTGGGCGGTCGAGGTTGTTCGCGGCGAACCCACGTCATGGGCGTTGAAACAAAATCCGCGCTTCACCTGCCGTGACTGCGGAACGCGTCTCTTCATCGACGGGCTGAGACTGGGGCTGCGCGGCGTGAACGGCTATCTCCTGCCGGCGGGAGGCTTTCAGGCCCAGTACCACATGCAATGCCAGTTCGCCGTCCGGCCCGTCCTCGACGACCTCCCGCATTTCAAATCCCGAGCGCCGCAATTCGGCGGCTCGAGCGAGACCGTCGATTGGTAGCCGCCGGCTCTCGTGACGGACCGGACATGGACGGCCGCGGTCGGCCTTGGACCTCAGGGAAGCTCTTTCTCCGCAGCCGAGAGGTCGACGGCGCGGCGCGCGGCGGAATGGCCGTGAAGCCAAACCGGCAAGTAAGCGCCTGTCGCCTTAGTCCGTAGGAATGCAACCCCGTCGTCATTCTGACGAGAACGCTGCCGCTGTGCGTATTTTCCGACGCTGACGGAACTTCGCCGCGCTCCTTACGTTGTGGGGAGAACGGACGGAGGTTCACAATGAGAAACTTTTTATTGGGCGGCGTCGCCGTTGCGAGCGCCTTCACCTTTATGATTTCATCCGCGCCTGCGTCGGCGCAGGGCGGGTGCGGGATCGGTCATGGCTGTGGCAGCTATCGCGCCGCCCACGCCGGGCCGGGTCAGCCTGGATATCAGCGTCACGGCTACGCGCATGGTTACGGGCGAAGCTATGGGAACGGGATCGCCGTCGGCGCCGCAGCCTTGGCTGCCGGGGCGATCATCGGCGGCGCCATGCAACAGAACCAAGGCTACGACTACCCCGCCGATTCTTATCCCGTCTATCCCGATCAAGGCCCAGGCGTCGTCTATTCGGATCAAGGCCCGGGGCCCGTCTATTCGGATCAAGGCCCAGCGTACGGCGACGCCGGCCCGCAGGTGGCCAGCGACGCCGATTCCGTCGCCTACTGCCAACAGACATACCGATCGTACGATCCCGCCAGCGGGACTTATCTCGGCTATGACGGGTTGCGGCACCCTTGCCCCTGAGGGTCATCCCGTTGGAGACCGGCAAAGCGAGCCGGGCCTAGCTCGCGAGGTTAGGTCCGGCCTTTGGCTGCCATGCAAGGCGACGTTTGCGTTCCAGTGACCGCGCCGACTTTGAACGCACGATGATGCCCCTTCTGGCGGAGCCCTTCGACCCCCTCTACGGCGCCACGGCCAGCGCGGCGCGATGGCGCCAACAAGAGGATTGGAGTTGAGGCGCTGTCGCCGTAACCCCCCGAGCGGCTCAGGCCTTGAAGTTCCGGCTGGCGCAGTCGCGCCCGCAAGCTCTATCGCTGCCGCGACTGCGCGCGCCAGAGGTCGACGCCGCCCTCGCCGGCGTGCTGGTCGATGGCCGCGAGCTCCTCGGCCGTGAATGCGAGATTGCCTAGTGCGCCGAGCGAATCGTCGAGCTGCGCCACCGAGCGCGCCCCGATCAGAGCCGAGCTGACGCGGGGATCGCGCAACACCCAGGCGATGGCCATCTGCGCCAGCGACTGGCCGCGGCTTCGGGCGAGGTCGTTGAGGGCGCGCACGCGGGCGAGGTTCTCCGCCGAGAGCATGGCGCTCGCGAACGATCCCTCCTTGGCGGCGCGCGCGTCGGGGGGAACGCCATTGAGATACTTGTGGGTCAGCAGCCCTTGGGCGAGCGGCGAGAAGGCGATGCAGCCGACCCCGAGCTCGCCGAGCGCGTCGAGCAGCCCATCTTCGACCCAGCGATTGAGCATCGAATAGGACGGTTGGTGGATGAGCAGCGGCGCGCCCTCAGCCTGGAGGATGCGCGCCGCGTCGCGCGTGCGCTCGGGGCCATAGGAGGAGATGCCGACATAGAGCGCTTTGCCCTGACGCACCAAGTGGGCGAGCGCGCCCATCGTCTCTTCGAGCGGCGCGTCCGGGGTCGGGCGGTGAGAGTAGAAAATATCCACGTAGTCGAGGCCCATGCGCTTGAGGCTCTGATCGAGCGAAGCGATCAGGTATTTGCGCGATCCGCCGTCGCCATAGGGACCGGGCCACATGTCCCACCCGGCCTTGGAGGAGATGATCATCTGGTCGCGATAGCTCTTGAAGTCCTTCGCCAGGATCAGCCCGAAATTCTCCTCGGCCGAGCCGTAGGGCGGACCGTAGTTGTTGGCGAGGTCGAAGTGAGTGACGCCGCGGTCGAAGGCCCGGCGGACGACGGCGCGGCCGATCTCGAACACGTCGGTCCCGCCGAAGTTCTGCCACAGGCCGAGCGAAATCGGCGGCAGCTTCAAGCCGGAGCGCCCCACGCGACGATATTCGCGGCCGTCGTAGCGAGTCGGTTCAGCAACGTACATCAGAGGTCCTCAGAACTTGAAGTCGGGCCTCGCCGAGGGCCGACCCTGCCTCGAGGGTTAGGCCATGGGAGGCCGCGAATCAATCCGGCGACATGAACGCCGACCGGGCGCTCGAAATCATCGGCATTGGCGAGCAGTGAACGGAAGACGAAATTCACGCCTCCTATGACCATCTGATGAAACGCGGGCATCCCGATCTCGGCGAGTCGGCCTATTTCGCCATGGAATTGAGTGCGGCGCGGGACAAGCTGCTGAAGACCCACCACCGCGAACACGGCCGAGCGTGAAGCGCTAGGCGGAGAGCGTTCGGCAGGGAGCGCCGCCGACCTCAAGGAAACTTCTTTCTCCGAAACCATGAGGCGGAATTGGCGTTGAATGCACTGTCGCCGTACCCCCGTCGATCGCGGCGCTACGACCGCGGGCCGCGATCGTCGCGGTTCATGAATTCGGATAATATCCCTTCGCGCCAGAACAAGCGGAGGAATGCTCCAATGGCCAAGGTCATGGAGCTCTATCAGATGCGACGACAGGTGGAGGACGCCTGCCGAGCGTTCCGATCTCTCGACCGCGAGTTGGCGAAAATCAGCCTCAGGCCCGGCGACTCCGCCGGCCTCGAAGCGGCGATACGGCAAATGGAAGCGGCGATCGACCGCAAAGTCGCGCCGTTCCGCGGCAACCGGTTCGTCGAGCCCTATATCAAGCCGCTGAAAGACAAATATTGCGCGGCGATCCTTGAAAAGGCGGCGGCGGGCAAAGGCGAGCCGGGGGCGTCGTAAATCGCAACATGGGTCTCAACAGCGCGAGCGCGCTTCAAGCGCCGCCTTCGGCGAGGCTTGACCGCTGCGCTCGGATCAGCCGGTCGGTTTTCAAGGCCTTCGACGCCGCAAACCGGCCGCGCGCGGCCGGTTTCGCGCGTCGAAGGCCTTGATCGCGAAACGCCCCAGCGCGCCGACGCAGTCATCCCGAAGGGACCGGAACGAATTGGAGGAGCGCCGTAGGCGCTTAACGGCGGCGGGGCGATGGGGCTCAGCGGGCGAAATCGGCAATTAAGTACATGTCACCGTAATTCCGTAATTCCGACGTAGCCTTTCTTCCGCGCGGCGATCGGTGGTCTTGGCTTGCGGCAGCCCCCTGCGGGGCCACGACGGCGCATGCAGCAGGTTCAAGTACGCCAATCGTCGGAACGCCGTTCGGCTACCTGCGTTTCTTCAGCAACTGGTCTAACGTCTCAAGACCTTCGCGGTTCAGGACCGTCCCGAGTTTCGTGTCCGCGCGGTATCCTTTCGCGACCTCGTCGCCGTACTCTGCTCGCAACGTGCGGACGAGCGTATCGCTCCGCTTTTTGCGGATCTCGCCGTCGCCGTCGCGCATGCGGCCGTCGAGTCCCTTGGGATAACGTTGATTGCTCATCTCAACCTCCGTCACTGAAGTCTTGAGATACGCCCTCTTCCTGGAACGCTCGATCGTCTGGTCCCGCCGCCCTGCCAGTAACCCAGCGATCGAAATGTCCTCATCGATCGCCTCCCAATGCAAGCCGAAACGACCGATCTCGACCGCCTCGCGCTGCTTCTTGCTCGCATTGAGCAAACGGGGAAACCACGCGTAGGGCACACCGAGCGCCCGCCCGTCCGACAATTCGACCCACATCGAATCGTCGTCAAACTTAACTGCCTTCGCCGAAATGTTCATTCCAAGCCCTCTCGATCGCCAGTCTCTGGTCCGACACGATGCGCGCGAGCTCATTTAGTTCGGCGGCATTAAATCCGAAGCTCTCGTCAACGACAACCTCAGGCCTCAACCAGAACTTTGCCTCGTGCTCCCCCCTCCTCACGTGAACATGCGGCGGCTCACGCGGATCGCCCTCGTTGGAAAAGAAGAAGAACCGATAGTATGCGTCGACCGAAACTTTGGCAGCGCCATTCCCGAAATCATTGAGCTTTTCGCGACGGCAGGAACGCGGTTTGGCAGTCGTCTGGAACGCACTTTTGGCAGTAGATGTGGCCGCGGTTCAATTGCTGATGGCGAGCGGCCCCTAGCCTCCCAGGCCTTCAAGGATTTGAGCCTTTTCGGGGTTTCTCGTCACGAATGGTTCCAGCCGTGGAACGTGAACGACCCCGGTGCTTTCTTGACTGATCTTCTTGATCGGACCTTGCTCATGATGGCCGATCGATTCGATCGCGGGTGTGGCTTACGTTCGGACTCGTAACTAGTAGCAAATCAATGATTGGCAATCGCGTGAGCGATTGACGAGCGGACTCTATCGACGACAAACGTCAGCATGAAAAACCAACCAGCCATCATCGTCAGTATAAATATTGAATTTATTACTATTGATTTATCCTCGCTTGGGGCGAACAGTGTATGATTGCTGAAAATACCACTCGATAAATACCAAGTTGTTCCAGCCAGCACAACGATAACCGTCGGCGTGGTATTTTTGAAATACACAGTCGACTTGCGAATAATTATTCGGACAATTGTCAAAACGGTTGCTACGATGCAGACTACGCTTGCTAATGACAACGTCGAAACCATGACGCAAATATCGCGCTCCGAAAAATTTGCTTGGTGTAGCGTTATAATATAGTTGTTATTCATCGGCCATAATCGTAACCATTCCGTGTGGGCCATAATTGCACACCCGTGCGTCGGGATATAGTATGAATTGAAAGCAAGAATAGAGAGACTGACAATTAGCTCAAGAACGAACGTGCGTACAATGAGACGCATCTGACTTTGAAGCGCTGCTTGTTGCTCAACCGTTACTATCGCGTTCGTCTTGGAGGGCATTTATATGTCCACAACTCCAGCGTTACTCCAATGCTCGCGCGGCGTCAGCCGGCGACGTTGTGATCCTTGAATTGTCCGAGCTGCCAATCTTATCACTCAGAGACGGAGGCGCACACATGGTCGGCGCGGTGTTGTCATTTGGCAAGCGCAACGAAAACGACGTCACTCTTGAGGCGCGGGCGACCTCGCCGGCAGGTCGAGTTGTTGTATGTCGGCGCGCCTATAAAAAGTCGCGTAGTGCTTCTTCGGGTCGAGCGCTGGCTGCACCCCCTGCTCTGCTAAGCGCGCCTTCAGCACGCGGGGGTGGACGTGGAGCTGCTCGGACAGTTCGAACAGCGGCACGAAGTCCTGCATGAACGCCGCTAAGTCGGCGCTGGGGATGGCCCGCATGGGACAACGGTTGATGGCGTTGCGCACCGTCACAGTTGTGAAGTGCCCGCCGGTGATCAGCGCCTTGATCACCCGCACCGAGGTATTGAAGCGGCCGACCAGTTCGTGGACGGTCGCCGCGTCGGGCGCCGGCTCGCGGACGAGTTCTTTGATCTCGTCGCCGTTGACCAGCACGGCGGCGTAGCCTTGAGCACTGGCGAGCTTGCCGACCCACTGGAGCTTCTTGTCGAGGATCAGCAAATTCGGCAGACTTTTCAGGCGTGCTGCCAAACCTGCTTTCCGGTTGCTGCCAAAAACCCTTCCTATGCGGCCAAACTTACGGTCGCGTCACAGCATGACAGCGTCGGTCCTTCATCCTTCAGATCACGAGCACCCCGTCGTCCCGCCGCAGGTGTCGCACTTCAGGCAGGTGCCGTTGCGCACCATGGTGAAGTTGCCGCATTCGGGGCAGGCTTCGCCGACGTAGCCTTTCATCCGCGCTTCGGTGCGGCGGTCGACGGCCTTAGCTTCGGCCGAGGCGGCGAAACTCACGCCGCCGATCGATTCGGGCATTTCCTCGAAGCCGCCCTTCAGCGCCGTCGCGCCCTGGACATAGCCGCTCTGGGCGCTCGAGCCGCCGACCGCCTGCAACGCCGGCGCTTCGCCGACGGCGCCGCGGCGCACCAGCATCAGCTTGTCCATCTTCGACCGCATCAGGCCCTTGGAGACGACCGAGCTCGCCGATGGACCGCCGCCGCCGCCGGCGGGCGACTTGCCCTGATCGACGCCGCCGCCGAGCGCGGTATGGCCGATATCCTCGGGCGCGACATGGGCGAGATCGGTGCGCCCGAGATAGGAGATCGCCAGTTCGCGGAACACATAGTCGAGGATCGAGGTCGCGTTCTTGATCGCGTCGTTGCCCTGCACCAGGCCGGCCGGCTCGAAACGGGTGAAGGTGAAGGCCTCGACATATTCCTCGAGCGGCACGCCGTATTGCAGGCCGAGCGAGATGGCGATGGCGAAATTGTTCATCAGCGAGCGGAAGGCGGCGCCTTCCTTGTGCATGTCGATGAAGATTTCGCCGAGCCGGCCGTCCTCGTATTCGCCGGTGTGCAGATAGACCTTGTGGCCGCCGACCACCGCCTTCTGGATGTAGCTCTTGCGGCGGTTGGGCAGTTTCTCGCGTTCGCGCAGGCGCTCGACCCGCTCGACCACGCGCTCGACGATGCGCTCGGCGACCGCGGCGACGCGCGCCGGCGCGTTCTGCGCGACCAGCGTCTCGACCGCGTCGTCGTCCTCGTCGTCGGCCTCGATCAGCTGCGAATTCAGCGGCTGCGACAACTTCGAGCCGTCGCGATAGAGCGCGTTGGCCTTGAGGCCGAGCCGCCAGGACAGCAGATAGGCGTCCTTGCAGTCCTCGACGGTCGCGTCGTTGGGCATGTTGATCGTCTTGGAGATCGCGCCGGAGATGAACGGCTGCGCCGCCGCCATCATGCGGATGTGGCTGTCGACCGAGAGATAGCGCCTGCCGGTGCGGCCGCAGGGATTGGCGCAGTCGAACACCGGCAGGTGCTCGTTCTTCAAATGAGGCGCGCCTTCGAGCGTCATCGCCCCGCAGATGTGGATGTTGGCGGCCTCGATCTCGCTCTTGGCGAAGCCCAGGTGGCTAAGCAGGTCGAAGCCAGACTCTTCAAGCTTTTCAGCCGGGATCTTCAACGTCCCGGTGAGGAAGTCGGCGCCGAGCGTCCACTTGTTGAAGACGAAGCGGATGTCGAAGGCGCCGGCGAGCGCCGCCTCGACCTTGGTCAGAATCGCGTCGGTGAAGCCCTTGGCGCGCAGGCTCGCGGCATTGACGCCGGGCGCCTGGCCGAGCGAAGCGTGGCCGACGGCGTAGGCGACGATCTCGCCGATCTTCGCCTCGGCATAGCCGAGCGCGCGCAACGCCTCGGGCACGGCGCGGTTGATGATCTTGAAATAGCCGCCGCCGGCGAGCTTCTTGAACTTGACCAGGGCGAAGTCGGGCTCGATCCCCGTGGTGTCGCAATCCATCACCAGGCCGATGGTGCCGGTCGGGGCGACCACCGAGACCTGGGCGTTGCGGTAGCCGTGCGCCTCGCCGAGGGAGAGCGCGTCGGCCCAGGCGGCGCGGGCGGCCGCCGAGAGATCGGCCCAGGCGATTGCGGCCTTGTCGAGCGAGGCGTGGTCGAGCGGGGTCGGGGCGACCGAAAGCTGCTCGTAGCCGTCGGCGAGGCCGTCGGCGGCGCGCTTGTGGTTGCGGATGACGCGCAGCATCGCCTTGGCGTTGGGCGCGTGTCCCGGGAAGGCGCCGGTCATGACGGCGGAGAGCGCGCCGCAGATCGCGCGGCCCTCGTCGCTGTCATAGGCGATGCCGCAGCTCATCAGCAGGCCGCCGATGTTGGCGTAGCCGAGGCCGAGCGTGCGGTAGTCGTACGACAGCCGCGCGATCTCCTTGGAGGGGAACTGCGCCATCGCCACCGAAATCTCGAGCGTCAGCGTCCACAGCCTGACCGCATGCTCGTAGGAGGCGACGTCGAAGGTGCGCGTCTCGGGATCGCGGAACGGCAGCAGGTTGAGCGAAGCGAGATTGCACGCCGTGTCGTCGAGGAACATGTATTCCGAGCACGGATTGGAGGCGCGGATCGGCCCCGATTCCGGGCAGGTGTGCCAGTCGTTGATCGTCGTGTGGTACTGCAGGCCGGGGTCGGCGGAGGCCCAGGCGGCGAAGCCGATCTTCTCCCACAGGTCGGCGGCCTTCAGCGTCTTGTGGACCTTGCCGTCGAGGCGGCGCGTCAGGCTCCAGTCGCCGTCGGCCTCGACCGCGTGCAGGAAGGCGTCGGTGACGCGCACCGAATTGTTGGAGTTCTGGCCGGAGACGGTCAGGTACGCCTCCGACTCCCAGTCGGTGTCGTAGGTGTCGAACTCGAGATTCGTATAGCCCTGGCGGGCGAACTGGATGACCCGCTTGATCATGCCGTCGGGCACGTCGTCGCGGCGCGCCAGCTTGACCTCGCGCTTCAGCGCCGGGTTCTTGTCGATGGCGAAGCAATCGTCGCCGGGCCCTTCGCAATTGACGCAGGCCTTGATGATCGCCTTGAGGTGGCGCTTGACCACCTTGGAGCCGGCGACCAGCGAGGCGACCTTCTGCTCTTCCTTGACCTTCCAGTCGATGAAGGCCTCGATGTCGGGATGGTCGACGTCGACGACGACCATCTTGGCGGCGCGGCGCGTCGTGCCGCCCGACTTGATCGCGCCGGCGGCGCGGTCGCCGATCTTGAGGAAGCTCATCAGGCCGGACGAGCGGCCGCCGCCGGAAAGCTTCTCGTGCTCGCCGCGCAGCCGGGAGAAATTCGTGCCGGTGCCGGAGCCGTACTTGA